>JAZUOC010000178.1:0-5340 GCA_045604465.1 Acutalibacteraceae bacterium
TAACTCAGTGGCTTTATTCTTTTTATTTAGGGGCTGCCTTAGTGCAACAGCCCCTTTTGATATATAAGGTTAATATATAAAATCAACTAATTCTTTCAAACTCTCCTGTATATCCATCAAATCAACAAACTTAACATCCACAGTCACACCGTCATCCGACTTATATGAAATATCTTTATCAGGATTCACCTTATCAGACAGTGGGTAAATTAATGTTACATTTTTGGACTTATACTTTTTCTGATATGCATACATCTGATACATATCAGACTGTGAGATACCAAAGTTCGATTGAGGTGTATCAGTGAGCAATTTCCACTTTGTATCCATAACGAAAATCGCAGCATCATTTCGTCTTGTGATGACAATATCAGGTCTGAGTGAAAACCTGCGTTGCGGAAGATCAAAAAGATAGTAGCCTCTGTCCTGTGCTGAAACAGTAAATTCAGACAGATTAATTATCTTTTTAAGGTTTGCTGCTACGTAACTTTCAAACAGAGTTTCCATTGGAAACAGCAAAGCATAAGCCACCTCAGAACCACTGTAAGAAGTGAAGCTTTCGCCCTTGAGAAACACTCTGCACCAGGAAAGAGCAAAAGTATAATTCTTCATATTTCTGTCTTTACCGCAATATTGAAAATCCTTT
The DNA here is from genome assembly GCA_045604465.1 of Acutalibacteraceae bacterium. GTDB lineage: Bacteria > Bacillota > Clostridia > Oscillospirales > Acutalibacteraceae > UBA6857. Next base: position 647 of record JAZUOC010000178.1, read on the forward strand.
TCAATATTTGAAGATATTTCAACCTCATTGAATGAATTAAGCAGTGTTCTGATATCACTTTTGTTTTTATCGGATACAGTTCTTTTGTATAAATACTGTAAAGTTGTTTTTATGAGTCGGTTTTCAGGTGTGTTTACATTAAACTCATCGTATTCAACATAGCTTCGCTCTTTATGTATAAGATTGAATTTTATCTGTTCGCTGAATTTCATCTTACCCTTGAATACATTGAGATTTTCTGTTTTACTTTCGTAATTACATCTGAGACCGTGTTTAACTATTCTGAAGATTTCTTCATTAAACATTCTGATAAAGATTTCAAAAATATTGAGCTTTGATGTATCAATGGAAGTAGTCTGAAAATTTTTAAAGGGAGAATTACGCAGAGTATTAAGCATTTTGACAAGAAGCTTCTTTGCTTTTTCTCCGTTTTCATCGTCTGTTACATTGCAAATCTTAGGTAAGATCTCAATGACTGTGCCGTCATTCATTGCAATCATGCCTACATAATTTTTCGCAGTAATAACCTTACCTGCTCCTCTGCGTACCGAAAGCCCCATAAGCTCAACCGGCTCTGTTTCAGTACCTTGATTAGCAAGTATAAAGTTTTCCAGCTTATTGAAGATATCTGCCGGGAGGTATTTGCATCCCGGCACATCCTTTTTACTGCAAAAAACTCCGTATTCTGTTATCTGAATCGGTTGTTTCATTACTGTCTTCCTTTAAGAATTTCTTTATAAGCTTCTATATTTTCAAAAGCATCCTCATTGATTGTATATACCTTTTTATCATCATAATCGTAAATATTTGAACCAAAGAGTTTACCATAATCTACAGTTTCTTCATTGATAAACTGTAAAGCTTTATCTGATTTCTGATTGTCGCCAAGAACAAGTCTTATCTTCTCGTAATCTTCATAGAAATACTCCTGAAGAAGCGGTAATATCTTGTTTCTGAAGATATCAAAAAGAACTTCTCGGTTGTTATTCTTAAGAAGCGGTGTGAAGTAAGCGTGACCGATTGTATGTTCTCGGTCATACAAAACTTCTATACGCTCATTGATAAGATCAAGGAGATTTGATATTGAGACGCCATCAACATGTAAGCCTTCTAACACGGTTGAATCAGGCATCATTTCTTCAAAAGCAAATCTACGTCTGAGAGCCGTATCAATTGCGGCAATAGATCTGTCAGCGGTATTCATTGTACCAATAATATAAACATTATCAGGCACACCAAAAAGCTTTTGAGAATAAGGAAGTTTAACCTTAACAGCCTCTTCCTGACCTAATCTCTTTGTAGGTTCAATAAGAGTGATAAGCTCACCGAAAATCTTTGAAATGTTACCACGGTTAATTTCGTCGATTATGAAGACATGGTTTTCTTTCTCTGCTTCATATTCTTCAGCAAATCCACCGTGTTTTTCGACAATCGACAGAGCATCAGCTACAGAAATATTCAATCTATAAACAGAAGCAAGAGTCATAACACTACCGTTGTTCATATCAACAATACTTTCGTTGATACCCTTAACAAGCCAGTTCACTTTTCTTACTCTGTTAAGATCATCATACTCGCCGTTCCATTCATATTCCCCTGTTACTACTCCGACTGCATCAATAGTAGTACTGCTGTAACAAGACAGAACTATATCTCCGACTTTCATTTTATAAATAAAGCTGTTGAGAACATTTCTTCCACCCATTTCTGAAAAATCGGTTTCACTTGTAATATCAGGGCCGTAATCATCCCAACCGATTCTGATGTGACCATTTTCCATACATTCAGTTCGTATAGGATTATCACCCGTTGACCAAAGGGAAACTTTCCAGACAGTAGGATTTTTATTTAATCCAACATCAAGATTCTTTCCTTTAACAACAGGCTGACCTGCGATATCACAAAATCTCTTGAATACACCTGAAGCTACTTCATATTTAATATCGTTATTATCCTCTTCTGATATTTCAAGGACAGGTTTGATACCTTCAATGAATTCCTCATATCCATAAGACTGATGGAAGGTTGTGAATTCAATTCTTCCCTGAGCCTTGTATTCGTTGTACTTCTTAATAATTTCATCATAAGGAATATCTTCTAAAGCTTCAAGGGGTTTGTTTTCAACGATAGCTACCGCATAACGGGCAGTTATGTATGTTTTACCGGTACCCGGAGGACCATAGAGAATAGTATTTTTGTTTATATCGGTTTTCATATTTTCAACACCTTTATCGTAATACGGTGAAATATCAGATAAATCAATTTCATTGAGGGCATCAAGAAGTTCAGGACGAGTTTTATAAAGATACTGGTGTCCTTCTTCATTGTCCAAAGCTTTACCTAAAAACGGGAATGGAAAATATCTTTCCTGGCCTTCGTCTATGCATGCAGGCAAGTCAAAAAACTTCTTTACTCTTCTACCTAAATTCATTGTGCAGCCAACATAATACGAAGTTGTTCCACCAAATTTCTGTGAGAGTTGCTTGCAACTTGCTATTCCACCAAGCTCCATCATCGCTCTTAACATCTGCATAGGACAAGGATGTTCGGGCTTCTCAATTTCTAAAATGTACTTTATCCAATCTTCTTTTGAGAGATTGGGGTTGTATTCTTCAAGTGATGGCCACCAGCTGTCGATCTCTTCAGACTCATAGTTACTGCCATAAAACATAATATCAAAAGCCAGCATTCTATACTTGGGATCTTCATAGCAACTATTATCTAAACGGGATCTAGACATAGAACAAAGTTCTGCCTCTTCAAGTACAACATTTAAAATTTCGTCACAGAGCTTATTACTGCTTTCTATTTTAAAAGTCTCATGTTTTCCACTTGTACTTGGAATTGTTTCTCCGATATTTTTCAGGAACTCTGTCCACACACCATATTTGTAAATATAATATTTTTCAGGATACTCAAAAGTCAGATAAACAGAAACAGCATGCAAATCCTGATAATGATTGATTTTCTGACCCTCGGTGAACGCATCAAATCCGGCACGAAAATCATCAAAACGTTTTGCTAAAGGTAACGACTCGTCATAAAGCATTTTAAATAAACTTCTGACTTCTTCAGGATGCTCTTTTGAAAATGCAACCAACATTTTACGTGCAAAATATTGTCCTGCCGTTAAAAGATTATATGTTTTAGAAAAAGCTTTTTCCAACATTTCAGCAAAATCATTAGCATCAATGTTCCAATTGTTTTTATAATGCTTAATTGCTTCCCACTTATAGCGTTCCTCTTCGTCAATACGCTTAAAATCAGCTTTATATGCATTTACAATTTCTCGAATTTTAAAGTTTGTCTTGTTCGCATTTAAAAACTTCAGATAAAACTCCAAACCATTCCTAAAATCTCTATGTCCATGCTTCTTATCAAATTTTTCAGCAGCATTATAACAATCATCATAAAGTGCCTGAAATCTTACTACATCAGTAACATTAAAGCAATTGACTACCTCATAACCACTAACTCCTAATGCTCTCAAACCAGACCTAAGCAAGTTTATAGCTGCAGTAATTGTTATATCACTGTAAACTTTAGAAGGATCGTCCCTTTGAGGTTGTTCTGCAAACCAAATCCTGAAAGATCTTTCTGTTTTTGCTGCCTTTTCGGTTGAAAGCTGACTTTTATATTCAACATATTTTCTTACATGGGAACATCTGTCTGTCCAGTATTTTCTCTCCATAGAAGTAAGCGAAGCATCTTTTTTCTTTTGTTCAATCAAGCCAATAAGTTCCTCGCATCTGTCAAACCCGAATTCTTCATCAAGACTGATACCGAATTCTTCTTCAACTTTCCTAAGGCCGGCTATATAACTTGCTCCACTATTACCACCAACATACAATTTAAAGTTTTCTCTGTCGTACATATTTATCTTCCTTTATATTAAACATCGCTCACGCCGCAGCATTAGCATTAACTCTTTGTATAATCCCAATTATACCCTGCAAAATCGTGGTATCAGCAAACAGCTCAACAACGTTACCGTTATCTGTAAACGGAGCTGACTGCAATACAGATAAATCCTTCATCATACCGTTCTGCACTATATATTCAACAATCTGGTTAATAAAATAAATTTGTCTTTCATCGAGGTTTGTGTCGTTGAGATACACTGCAAACGCTTCCTTTGCCGCATTCATATCAAGGCCGACAATTTCACGTACCAATTCACCCAAAGGCTTGTTTTCATAAGCTTCTTCGTAATCTTCTCTTGTGCCAAGCTCATTCCAGAGAATATTTTCGAGCGTTTTAACATCTTCAGCAGTAAGAGGAATATTACTCTTGAGCTTTGATATTACTTCGTTATCGCTGACATGTTGCCTTATGTAATATTCAGCTTTAGCTTTATAATTCTTAAGATCATCAGTTTCAAGCTCTGACTCTTTCCAATCAATCGAAAGAATCTGATCATCAAAATTTGTGTCATACGGATAAAATTCAATAATTACATACTTCATAAGGTCACGAAGATTTTCACGGATATGCTCAAACTCATTGATACCCGCCGTGTCAACATAATCTGTATTAAGAATCTTATTAATAAGCTCAGCCTTATCCTGAATTTCGGGAATATTACCCCCTACCTTTGCAACACCACGGACACGCTTAATAAGGTCGCTTCTTGCTCTTGTGTATTTTTTGCCGATAAGATAAAGTCGGAGGCCAAGCGGTCTTAGGAAGACAAT
>JAZUOC010000179.1:0-6012 GCA_045604465.1 Acutalibacteraceae bacterium
CCCCTTTTAGGGGTTAAGCCAGTTATAACCCCTTATAGGGGTGAGCAAACCACCGGTTTCACCGGTGGTTTTGATTATATTGCCTCGCCTGAAAGGAGAGGTGTCACACGAAGGGTGACGGAGGGATTACGAATAATAATTCCTCAGCTTGGTTGCCTTCTCCTCCAGCTCGCTTTTCTCATCGTACAGAATGTGAAGAAGAGTGGACAGTCGCTTGACCTCTTTGAAGTTTCCTTTTTTCTGTGCCTGGAGAAGCTTCTTTCGGTTGCTGTCGATGACCTTCTGCTGAACCTTTATGGAGTCGTCGTATTCATTAGCTAAATCCTGTAAAGTAGTATTCATTAATTGTAGTCTCCTTTCTTTGAGAGAGAAGCCTTGCTGCCGAAAAGTATGTAGTCTGCCGTGGTTCCGTAAAAAACACACAGCTTTTTAATTTCGGTGCCTGTCAGTTCTCTTCCTTTTTCTTCGATTTCTTTGAGTGTTTTTTCCGTTATGCCTGTCATTTCGCTTACTTCTCTGAGTTCAAGACCTTGCTTCATCCTCAGCTGTTTAATGCGTGAAGATAAAATCTCAGGTTCTGAATAGCTGAAAAAGGCATCTTTGTTTTTGATAATAAGCTTCGCACTGTGTGAAAAAGCAGAGCCGTAGCGGTATTCGATGGCATATTTCAGCTTATCGTAGATAGTGTCAGTGATTTTTTCGAGTCGGCGACTTACAGTGGATGGCTCTATACCAAGCTTTCGTGCCACTTCGCTTTTACTGTAGCCCTGAAACCAGTGAAGCTCTACTATTAATCGGTCCGATGCTGAAAGCTCCTGACGGATAACCTTGTTTACCAGGTCGTTCAGCTCACATTTCCTCTGTCTTAAAATATATTCGTCGATGTCCTCGTAGGTCTTGCTCTGCCACTGAGAAAAGGCTTCACGGGCAAGAAAATACTCTTCCTTTTCGAAACTGTTAAGATACATTTTTATTATTCCTCCTTCTGTATGCCGCGGCTTTAACGGGGCAGAAGCAGCCGAAGCAAGAGAACATTTGTTCGCTATAATTCAATTTTAGGGGCAATTTTTTCATCTGTCAATAGATTTGTTTTAAAATGTTCTTACAGTACATTTTTTTGTATTTTGGACAAAAAGCGTAAAAAATTTTTGTTACTTTTTAAGTAAGTGTGTTTAATATATAAATAATAAAATGACTTGCTTTTTTCAGATAAATAGTATACAATATTACCTAATGTACTTTGGGTAACTGTTTATCTGAAGTAAGTCAAATAATTAGTAAAGGATGAATCCCCATGGCAAAAAAAGAAATGTCTTCTGCTGAGGCTTACCGTCAGGAGCGTAAAGAGCGTCTGGCTAAGGCTGCTAAGCAGAACGCAAAAAAATCACACAATGTTGTACTCTCCAAAGGTGCAAAGACCGCTATTGCTCTTCTGGTCGTTATCGCTATCGTAGCAGGTATCGCAGGCTTCGCAGTAAGTAATTCCGGTATGCTCGAAAGAGGCAAAGTAGCCTTTAAGGTAGGCGAAACAGAGGTAACTATGGCTGAATACGGCTACTACTATAACTCTGTTTTCAATAACTACTTCCAGTATTCCTATCAGTATGACACCTACTACGGACAGGGTATGGGTGCTATGTACACAGGCTACGATTACAGCGTAGCTCCCGACCAGCAGGCCTACTCAGGTGAAATCGAGGGTGTCGAAAATCCCATGTTTACCGATTTCTTTGATTACAGTGCCAAAGAGAGCATCAAGCTCGTAAAGGCTTCCAAGGCTTACGCTGAAGAAAACAATATCACTCTTGACGAGGACGATTACAAAGAGGTAGAAGAGGCTATCGCTACCTTCGAAGAAAATGCCAAGTCGGGTAACTACTCTCTTGCCGCATATCTGCGTGCATTCTTCGGTAAGGCTATGACCGTATCTCTCTTAGAGCAGATCTGCGAGGAGCAGGTTCTCAATCAGAAGGTACAGGATGTAAAGCTTGCTGAACTCAAGGAAGGCTATTCCGATAAGATGGTCGAAAAGGAATACGCTGATAATCTCGAAACCTACGGCGCAGTAACCCTTCGTAACTATGTTATTAACGCTGAAAAGGTAACCGTTGAAGCTACCGAAGAGGGTGCAGAGGCCACCGAAGAGGTAACAGAGGCTACTATGGCTGATGCCAAGAAAAAGGCTGAAAGCTTTGTAGCAGAGCTTTCAAGCGGTAAGAAGTTTACTGAAGTGGCTTCCGAATTCGAAAAGGCAGCAGGCAGTGAATCCTATAAGGAAATGAAGACAGACGACAGTCTTACACTTCTCGAGAATACAACATATTCTGACCTTTCATATTCCGCTTACGATGAAGATTTCCTTGATTGGGCTATGGATGAAAAGACAGAAGAGGGTGAACCGTACATCGTCGAAAACGAAGATACAGGCTATACTGTATATATGATGGTAGATCCCGTTCACCACATTCCCGATTCAAAGACCTACGATGTAAGACATATTCTTCTCCAGTTCCCCGAAGAGGAGGAAGAAGCTGAAGCAGAAACAGAAACAGAAGAAGCTGCTGAAGGTGAAGAAGAGACTACCGAAGAGGTTAAGGAAGAAAAGGAAGAGGTTGAAGTAGAGCTTCTTAATCCTGCTGATTACGATGTAACCGTTGACATCGATGTAGATCTTGACACCACCAAGGACAAGGCTCTTTATAAGGAAGCACAGGATATCCTCGCTACTTATCTCGCCGGTGACAAGACAGAGGACGCTTTCGCAGAGCTCGCTAAAAAGCACTCATCAGACAGCAACGCTGAGGACGGCGGCATCTACGAGGATGTTACCGAAGGCTATATGGTAGCTGAATTCGAGGGCTGGTCTCTCGCAGAGGGCAGAAAAGCAGGCGATGTAGGTATCGTTGAAACCACCTACGGTTATCACATTATGTACGCTGTTTCCGAGGCAGAGGTAACCACATGGGCAGATGCTATCAAGGATGACCTTGCTTCCGCTGATTATAATACCTTCGCTGAAGAGCTTATCGCAGGAGACAATGTAGTTATCACAGATGAAGTAGCAGAAAATCTCGATAATGTCAAGGGTTTCACAGTTTCTCTGGCTAAAACCCAGATCAGAAACATTCAGGCTAATGCTTCATCATCCTATTAATCGTTAATCATTTAAGGAGTCGGCGTGTGCCGACTCCTGTTTTATATATAAAAAGGTTGACAAGGAAGATTAATAGATGTAAAATGTATGATGCAGTATTATAAAAAGGAGGAGCTTATTATGATGCCTAAATCAATGATAAAAGGAATCTGTATTTTTCTTGCTGCCTTGATGGTGCTTTCCGTCGGCGCAGTAATTTTTCAGGTGATTGCCGCAGAACCCGGTGCGGTACCTATGGTGACACCTGTTACGGGAGATAACGATTCAGATTATATTATTCCTATAGGACTTGCTGTTATTGCTTTACTCGCTATCGGTATCTGTGTTTTTCTTCCGAAAATGAAGAAAAAAGACGGAGAAGAAAAAGAAGATAAAGAATAAACCGAGAAGGAGAGGATAAAAATGAAAAGAATTATTTCTGTTTTATTGACTGTTATTATGATTTTCGGTGTATGTGTTCTTCCTACATCTGCACAGCAGGAAGCTGATTACACTGACTATCCCATCATACTCGTGCCCGGCTTTACATCCTCGGTTCTTTACCGTACAGATGAGACTACAGGTGAAGAAATCGTGGTGTGGGATGACCCTGTAGCACAGGTGGGTGCAGGCGGTGACCTGGAATCCATCGTACCTGATTTCAAAACCTATCTTTTAGAGGGTAATGTAGAGCCTCTTGCTAAGAAATTAGGTGAAGGCTTTAACAGAATCTTTGATGGTATGAAGTGTAATCCCGACGGTACCAGCTATTATGACGTGAAAACCTACATTCAGACTGCCGAGGACGGAAATTATGCTAACCTCAGAGAAAAATTCCCCGACGGTAAGCATCAGTACGAGAAAGAATTAATGGCTGACTTTTCCGAGGCTGTAGGCTATGAAAATCTTTATGTTTTCGCATCTGATTTCCGTATGGGTGCCATCGAAAATGCAGAAAAGCTCAGAGCTTATATTGACGATGTAATCAGACATAATAATGAGTTAAGAGCCGAAAAAGGTGAGAAATCCATCGACAGAGTAAATATTTACACTCTTTCTCACGGCGGACAGATTACAGGTGCCTATTTCGCTCTCTACGGTGAGGAGGGCAAGGTAAACAATGCCGTTCTTACCTGTCCCGCATTGGGCGGTGCCGGTATCGCATACGATTCCTTTAACGGAGAAATTGATTTCGATGAGATCGGACTCCTTACCTTCATTCAGCACGGCTTTGTCCTCGAAGAGGATTATCAGATTCTCGTTATGGCACAGCAGCTGGGCTTTATTGACGAGCTTATCGAAGCACTTCTTCCCTACGTAATGGAAACCATCGGTTACTGGGGAAGCCTGTGGGACTTCATACCTCTCGAGCAGTATGAGGATGTAAAGGCTAAATGTCTTGACGATGTGGAAAATGCAGGTCTTATCGCTAAGAGCGACAGAATGCACTACGAAATAATGGCACGTGACGGTGCGAATAACTATGCCGACGGCTTCGAAAAGGCAAGAAAAACAGGCACAAATATTTATAATATTTCAGGCTATGATAATAAGATTATCACCGGTATGACTGAAAGCTCCGATGCTATTCTTACCACAGCAGGCTGTACAGGTGCCACTGTAGCACCCTTCGGTGAACGCTTCTCTGACGGTTATGTTCAGAAGGTGGACACAGGCGTCTACATGGTGTCTCCCTCTATGACCGTGGATGCTTCCACATCATATCTTCCCGAGCACACCTGGTTTATCGAAAATTATTACCACGGTATGACTACAAAGGATGAATTCTCGGACACACTGATGAGAAAGCTTCTTCTTACCGATGAAAGCTATGATATTTACTCATTCCCCGAATATCCTCAGTTCCATGCCACTACAAACCCTGCACATACAGTATGGGCGGCATTCGATAACAGCAAGGAGGGTTATGTGTCCTCAGAAGACACTGCTCTTATAATAAAGAACCTTTCGAAGGAAAGAAAGGTAGTCATTACTGCACTGTCTGTCGAGGGCGCTGATATTACTTTCGATTTCGCTCCCTTTACCCTTAAAGCAGGCGAGACGAGAGAAATTCCTCTTAAGAGTGAAATTCCTGCCGTAAGCCTCAAAAACTTCGAGGTTAATGTTTCTTATTTCGCAGAAAGCCTTACTCCCATAGGCGGAAGAACCTTCGATTTTACCATTCTTAACGGTGAAGCTGCAGAATACGATGAAAGCAAGCCTTACACCGAAGCTGATGCTTCCGTGAGATTTGACATTGTGGTTGACAGCGATGTGAAGGGTGAGGTTGTAAAGAATTTCATAGAGGGAATTATGGAGTTTATTTACAGTACAGCAGTTAAGCTCATCGGCTATGTGTTCGAGATCACCGGACTTTTCGCCGAATAATAAAAATGAATAAAATCACCTCTCTTTGTCTATACTAATTACAGTAAGAAAAGGGAGGTGAATTTCATGACAAACGAAGGCGTAAAATGTACGGTAACAGAATGTCAGTGGCATGTGGAATGTGATAAGTGCAAGCTCGAAAAAATCGAAGTTACACATGAAAAGACAGGTGCTGATTCTATCGCTATTCCCCATTTCTGTAAAAGCTATCAGAAAAAGCAGTAACTGAAAAGAGGCTACACGGGTAGCCTTTTTTTATTTAGCTATGTACCGATAAACGGTTGATTATTTGAGTGCAGAACGATGAACGCAGAGTGCAGAACGGTGGTCGCGGATTTATCACTGTGAAAAAATTTAAGTTATTTCCGCAGAGAAAAGTGCAAATTAAAGGTAAAGAGTCAATTATAATTAATTTTATAAATTTGGCGGAATATCGCTTTATAACAGATAAAATCTCACACGGATATAATCGGAGCAAAGCGACCCGACGT
>JAZUOC010000180.1:0-2323 GCA_045604465.1 Acutalibacteraceae bacterium
TCACCTTTACTACGCCGTCTACGAATTTTTCGCCGCTGATGCTTTCGACTCCCGTTACGGAGCCGATGACAGCCAGATCGTTTTCCGTAAGGCCTGCCGTGGAGATAATCTGAATATCCATGGCGTTACTGTCTTTTAAGTATTTCGCCACCGTGTCATACATATTCGGTGCGATAGCATTCATGCCGGCGAAAAAGCTGACACCGAGAGCTACGATGGAGATTATGGAAATAAATCTCGAAAAGGATCTCTCTATGGTGCGCCGTGCATCTGTTATGAGAACAGGATTGATTTTCTTCTTTTTCATTTCGTTTATTCCTAACTGTAAGGGTTTCTTACCATTCGAGTTTTTCTACGGGTACGGGACGGTCATTTACCGCGATCTGTACCACTCTTCCCGAGCGCATGGTAATGATTCTGTCAGCCATAGCGGCGAGAGCCTGGTTATGGGTGATAACTACGACGGTGGTACCCGTTTCCTTGCACTGACGGTGCAGAAGAGAAAGTATCTGCTTACTGGTGCGGTAGTCGAGAGCACCGGTAGGCTCGTCGCAGAGAAGTATTTTAGGATTCTTTGCCAGGGCACGTGCGATGGAAACACGCTGCTGTTCACCGCCCGAAAGCTGTGAGGGGAAGTTGTCGAGTCTTTCCTTGAGGCCTACTCTTGCGAGGATTTCCTCGGGTTTTACGGGCTTTTTGCACATCTGTGTGGCTAATTCCACATTTTCCAGTGCCGTAAGGTTCGGAACGAGATTATAGAACTGGAAGATAAAGCCTACCTCGTATCTGCGGTAGTCCACAAGCTCGCTTTTTGAAAGGTCGGTAATGGGACGGCCTGCCACGCGGACCTTACCGTCATCGCAGCTGTCCATACCGCCGAGGATGTTAAGCACGGTGGATTTACCTGCACCGCTGGTACCGACGATGAGGCAGAATTCTCCCTTTTCGACGGAGAAGCTGACACCGTCTACTGCAGGAATGATGATTTCTCCTGTCTGATATCTTCTGTATACGTTTTCGAATTCGATAAAACTCATAGTGTGCTCCTTTGGAAAGGCCGGGGCCGTCTTTTTATGTGCAATTAGCAATTCGCGGGATATGTTTAATCTGACGGTAAGCGGTAGTCCGCCATTTGAACGCAAAACGATGGTTGCGGATTTACCACGATGTAATATTTTAAGTTATTTCCACAGAGAAAATCGTGCAGATGAAAGTAAAGAGTAATTTTTAAGTCGTTTTGTTTTTTGCGGACGACCGACGGTCGCCCCTACGATAATCACATAAAAGCGGCGGAATATCATTTCCTTTTTCCGAAATCTTCCCCGCCCGTTCTGCGTTCTGCACTCTGCGTTTAATTTTACTGAAGCTCGGATTCTGTGATTTTTCTGGTCTCGACGAGAATGTTTGTGCCTTTTTCGCAGAGGGTGATTATGCATACACCCTCACTGTCTTTATTGTACTTCTGATAGTGGAGACAGCAGAAGGCTACAGAGTTGAAAAATTCGTCCTTGTTTTCTGCACTTTCGTATTTTTCTTTATCTACGGTGAAAATCACATCACTGAAATCGCTGTTGTATTTGGCGATTTTATTGACGAAGGAGTAATCTCCCGAGTCTATGGTATAGCCGATACCGCCGATAGTCTCGATACCCACGGAGGTGAGAAGAAGTCTGTAGGAATATTCGCGCATTTTGATTTTTACCTCATCCTTACCGACCTTCTTTATCGAGAAGTATCCGTTAGCTTCTGCGAAAGCGTCAAGATCATCTCCGTATTCCTCATCTACCACATCGATGGGCAGAGTGACGGTGATTTTTTTATCGTATGATCCGCTGGTTAAAGGCTCCTGAGGCTCACTTTCGATATTAACAGTGATTGGCTGGCTATCTGTGGCAGCGGAGGAGGTAGCTGAGGGGGCAGTGGTTTCCTGCTCATTCTTTCCTCCGGAGGTGATGAGACATACTGCTGCTACTGCTATTATGATGACTGCGATGATAGCGATAATCTTTTTATTCATAGTAAACACTCCTTCTATATCAATTTATCATTCTAACATAATATTGCTTTAATTTCTATATATAAGAGAAAAAATTTACACAATATTTAAGTCGCAGATAATTCCAAGCAGAAATCTCTGTAATTTTTGACAAATTTGACGATAAAATAAGGTAATCTATATGTAAAAAAACAATAGACAACGGCGAAAAAATCTGTTAAACTAAAGGATGAAACAGTAGGTGGGTATTTCTATACGCATTTTACTGTAACTTAAACCAATAAATTATTTTTTAGGAGGAGATTCCAATGAGCAAAAAATGGGTAT
>JAZUOC010000181.1:0-10711 GCA_045604465.1 Acutalibacteraceae bacterium
GGTGGCTTCCCCGGCAGTATCTTAGGTGCACTTGTGGCACCCTTAGGTCTGACGGCACCTGCTCTAATTTTGGTTTTAGCCATTTCGAGGGTGCTGATGAAATTCCGCAGCTCGAAATATGTGGAGTGGATTTTCTACGGCCTTCGTGCCGCATCCTTAGGTCTTATCGTTTCTGCCTGTCTCGGAGTAGCCAAGATAGCCTTTTTCTCTGCAGATGCTTTTTATCAGGGTGCGGATTTCTTGTCGGCTGTGGATTACAGGAGTATAATTCTTTCGGTGCTCATATTCTTCGGCATAACGAAGCTTAAAAAGGTGCATCCGATAGTATTCATTTTAATAGCGGCTGTGGTGGGAATGGTGTTTAAGTTTTAATGCGGAATCACAATACGCAATCCGTAATCGCGGGTGGGATTTCAAAAAAAATAACTGATAATCCTCCGCTTTTACATAATAAAAGTTTATCCCACAGAGATGCTGATGCTCTGTGGGATTTTTTTTGATAGCAGATATTTTTCTGAAACGGACGACTGATAGTCGTCTTACGATATATGCCGCATAAACAGGGCGAAATGTCATTGGTTTTTTCAGAAGTAAACCGGAAGCCTTTAATCATCATTCCATCCTGCAAATAAGTCCTCTGTGGTTTTATTCATATTCAGATTCGAAATGCGCTTTTTATAAATCAGTTCCTTCAATTCCTGCAGTAGTTGTTTGGTCTCTTCCTTTTATTTGTCGGGATGATTGTCGGCTTTGGCCTTGCCCTGCGAGTCTGACCTCATCCCTTCATCATCTCTCTTCTTTTCCGTCTCACTCTGTTTATATGCCTTTCGAAATCGCCGTTTTCCATAAGCTCCGCCAGAACATACTGCTCGAAGACGGGAACGGTGCAGGAATAAAAGCCGAGTCTTTCCTCGAATTCACTTATCATTTTTTCGGGCAGAACCATATAACCCACTCGCATTGAGGGTGCTACGGTTTTCGAAAAGGTGTTAAGGTAAATCACACATCCGTCCTTATCAAGAGAAAAAACAGTGTCCTCATGCTTGCTGGAAACGGTCAGCTCAGAGTCATAATTGTCCTCGATGATGACTGCCTTTCTTTCCTTGGCCCAGGCGAGATACTCCATTCTTTTCGATGCGGAGGCGGTTATACCGCTGGGATAGCTGTTAAATGGGGTTATGTGGAGAACATCTGCATCAGCTTTTTTTAATTTCTCTGTTTTTATGCCGTCTCTTCCCATGGGCAGCATAAGGCAGGAAACCTGGCAGGCTGAATAAACCTTACGGATTTTTTCGTAGGATGGGCTTTCCAGAGCATAGATTTTGTCTTTACCTAAAAGCATCACGATAAGGCTGTAAAGATATTCTGCACCGGAGCCGATGATTATCTGTTCGGGCTTGGCATTTATGCCGACATTCCGTGAAAGGTATTCGGAAATCGCCTTCCGAAGCTGACTGCAGCCAAGATTAGGAGATTTGACGAGAATTTCTTCACCGTAAACGGAAAGCACCCTTCGCATAGTCTTTGACAGAACGGAAAAAGGAAATTCCGATGCGGTGATGTGAAGATTTGATTTTTCCTGCTTTAAGCTTTCGGACTTTTCGTGGGGAGAAAGGAAATCCTTCTCTCTGTATATTACGAAATAGCCCTTTCGCTCTCTCGCTTCGGTGTAGCCCTCGTCACAGAGAAGAGAATAGCTGTGCTCGACGGTGATGACGCTGACACCTGCTTCCTCGGCCAAAAGCCTCTTTGAGGGAAGTTTAGAGCCGTATTTATAAATGCCGTCGGTGATGTCCTGTCTGAGCTGACGGTAAAGCTGGATGTAGGCTTTTTCATGTGATGAAGAGTCAGTTCTGTATTTCATTTACGGCTCCTTTCATAGTAATTTCGAAATTTCGGTTGCATATTTACCGCTATATATATTAAGAGTTATCTCCGCAAGGATAAGTGTGAAATAAAATGTAAAGGGTAATTTATAAACTATTTTTTACGGATAACCGATGGTCGCCCCTACGATAACAACACAAAAGTGGCGGACTGTCAATTCTTCCTTTCCGAAGCCTTTCATGCGATTACGGATTGCGAAGTGCGTATTCCGAATTAAATAATCCCCGCGTTCCTCGCTCCTTCACGGAGAGTCTGAAAATCTGCGAGAAAAGTGATACGCTTTTTTTCGTCATTGATTATTTCTGAAGGATGATAAGCTCCGAGGAAAAAGAGCTTTCCTTTTTTTATGAATTTACCGTGGCTTTTTCTCAGGTCGAAGGACGGGTCTATCATTTTTTTAGCCGTACCTTCACCGAGGCATACTATGATTTTAGGCTTTATAAAGCGTACCTGGCTTCTCAGATGCTCCATACAGGCATCGTAATGGCTGTCCTCGGGTAGGACACCGTCTTCGGGACGGCACTTTAAAATGTCCGTAATGAAAACATTATCTTCACTCATATCGCACAGTGAAAGAAATTTACGGAAAACCTCGCCCTCCTTACCTGTGAAGGGCAGACCTTTGAGGTCATCCTTGCCGCGGGGAAAATCTCCCACGAAAAGGATGTCTGCATTTTCGCTTCCTTCGCCGAAGACTATGTTAAGTCTGTCCTCATAAAAGGGACATTTTCTGCAGAGAGTACATTCGTCTTTTATGCTTTCGAATACGGCAGAGTACATTTTTTATCTCTCCTTAAGTGATTTCTGTAGTTATTTTACCATAAAAATAAAAAAAGTACAGTATGAATGTTGAAATTCGGGAAAATATGTTGTAAAATAAGAAGGCAAAAATTAAACAAGTAAATTACGGAGGAATTTAAAATGAACAGACCCGTTTTAATTGAAACATCAGCCAGACACGCTCATGTAAGCCGCAGAGTGCTCGACATTCTCTTCGGTGAAGGCTATGAGCTTACACACAAAAAGGATCTTTCTCAGCCCGGTCAGTATGCCTGTGAGGAAAGAATCCAGGTTATCGGCCCCAAGGGAAGCTTCCCCGGTGTATCTATTCTCGGACCCGTTCGTCCCGAAACACAGGTAGAGCTTTCAGCAGGTGATGCCAGAAGCATCGGCGTTAAGGCTCCCATCCGTGAAAGTGGCGACCTCGAAGGCAGCGGCGGCTGTAAGATCGTAGGCCCCAAGGGTGAGGTAGAGCTCAAGGACGGCGTTATCATCGCTAAGAGACACATCCATATGACTCCCGAGGATGCAGAAAAGTACGGTCTCGTCGACAAGCAGATCGTTTCCGTTAAGGCTGACAGCGACGGCAGAAGCCTCATTTTCGGCGACGTTATCGTTAGAGTAAATCCCGCTTACGCACTCGCTATGCACATCGATACCGACGAAAGCAACGCAGCTTCCTGCACACCCGGTATGATGGGCGACATTATCTGATTTAAGAAAGATTTAATAGCAGTAAAGGCTTTTCGGTGGTACCGTTAAGCCTTTATTAATTCCGCATTAAAAAAAGGAGAACACTATGAATCATTTTTTTGCCATGCACTCACGGATGAAGTACATAAACCGCTGGGCGCTTATGCGTAACACCCTGAGCGAAAATATCTGTGAGCACAGCAACGATGTGTCTGCCATAGCCCACGCTCTGGCTGTGATAAAAAATGTACGCTACGGCGGTAGCCTGAACTGTGAAAGAGCGGCTTTTTTAGGACTTTATCACGATATGCCCGAAATCATTACCGGTGATATGCCCACACCCGTAAAGTATCACAGTAAGGATATGCGAGAGGCCTTTGCCGAGGTAGAGAATATGGCCAGTGAAAGGCTTCTGTCCATGCTTCCCGAGGATATGAAGCAGTATTATAAAAGTGCCTTCTTCCCCGAAAAGGAGGATGAATATCTCTGGAAAATCATTAAAGCGGCTGATAAAATTTCTGCTCTTATCAAATGTATCCAGGAGGGAAAGGCAGGGAACAGAGAGTTTTCTAAGGCCTTCGAAAGCACGAAAAAGGCTATCGAGGAGATGAATATGCCCGAATGTGAGGACTTTCTCAGAGAGTTTATTCCGAGCTTTTATCTCAGTCTTGACGAGCAGAATGTGTAAATATTACGAAAAAATGACATTTTCTTCTGTACTGTTTACAAAAATAAAGAATAAGATTATAATACCCTTTGAATTTGATTGAAGGTGATATGATGAATAATTTTACCTGTCGCGTAAGAGCTTTCTGCGGCAGAATAAAGGAAGAGACCTCCGCTGCCGAAATCGCTCTGTGGTGGCTTACGAGAGGACTGCTTCTTTCCTGTGCTTTTATGAATAAGAGTGAGGCGGTCTTTTATCTGGCGGTTTTCGCTCTTACCTTTATTGCGGATGCTTTGAAGGCGGTCTTTCCGAGACTTAACCTTTCCTGCCGTCTGCAAAGCTTTATCTGTGTTCTCGCTCTGGTGAGCACCGTGGCAGGTCTGGGTTTCGGTGTGCTGAAGACCTTTCCCGACTATGACCTTTTTATTCAGCTGGTCGGCGGTGCTTTCAGCGGTGCTCTGGGCTATTACATCGCTATGGCACTGAGAACACCGAAAAATAAAAACGAAAGCCTTTTCGTAACCTTTTTTACCTTCTGCTTTACGGGAACGGTCACTATTTTCCGTAAGCTTACTGAGTTTTTCAGTGACTTTTTTTTCGGTACAAATCTGTGCCATGTTGAATTTGTAGAAGACAGTCATTGGCTTTACAGAATTTTCGGCCTCGCTATGAGTCCTTATGAGCAGAGGCCCTTGCTCGATACCGATGAGGATTTCGTCTTTTCCATAGTGGGCGGAGTTCTGTCTGCAGCCGTGGTTTATCTTAAATTCAGAGAAAAAGGAAAGAAGTATTGCACAAAGAAGAAAAAGAAGGTCGCAGCTATTTTCAGAAATTTTATGCCCCGTTTCCGTGAAAAAATATATTTCGAAATAAACAAGGTAAATGAGGATACGGGCATTTTTGACCGCCTTTTCTGGTGGTGTGTGCGTGCGGCTATGCTTTACGCCTTCATCGAGTGGGATAACCGCCCCGAGGCTACTCTTATGCTGGCTAACCTTATCGGCACCTTTGCCATCACTCTGGTGCATCTCGTGTTTCCGAGAGATTCGGTGCTTTCTAAGGTAAGCTATAAAACTCAGAGCCTTATTACGGTAATCGTTTTCCTCGGCTCATACGGCGGTAACTACTGCGAAATTTACTACATAGTTCCGAGATTTGACCTTTTCCTTCATTTCATTTCCGGTGTACTGTGTGTGCTGGCAGGCTATTATATAGCTCTTACTCTCGTAAAGCATAAAAGCCGTAAGGACAGTCTGCTTATCTCTCTTTTCGCTTTAGCCTTTTCCTGCTTTATTATGCCTGCCTGGGAGATCAGCGAATTTATCGGAGATTTCATCTGGGGTACATCGAATCAGGGTTTTTACTGGGGCCCTACGGATGAAAGCTTTTTCTTTAAGGTCTTCGGCCACGGTGTAGGAAACACGAAGCTTTATTACCTTTTCGACACAGTGTACGATGTGCTTTTAGCTATGGTGACTACAGTTATCACCTTCGCGCTGCTTTATGCTTTTTTGGAGTACAGAAGAAAAAAGAACAGTCTTCATCCGCAGGAAAAAGATAAAGTCACCTGTTGACAAAAATTTCCTGCTGTGCTACAATACAAAAAGGAAAACACCTTTACAAATAAAGGGGAGTAGCTCTCGCTGTAAATCAACACACGCCTACAGGCTGGTTTGCAGGCCGGGTAAATCTTGGTAGCAAGACCTTTGGCAGTTCCGCGCGGTTCTGTTAAAGGTCTTTTCTGTTAAAATTATTTTTTCTGTCAAAAATAATGACAGAAACACATTAAGGAAGGAAATGATTATGAAGCACTATCTCCATTCATCAGACGAGGTATTCGCTGAGGTGAAGTCTTCGGCAGCAGGTCTCACCACCGCCGAAGCACAGACACGTCTCGAGCGTGACGGTAAAAACAAGCTCAATGAAGCAAAGAAAAAATCAACTCTTGCCCGATTTATGGATCAGCTCAAGGATCCGATGATCATCATTCTCATCGTGGCGGCTGTAATCTCTGCCGTTACGGGTGTCCTCGAGGGTATGCAGAGCGGACAGATGGAATTCCCCACGGATGTCATTATCATTCTTTTTGTCGTTGTTCTTAATGCCGTTCTCGGTGTAGTCCAGGAAAGTAAGGCTGAGGCGGCTATCGAAGCGCTTCAGGAGATGGCTGCGGCAACCTCCAAGGTAGTCAGAGACGGTAAGCTCTGCCACGTAAAGAGTGAAGAGCTGGTAGTCGGAGACATTATCCATCTCGAGGCAGGCGACGCTATTCCTGCTGATGCGAGAATTATCGAATGTGCCACCATGCAGGTAGAGGAGGCTTCCCTCACAGGCGAAAGCGTTCCCGTAAACAAAAAGGTCGATGCTCTCACTGCCGCCGAAAACGGAGATGTTCCCCTCGGTGACAGAAAGAATATGGTTTATATGGGCTCTAATGTAGTATACGGCAGAGGCGTAGCCGTGGTAACGGGAACAGGTATGAACACGGAAATGGGTAAAATAGCAGGTGCTATCGAGGCTGCACAGGAGGGACAGACTCCCTTACAGCTTAAGCTCGCACAGCTTAGTAAGACCCTTTCATTCCTCGTTATCGGAATCTGTATTTTCATTTTTGCCTTCTCTCTTATCACCAGCAAGGAAGGCTTCTCTCTCAGCATGGCACTTGACACATTTATGGTCGCCATCTCTCTTGCTGTTGCAGCTATTCCGGAGGGTCTTGCCGCAGTAGTTACCATTCTTCTTTCTATGGGCGTTACGAAAATGTCGAAGCAGAACGCTATCATCCGTAAGCTTACAGCTGTAGAAACTCTCGGCTGTGCTCAGATTATCTGCTCAGACAAGACAGGTACTCTCACTCAGAATAAAATGACGGTAGTCGAAACCTTCTGCGATAATGAAGAGCTTTTCGCTACAGGTATGGCTCTTTGCACCGATGCGGAGGTAGAGGGCGAAAAGGTTATCGGTGAGCCTACGGAGGCCGCTCTCGTTTACCACGCACTTAAGAATAATCTGAATAAAAACGATCTTAAGACCAGCTATCCCCGTATAGCCGAGGTGCCCTTTGACTCATCGAGAAAGATGATGACCACCGTGCATAACTTCGGTGAACACATCTATCAGTTCACCAAGGGCGCACCTGATGTGGTTTTAGGCAGATGTAAGACTGCTATCATCGGCGGTAAGGAAGTGCCTATGACCGAGGAGGTAAGAGCAGTTATCGCTTCTAAGAATAAGGAAATGGCAGATAAGGCTCTGCGTGTACTTGCTCTTTCCATGAAGGTGCTTTCAGCTAAACCTGCAGAGGAGACAAGTGAAGCACTAGAAAATGATCTTGTTTTCGTAGGTCTCTGCGGTATGATAGACCCTGTCCGTCCCGAGGTA
Source organism: Acutalibacteraceae bacterium (assembly GCA_045604465.1). Lineage (GTDB taxonomy): Bacteria > Bacillota > Clostridia > Oscillospirales > Acutalibacteraceae > UBA6857. The sequence goes on from JAZUOC010000181.1 coordinate 7,409, forward strand.
AAGGTAGCCATCGACGAATGTAAGAGTGCGGGCATCACCGCCATTATGATTACCGGTGACCATAAGGATACAGCCGTAGCCATCGCTAAGGAGCTTGGTATCATTCAGTCAGCCGATGAAGCCATCACAGGTGCAGAGCTTGACACCATCAGCGATGAGGAGTTCAGAGAAAAAGTTAAGCAGTACCACGTATATGCCCGTGTACAGCCCGAACATAAGGTGAGAATAGTCAATGCCTGGAAGGAAAACGGTATGGTAACGGCTATGACAGGTGACGGCGTAAACGATGCTCCTTCTATCAAGAGTGCAGACATCGGCGTAGGTATGGGTATCACAGGTACCGACGTTACTAAGAACGTGGCCGATATGGTTCTGGCTGACGATAATTTCGCTACCATCGTAGCTGCAGTGGCACAGGGAAGAAGAATTTACGATAACATCAGAAAGGCTATTCAGTTCCTTCTTTCCTCTAATCTTTCCGAGGTTCTCTCTATTTTCGTAGCCACTATGCTCGGCTTCACCATTCTTAAGCCGACACATCTTTTATGGATTAACCTTATCACCGACACCTTCCCTGCACTTTCACTCGGCATGGAGAAGGGTGAAAAGGACATTATGCAGAGAAAGCCCCGTTCCTCAAAGGACGGTATTTTCGCCGGCGGTCTCGGTATCGATGTACTCTACCAGGGTGCTATGGTAACTCTTCTTACTCTCGGTGCTTATTTCCTCGGTAATCTTATGAGCGTAAACGAGCTTTTCGCTTCGGGTATTATTTCCGCTGACCTTATGACTAAAATCAGTGAGTTCCCCATGACCTTCTTCGCAGTGGAAAGCGAAGCCATCAGAGTTGCTCTTGAGTCAATAGCAGTGACAGGCCACGGCGTTTACGATAATGTTTACGAGCTTATACACGGCAACGGTATGACGATGGCATTCCTTACCATGAGCCTTGCAGAGGTGTTCCATTCCTTTAATATGCGCTCACAGAGAAAGTCCGTATTCACCCTCGGCAACCACAATAAGTGGCTCTACGGTGCTATGGCTCTCACTCTCATACTCACCACAGCAGTTATCTATGTTCCCTTCCTGGCCGATGCCTTCGAGTTTACTCCCATCAGCCTTAAGGAATACGGAGCATGTGTGCTTCTCGGTATTTCCACTGTTCCTGTAGTCGAGCTGGTTAAGGCTGTACAGAGAGCGGTTTCTAAGAAGAAATAATTCGGAATGCGGAGTGCAGAACGCAGAACGGCGTGTAAGATATAATAAAATATAAAGCGACAGTCCGCCGAGTCAGACAGATGATTCGGCGGGCTGATTTTATTTAATTAAAATTTTTTTCAGAAAAACTATTTCAATATTCGAAAATTTATGGTAAACTTTAGAAAAAAGTATAAAGGAGAATACCACTATGACTATGATGTCTTTTCTTCGTGTGGTTATGGCGATATTTATGATAGGCTATAACCTTTTCAATTACGTTTTCAATGATTATGCTTTCCCTGCTGTAAGCACAGAGGGAGCATATCTTTTCTGCTACTTCGTGGGTAATGAGCCTGACGAGCAGACCATTCATCTTGCCGTAAGCACCGACGGTTATAATTTCGCCGCCCTTAATAATAATGAGTCGGTTATCGACCAGACCAAGGGTACGGGATGTATACGTGACCCCTATATTTTTGCCGCTAAGGATGAAAATGGTAAAGACTGTTATTATATAGTGGCTACAGATATGGATGCGGGTCTTGGTTGGACTTCTAATCACGCTGTCATTTTCTGGAAATCCTATGACCTTATTAACTGGGAGGACGAATATGTTCTCGATTTCCGTGATTTCCCGGGCTGGGAAGGCTGTAACAGAGCCTGGGCACCTCAGGTAATCCGGGATGAAGAGGAAGGCAAGTATATGCTTTATCTTGCCCTTTCTGAGTGGGATGACCCTGCTACAGAGGCTAATGAGGATATAGCACAGCATTATTATCTTTACACCGAAGACTTTAAAAACTTCACTGCCCCTGAATATCTTTACGGCAGAAGAACAGAGACCTTTACAAAAGAGGACGGAGCTACGGTTACGGGTGTTCAGTGCATCGACGGAGATATGATTTACAATGAAAAAGACGGTTACTACTACCTTTACTTCAAAGAGGATCTCACTCAGAAAATCGCTTATGTGAAATCGAAGAGTGCTTCAGGTCCCTTTGAGGGGGAATACACTATCTGTTCGCTTAATTACTGGGGTGTCGAGGGCAGTACCATGTACCGTATCACAGGAACAGATGCATGGGTAATGATTATGGACGAATACGGAGAAGGTACCTTCTTCCCGCAGATGACGAGAGATTTCGAATCCTTCCGTCGCATTCGCCGTGCAGGAATGTCTGTAGACCATCTCAGTCCCCGTCACGGCTCTGTAGTGGCTATCAGTGAGGATGAATATTTCGCACTCTGTGAGCATTACGGTGTATCGGAGATACCGAAAAGTAAATAAACTTAAATAGGGGATGCGAAAAAACGCATCTCCTGTTTTTTATGATAAAGTATTGATTTTGTGTGTTTTCGTGATTTTCGTGGTTTTCGTTTCAATAAAACATCTAATCGTCAACCGCTCGAGCCGAGGGGGCTTTTACTTTGGCACAGGCGAGCGCCAAAGTAAACAAAGCGCCCATTTTTTGGTGGAAACCATCCGAACACGACAACGGAATAAGAGATTCATTTCTTTTATAACTCACCCTTAGTCTGCCGTTCATAAAAAAACAGCCTTTTAAGTCTACTGTTATCTATAGTTCTATATTCAGTCTCACTGACAGTCGTGAGCGTACAGAGTGCCTTTCAGAACACTTGTACAGGAAAATCGCTGCCGCTATCCCTCAACGCACAGATATTTTGTCTACCCTAATGTGACATCCGTCACATTACGCTTCGACTCCTCAGCTACCGTCAGTCCGACAGTCGCTTCCCGCTCTGTTAGTTTTTTATTGAAGTTCTACGGTCAGCTCCGTATTTTTCGAGTGAAAAACATAAAACCAAAAGCACGGAGTTCCTTTCTTCAACACGTTTTCCCCCACGTTATAAATATTTGTTTCAGTAGAGAGCCCGTAAAGAGGGAGGACGCATCCTGGTGCGGGCATAAAAATGAACCACGGGAAAACCCGACGGAAAATGAAGCTTTACTGTCTGTACCTACGGGGCGAAATGAAATTTTTCGGTAGTGCAGTAGGTAAAATAAAATACAACGGCAGAATAAGGCGGTGACAAAAAATATTTATAAGACTTTACTCCGAAAACATTTCTTCTTTCGCATCC
>JAZUOC010000182.1:0-4956 GCA_045604465.1 Acutalibacteraceae bacterium
TGATTCCCGGTGTTGGCAGAAAGATTGACGACGTAGATGTTGACGAAAGACAGTTCGACAGAGTACGCGCTATTATTCTTTCAATGACACCTCAGGAAAGAGCAAAGCCCGACATTATCAACCCCTCAAGAAAAAGAAGAATTGCAGCAGGCTGCGGTATGCAGGTTGAGGACGTTAACCGTCTCCTCTCCCAGTACAGACAGATGCAGAAAATGTTCAAGCAGCTCGGCGGCAAAAATACAAAGAAAATGCAGAGAAGAATGAGAAATATGCCCGGCATGATGAACGGAATGAACGGCATGGGCGGTTTCCCGATGTAAGTTAAATACACTTATGTGTTTAAATATCAAATTAAAAAATTATTTTATTGGAGGTCATTAAAATGGCAGTAAAAATCAGACTTCGCCGTATGGGCGCAAAAAAGGCACCTTTCTACCGTGTAGTAGTAGCAGATTCAAGATATCCCCGTGACGGTCGTTTCATCGAGGAAATCGGTTACTACAACCCCATGAGAGAACCCGCTGAAATCAAAATCGACGCTGAAAAGGCTCAGAAGTGGATCGCTAACGGCGCTCAGCCCACAGATACTGTTAAGGCTCTTCTTAAAAAGTCCGACATCATTAAATAATCGCGGAGGTCGCCACTTTGAAAGAGTTACTTATATCTATTGCGCAGGGCTTAGTAGGTGAGCCCGAAAAGGTAACTGTTGACGTTGACGACATTAACGAAGAAGGCGTAGTAGTCTACCACCTTCACGTTGCTCAGGACGATATGGGTAGAGTTATTGGTAAGCAGGGCAGAATTGCAAAGGCTATCAGAACTGTAATGCGTGCAACTGCAAACAGAAGCGACAGTAAGATTTCCGTAGAAATCGACTGATGAAAGAAATATTCCTCACCGAAAGGTGGGGAATAATTTTTTATGGGCGACGTTCAATGAACGGTTCGCTCTTTCTTTTTTCCTTATGATATATCGCTCCCGTTACCGAGATAAAAATATACATCAGCGGCGTGGTAAAGGGCTGTGCCATATTTACCGAAGCCTGTATCCAGAAACACACCAGACCTGAAAGCAAGGCAACAGCCATAGCATTTTCCCTCAGGTGTTTAAGCACGGTATAACACACGCTGATAATAACCGCAAGATAAGACATAAGACCGAATATGCCTACCGTAAGCAGATACTGAAGATACTCATTATGCGCCTGATCCAGCTTCATATTATCGCTTTCATTAAGCGCCTTCGTTACTCTGTATAATACTTCCGGCCCTATACCGAAAAGCTTTTCCTTCAAAGAAAAATCGCGGTATATTTCCATGCACTGCTTCCATATGGCACCGCGGGTATTTCCCCATTCGGCATCAAAGCGTAAAAACTCATCAAGCACACCGAGAGAGTGAACATTTGCTGTTATAACCAAGCACACCATAATCAGCACTGACCCCGCAATAGCTGCACAGTATACTTTTTTCAGCATATTTATTTTCTGCGGATTTTTATTTAAAATCAGCAGCACTGCCAGACAGACTGCTATTATCAGAAATGAAACTGCAGGGTTTACAAGAATATGTATCAGCTTCGAAATTCTGATACCTTTTTTGTATCCCGAGCCGTATGCAAGAGCATATATATCCGATGTCACAATCATAATTATAACAGCCATCAGAAATCTTTTTATCTGATAAACATCGCGAATCAGAAGAATCGGAATAATTACCATCACCGCTGCAAAGCTGACAGCAAAGCTTTCACTCGCAGTAACCATGGTGCCGAGACTGCCCGCTATAAGTGCTGCCGTATAAATAATCCTGCTTACCTTGCCTCTGACCGAGCAGAAGCCGCAGACAGTGAAAGGAAGCATAAGACAGATAAAGCTGCTGTAAAAATTAGCATTTCCTATAGTGGATATATATATACGCTTATCATCTATCGGCAGGATTTCGTAAAATCCCAGAAAATCCACACCGAAGCAGTTCATTACCCCTATAACCGAAACAGCGGCCAGAGAGATAATACACCCTGTCAGAAGCCACACAGTGCTTTCGTAATATCTTGACAAAAGGAAATAAGTAGCCACATACAGTATGACAGTGACGGCACCCTGATATCTTGACCTGTCACCAAGCCATACATCATCATACTCAGATAAAAGGGAAGACAGTATGACCGCGGCAAGATATACCGCCATAGTAATATCGAGAGCACCGATCCTCAGCTTCTTCGGCAAGGAAAAGCCTTTATTACCGATGAAAATACACACCGCAGCCACTACTATGAACGCAGAGGTTACTGCGTAATAATACCGCGATTTGGTTACTGTTATGTTATAAAACCCGTTATCCATAATAAGCGGCAGACCGAGTGTAATAAGTACGATATAAAAGGATGAGATAATATCGGTACTCCGTTTATGCCTTATCCCGTTTTCCAAAGCAAGTCACACCGCCCTTCCGTTCTGATATATTTCAGTTTATCATCATTCCTAAAAAAAATCAAGGAAATGTGCTATTAACCGAAAAGATAAAAAAGAAGGGGACGGAGTGTGCCGTCCCCTTTTTGATTGTTTTATTTACTCTTTATCAGCTTATTGAAATCGCTGTTAAAGAAGTTCTTTGACGAGTAAGGTATTATTACAGTCTCCGTATATCCCTTCGGATGAACAGAACAGAAAATAAATCCGTTTTCCGAAAGTGCGCATGCAGACTCATAGAAGGTCTTCCCTATTCCGTCGGTATCCTCGGGAATACCGATAGCGGCATCCTCACCCTTAAGAAGACTCTCATAGTCATAGCCCTCATAGATGCGGTATATGACCTCATAAACGAGATGATATTCTGCTTCGATTATTTCTTTATTTGAAACATAGCTTCCTGTCTCCACGTCGATGATGTAGCCTTCGACTGTCCTTTCGGGAAGAATGATAAACTCCTCCTGCTCAGCTTCTGTCAGCTTTTTTGTTTCAGGCTTATACTGTGAAAGTCCCTCCACGATAGATATGTAGCCGTTACGGTTATAGGTTACTCTTGCCACAGCGTGTGTAACATAAGGAAGGTCTTCCTTATTTCCGCCCTTTTTAATGAACCTTTTGTACTCCTTGTCTGCATCCTCGCACTGAAGAGTGTAGTTATTTATAAGCTCGGCATAGAGACGGTTGACTTCCTTTTCACCTTCAGTATTACCCTTGAAATAAGGGTATTCCACATTATACTCCGCATAGACGGTGCCGTCCTCAGCTACTGCCTGTACAGTCTTGTACTCGATAGTATAGGAAAGCTCATTCCTGCCGCTTTCATCCTTTATCATAAAGCCTGTGGCATCGAAAACAGCCTCGTGGGATATACGGCTTAAGCACCACGGAAGCTCGCCTTCCCCGGCATCTTCGTTTTTATCGAGGATTATATATGCCTTGAGGTATCCGGCATCAGCCTCTTCGGAGCTTCCGTCGAAAAAGCTGCATTCCACATAATAGCTTCCGTCCTGTATGCGCTTCGAGGAGCTTATATCAGCCAATACATAGGGGCTGAAGGTATAATCTGGAGTGTTTGCGAAATAATACTTTTCGTCATAGTAATAGAAATTCTTTTCGTTGACATTGTGATTTATGTCGAAGCCGAAGGTCGCCAGTATTTTATCCACCTTTTCTCCGTCAAGAGCATAAAAGCTGTAGTCTCCGTTTTCATTGGCGAACCGTCCGTTCGGATCAGCCATATTAACCGTAATTTCGGGTGCCCCGTAAAAACGGCTGTAAAGTCCGCCCATATCGTAGGGACGGATAAACTCCATGACATCCACGATAACATCCCTCTCACGGTCAAAGCCGTTGTAGGCTATCACGGAAATTTTGGCAAGATAATCCTCCAGCTCTGCTGTTTCGGTGGCAGAGAAGCCTGAAAGCGCCATAGCCATAACACTGTCCTCGTCCTTTTCGAAAACATCCGTAGAGAGGCTTATTCCCACCAACGCAGCCATAACCGCGAAAACAATCACCATAACGGAGATAATGAAATTGAATGCTCCCTGCTCCTTGCGGGACATTTTTTTCATTTTCTTTCTCTCTCTCTGAAAAGAAGCTACTTTCTCTTCCTTCACGGGGAGATTTTCTTTCTTTTCGGGAGCTTCCCTTTCATAAACCGGAGGCGTGAAGTCCTCCTCTTTATAAAAGGGCTCCTTTTCATCTGAATTAGATGAAATATCCTCGAAGGTACCCAAGGCAAAAGAAACGGCTTCTTCTATGTTTTTTTCTTTTTTTACTGCCCCGACACTTACGGGAGTGTCACATTCGGGGCAAACAGTAAGGTCATCGCTGAATATATTTGCACAATTTTTACAAATCATTTCTTTAACTTCCTTTTCTCCGTAATTCTTTTCCCTTTTAAATAAGCTCCAAAAGCTCCGTGATGCTTTCGATTTCTGCGGCAGTATTCTGTCCGAGGCCCTTACCCTTGAAATCGCCGTAGTTCATTCTTACTACCTGCATATCTGCACCGAGAGCGCCCTGAACATCGTTTACGGGATGGTCACCGACGAAAAGAGCCTCTTCATTCTTAACCCCTGCTCTTCTCACCGCTTCATCGAAGATACGGCGGTCAGGCTTATAGATACCGATATCACCCGATACTACCACCACATCAAACATATCTCTGATGCCTGCCGTGTCGAGCTTTATGTTCTGCAGTGAGGATACACCGTTAGTGATGCAGCCTAAAATGTAGCCCTTTTCCTTTATTGTCTTAAGCACATCCAAAGCTCCGTCAAGCATAACGATGTACTTACCGAAATCGAAGTTAAAGGAATCGTAGAGCTCCTGTAAGGGCGGATGGTTCTCCCATTTCCACAGCTCGATCATTTCGGGGAAGTAAACCTCTCTGTCCTTATAGCCGCCGTCAACATGCTCTTCCATTTCGTCGAAGTCGGATCCGTAGCCATGTCGTTCTGTGAGCCAAGGGGTTGAACTGG
>JAZUOC010000183.1:0-21876 GCA_045604465.1 Acutalibacteraceae bacterium
TGTTCTTTTTTCTTCTAACATTTTCATCACCATATTTATTATACCATAAATATGATAATAAGCCCAGTTATTACTGGACTTTTTCGACAGTCTGAGACTGGTTTACGGGATGTAAATCAGTCTTTTTGTTATGCCCTCAAAAAAAATAACCTTCCCTTTTCATCAGGGAAGGAAATTTTTTTGAATTAAACGTTCTTGTCAGCACGCCACTGCTTTGCTTTATCGGCAGACATTCTGGTGATGTTTTCAGCGGGATGGATGGATTCTGCGCCGCCGTTAACATAAAGGAAGTATTTGCCTGCAGCAGTAACATAAAGACTTTCTTCGTAGCCGTCTGCGCTACCGAATTCGCCACTTGTAAACTTTGCTACAAGCTCTGCATTTTCGGTATCGTATTCAACCTTACAGATAATCTTTTTCATCTATAAAACTCCTTTCGGGAAAAATAAGCTGTTAAGCAGAATACATTATAATCCAAAAGTGAAAATTTTTCAAGTCCTTAAGGTAAATATTATGTTTTTGTCTTTTTCACGGTAGCTTCGTTGAAGATAACGAGAGCCGCACACAGAGCAATAAGCACAAAGGGTGTGATACTGAATGTTATCTTCGTAGCGACAAAGCCATAAATAAGCTGTACACCGAAGCCGATGGCATAAGCACCGCCCATATGATAGCCTGTAATATCGGCTGAATACTTAGCACCGAAGCGCTCAGGTACACTGTGAAGAACACTCGGGAAAACGGGACCGAAGCCCACACCGATAAGGAAAAAGCCAAAGAGAGAAGCTGTACCGAGAGGTAAAGCGAAAATGATTATGCCTATTAAAGACACGGCTATACCGCCTCTGATTAAACTCTTATCATTAAATTTCATCGACAGGAAGCCTGAAACGACTCTGCCGACCATAATACCGCCGTAGTAGAGTGAAACCCATTTAGCCGCCACATCGGGAGAGACAGCGAAAACATTTACCGCATAGCTTGCTCCCCAGGTGCCGAGAAGAAATTCCATACTGCAGTAAGCACCGAGAGAGAAAATGCCGGTAAGCACACCTCTGATTTTCATTATATCCGTTAAACCTGCCGAGACTTCTTCAGAGGCTGTTTCTTCTTTCTCTGCCTTTTCTATCCCTCTCCACTTTTTAAGAGAGAAGAAAACGAGCAGAGCAATAATAAGCTGTAAAAGAGCGATCACTCTGTATCCCCTTCTCCATTCAGTTCCTCCGTCACCCAAAAAGACTGACATAATAAGCGGACTCGCCGTGACACCCACGCCCCAGAAGCAATGAAGCCAGTTCATATGATGCGCCCTGTAATGGAGTGATACGAAGTTATTAAGACCCGTATCTATAGCACCTGCACCGTAGCCTAAAATTACTGAAGCTACCACCATAACTGCGATATTTGGTGCAAAGGAAATGGCGACAAGACCCAAAGCCGTAACGAATATGGAGACAAGAGTAACCCTGCCGGTGCCGAATTTCCGGATAAGCTTACCGGAAACGAAGCTGACACCGCCTGTGCAGACACCGATAATAATACTGTAAACGGAAGCGAAGCTTTCACTGATACCGAGCTCCGTGTGTACCACCGGCCAGGCAACGCCGAAAAGTGAGTCCGGAAGACCGAGAGATATAAAAACTACATAAATTACAATAAGTACAAATAACATATTTTTCCTGCCTTTTATTTGCTTTCCGCCCTCAGGGCAAACATATTCTTCATAAAATCTGTTCTCTTTTTCACAGCTCTCAATGCCATAGGAGACTTGAGTACTATGTCATAGCCGTGCATGGTACCCTTCGTTTCGAAAACCTCCACCTCTGTCCCCTCTTTTTTCAGAAGCTCGGCGTAAAGTATGCCGTCATCATGAAGACAGTCAAACTCTGCAGTTTCTATATAAGCGGGAGGTAATTCGGAAAAATTTTCACTTTCTACGGGTGAAATATAAGAACGGTTAATTTCACCCTCAGGCATCAGCAAAAGCTTTACCTTGGCAGTAAGAGATGAATTCCACATCGGCGTGTCCGTATATTTTTTCGCAGAGCTGCTGTCGTTTCTCATATCAAGAAAAGGATAAACCAGAAGCTGAAAACGGATGGGGATTTCTCCGCCTCTGTCTCTGTTCATAAGGCATACTGACGCCGAGAGAGTTCCGCCCGCGCTGTCTCCGCCTACAGCTATATTATTCTTATCTATTCCTACGCTCTCTGCATTTTCCCATATCCACCTGAGAACACTGTAACAGTCCTCCATAGGCACAGGAAATTTATACTTCGGTCCGAGTCGGTATTTGACATAAATCACCTTACAGCCCACAGCCTTCGCATATGTCATGGCCAGACGATAATGATGAAATGCACCCTCGAAAACGAAGCCTCCTCCGTGATAGTTGACGAGACAAGGACAAGGCTCCTTTACACCCTTGGGAGAGATGATATAAACCGTCAGCTCATAGCCGTCATAGCTTTTTACCTTTTCTTCTCTTACATCGAGTCCGTCATCCTTGAAAAGAAAAGACGGAACAGATAAAAACCTTTCTGCTACAGGAAAAACAGGCTTATAAACAGGTGGTCTGAAAAAACGGAATATTCCGTAATCCTTGCTTATGGGATATTTTGACATATGTATCACCTTCTTGCTTTTTATAATAACATATTCTGACGTTAAAAGTAACTGTTCAGTGCCATTTTGTACATTTTATGTTTTTATTATAAAAATTTTAATATTTTTTTGTACACTTTATCTTGCTTTCACAGAACAAATGCAGTATCATTATATATATTCATATTTCCAAATAAAACAAAAGGAGAATTCTTATGTCAGACACATTAACCGGCGCTTCCGTACATAGCCAAGAGTCCGGAAAGCACGTAGGAAAGGCTGAGTTTATTCTTTATCTCGTCGGCGTGTTTTTCTACACCACCATGACAGGCATGGTCGGCGGCAACAGAAACGCTTACCTGGTCAATGTTCTTCGCCTTCCCGAGGAGCAGACCTCACTTTTTAATCTGCTTACAAGCATAATCCCCTTCATACTCAACTTCTTCATCGTTATGTACATCGAGGGAAGAAAGATGGGCAAGGGCGGAAAGTTCAAGCCTATTACCACTCTCGTTATCATACCTATGTCCATAGTTATGGTACTTTCCTTCTGGGCACCTCCCGGGCTTTCAGAATCGGTTCTTTTCATCTATGTTATTACTTTGGCTGTTTTATGGAGTGTTTTCTGCACCTTCGGCAATTCCATCAATATGATAGCCAACGTTATGACACCCAACCTCAAGGAGCGTGACCAGGTTCTTTCCTTCAGAAGCATTTCTTCCGCTGTCGGTAACTCTGCTCCCGTTGTTATCCTTCTGGTAATCGGTCTCATCTGGAGCAAGAATAATCCCGAGCTTATCGAATCCGTAACCGGCACCAGCATCAGAAGCGTCGAGGGCTTACAGTATATAATCTCTGCCGCTCTCTGCTCCGTGGTAGGTATTATCACTGTTCTTCTGGGTATGAAGCTTGTACGTGAAAGAATGGTTTACACCGAAAAAAGACAGAATCCCCTTTTAGGCTTTAAAGATATTATTAAGAACAAATATGCCTGGACTATCATTTTATCTGAATTCCTTAAGAGCTTCAGAGGTCTCGCAACCTATATGGAAACCTTCATCGCCGCCGCAGTTTTAGGTGACGTTTCGAAGAAAATACTCTTCGTTCTTCCTGTCGGCATCGGTACTGCAGTAGGTATGCTCGTAATTAACTTCCTTCTCAAAAAATTTGATGCACGGCAGCTTTACATCGCCAGCGGTATCTACTCACTCTGTGCAAACTGCATCGCCTTCGGTGTAGGCTATACCTATTTCAAAACAGGTACTGCGATTTTACAGATAGTATTTATCGTATTCCTTTTCCTCATCGGTCTTCAGTTCGGTGCATCAAATCTCCTTCCCTCTATGTTCCAGGCTGACGTACTCGAAACTATCGAGCTTAAAACAGGCAAGCGCTTCGACGCTTCCTTCCCCTTCGTTATCGGTATCGGTACACTCATAAGCGGTACTCTCGCCAGCACTCTTGCACCGCTTATTCTCTACGGCGAAGGCTCCATTATCGGCTACATTCAGCCTACGGATCTTATGCCGAACCCTGTGCAGAGCTTCGATACCAAGGTAACACTTCTCTTCTTCTACACCATAGTTCACGGCATTATGATGTTTCTGGCAGGTGTACCCTTCTTCTTCTACAAGCTCACGGGCAAAACAAAAGAAGACATTCACACCGCAGTTCTCGAACAGAGAGCTAAGATGGAAGCAGCTGAATAATACGACAAATCCCTCACCGAAAAGTGAGGGATTGTTTTTTTACTTTAAGACATAGTCGTAAACAGCCGTAGCTACACCTTTTTCATCGTTAGTGGGAAGAATTACCTTCGCTCTTTCCTTAATGGCATCGATAGCGTTACCCATAGCCATAGGAAGTCCTGCCACATCGAACATAGAGATGTCATTTTCCTCGTCACCGATACATGCGATTTCATCAACAGAAATACCGAGTGCCTCACCGAGAGCCAGAAGTGCAGTACCCTTCGAGCCTTTTTTATTATAGATTTCAGCATAACCCTTAGAATGTGCTACAGTAATCTCCGGATAGTCAGCAAGAATTTCTTTTATTCTTTCACGATAACCTTCATCCTTGTAAAAGAACTGAAATTCTTCTATTCTCTTATTATGCTTTCTGATGAATTTTTTCATATTTCTGACATAGATAATGTTTACGGAGCTGTCCTTAAAAAACTTTTTCACCATAAACTGCAGTATCCTGCCCTGAGTGTGAAAATCTCTGTCTATATGTGCAGCTTTAAAAATGAGCATACCCTTGGTTTTCTCCAGAATTTCTACACCTGTTTGTGCATCAAAGCAGGCTTCGAAAATTATCTTGTTTTCCTGCATATCTACTACAAGTGAGCCGTTAGACGAAATAATATAGCGGTAAAAATCCTGGTTTTTCAGAGCCTTCGGCAGACAGTTTACGTTTCTGCCCGTAGTGGGAACCACCAGTACACCCTTCTCTGCGGCAGCTTTAAGTGCCTCTACGGTTTCAGATGCCATCTGACCCTGTGAATCAAGACAGGTACCGTCCATATCTACTGCGAGTATTTTTATCATATCAATCACCTTTTCATTCTTCTGTTCCGAACTCAGAAACAAGAGCATTATATTCATCTTCACTCACGTGCATCACAGAGCCGTGACGTGGTCTTAAATGATCGAGAGAAAACTTATATTTATCGACCCTTTTAAAGTGAAGCATATCTTCACTTTCCTGCATAAAATAACCGCCTGATTTAAACTGATCGGCAATCATTATGTATTTTTCCTGACCGATCAGTTTGTAAAGGCAATTGCCTTCTAAAGCTGTCTCTGCCACGGAAATCTTGTTATCTTCAGGCTCAGAATAAGGGCCTGACGGTCTGTCTGCCACGCAGTAACATATACCGTCTTTCAGTCCGTCAGCCGTGTAAAGATAATACTTACCGTCTCTTTCGGCTATATCTGCATCAATGGCACACAGTCCGCTTTTCGGTCGGTACAGCACCGCAGGCTCAGTCGTAAGAGTGTGAAAATCCTTAGTATATGCATACCATATTACGGTGTCAAGGTCATCATCAGCATTATTGTGACTCCAGTAAATCATATATTCGCCCTTATAAGGGTCAAAGATAACCTGAGGCGCCCAGACTCTGTTTGCAGTCTTAGTGCTTTCGAAAGCGGAAAAATCGATTATCCTTTCATTTTTCCAGTGGATAAGATCAGCACTGTCCCACACTACCATTGAGTCGTTATTTGCCCAGCCGTCCTCGGAACGCATATCCGTAGCGATAATGTGAAAAACACCCTTTTCATCACGGAAGATAAAGGGGTCGCGGCAGCACCTTTTTCCTTTAGTCTGCAGAATAACTTCTCTGTTTTTATTGAGAGCCTTAAAGTGATAACCATCACGGGAAAGAGCGAAATGAATCCTCTCTTCCTCGGGTCTGTTTCCCGTAAAATAGCAGAACAAATAGCCTTTCATAGCTTCACCTCCCGAATGATAGATATATTATTACATATTGTAATTACATTTTCAACATAAAAAACAGAATATTTTTAAATTAATTGCATACAAAAGTCTTTTATGCTATGATAAAAGAAAAGGAAGTGACTATATTGAAAAGGTTATTATTATATGTCTTTTTAATCACCGAAGCCATACTTTATATTCTCTTTATTTCAGGCGACATTTTTCTTTTCGGAAAGCCTAAAATACTGAAGTTTATTGCTGTTACACTAATTGCGCTTTTCAGCCTCGGTGCCGGCAAAAGCAGCCATAACCGTTGCATTACGGCTATTTTCTTCTTTACGGTAATAGCTGATATTTTCTTTCTTTTGTTAAACAAACCTCCCTTAGGTATAGGAACATATATCATAATTCAGGCTATTCATACCTTACGCCTTTCTTACATAAGCGGCAAAAATGTAAAAACAGAGCTGATGAAAAGAATTATACCTGCTGTATTATTAGGACTGACGGGTCTTATCGTCAAGGGTACAGGCCTTGCTCTTATTCTTTCCTACGGTGTATTCATCTGTATTAACATAGCGCACTGCACCGAAAATTACTTAACACATAAAAGTAAAAACAATCTTCTTTATCTGTTGGGAATGATTTTTCTCGTTATCGGCGATATAGGTGTAGGATTACGCAATTTACAGCTCACCTTTCTGACTGAACAGATGATGCATACAGCATATATTATCACCTGGATAACATATATTCCGAGTCTTTTGATTATTCTGTCAACTACAGAGGCATTTTTATATAAAAAAAATTTAAATAACAATTGACCTTAAGGAATAAGTGTGGTAGAATGTTAGACGGATTAAATCGTAATTTAAGTTTTTAAATACAAGGAGACGGAAAAATGGATAAGAATAAAATACTCATTCAGAAAACTATCACCATCGCACTTGTCGTAGCACTTCTCTTTACCTCAGGCTTCGTTTTAGGTGCAGTTACCGCTGAAATCAAAGAGCTCAGCCCCGTTGTCGAACAGGTAACAGAAAGCACTACTGCTCCCACCACTGAAGCTCCCACCACACAGGCTCCCGTTACCGAGGCACCTACTACCACTGCTGCTCCTACTACCGAGGCACCTACAGAAGCTCCCACTACTGAAGAGCCCTCCACAGAAGCACCTACAGAATCCACTACAGAAGCACCTGCAGAGGAGACAACCGAAGAAGAACCCTGCTTACTTATCCAGATCATTCTTAAGCTTCTCGATTTCAAAAAGCAGATAATTGATGCTGTCATTTCTCTCCTCTCTTCATTTTAATACATAACTGACCAAATGCTGACACTTCCTTAAAGAGGTGTCAGTTTTATTTTATTTATGATTGAAAGAAAGATTATGCTGTGGTATAATCATTAAAAGAAAATAATCACGGAGGCAAATATGAAAGAAAACAGAATTCACGTAGCTTACGGCTTTCACGTAAACTGCTACCATTCCTACAGAGGAGATACTAACGATAATTTAGGCTTCGGCTCTGACATAAGAATCATAAGAAAGATTCTGGACGTTCTGACAGACCTGAACGAAAAAGGTATCCCGGTAAAAGGCACCTGGGATACGGAAAACTTTTTCTCTCTTCAGAAAATTCTACCCGAATATGCTCCCGACATCATCGAAAAAATGAAGGAAAGAGTAGATAAATACGGCGACGAAAACATCATTATGGGCTACAATAACGGTGCTCTTTCCGCTATGACCGAGGATGAATTCCGTGAAAGCATAAATCTCGCAGTTACGAATAAAAACGGAAGCGGTCTTCAGGACATTTTCGGTAAATGCGAAAAAATCGTCCGTCCTCAGGAGGTTATGTTTACTCCCTCTCAGGTAAAGCTTTATAACGAGCTCGGTGTAAAGGCGCTATGTCTTTATTACAGTGCTGTCCCCTTCGATGCCTTCCGCACCATAGTACCGAAGTTTCCCGACGAAATCGCCTTTAATCCCGTCACCTACACCTATAAGGGCGAAAGCATGACTGTCATTCCCACCTACAGTAATTCCGATGTGTGCGATGCGGGATGTCTACGCGCCTGGGTAAAGGATCTCCGTAAAAAACAGGAAAGCGGCGAAATCAACCGTGACCTTTTCCTTTTCATAAATATGGATGCCGATGCTATTTTCTGGGAAACCATGGATCTCGGTCCCCTTACGGGAAAGCTCGCAAACACTGACGGTATTCACGGCCTCGTCACTGAAATAGCAGATTTACCCTACATAGTATTCGACACACCCGGCGGATACCTTCACAATCACGGTGCTGTGGGCGAAATAGACTTCACTCACGACACTGCCGACGGTAACTTCACAGGCTATGCCTCCTGGTCAGAAAAGCCCTTTAACAGGAAGATATGGACACGCCTCGAAAGAGCGAGAATGATGTCAAAAATCACAAGCGAAAGAGACTGTCTTTCGCCCTCCTTCGATGACCGTATCCTACTTCTTTCCACCACACATTTCGGTCTTGCCACGCCTGTCCTTAACATCCAGAGAGAAAAAACCGCCCTCGAATACGGCGACAGAGTAACCGAAAAAGAACTCGCCGCCATGCCGAAAACAGAGAAAATCACAGTTCATAACATTAATGGCTCCCGACTTCAAAGTGTGCAGGTCGAAATCAAAGAAAAAATCAGCGACATTTCTGCTCTTTCAGTTACTGCTGACGGACTCGAAGACTTCACCGCCGTAGCCACTGACAGCGAATGTACTTCCGCTTTCATAATGATGAATTTCGCCGAGGTTAAAGACAAATACGAAATAGAAATTACCTTTAACGAAAAAGAATCCGAAGGTGAGCTTAAGTATACTATAGAAACCAATAGGATGCATATAGATTTCACCTCGAAGGGTACAATAGAAAAGATAGTGTCCGACGGCAGAGTTATAGGTACAAGAGAATTTCTCAATTCCTTCATCACTTACGGCGACAGCAAGTATTTCTTTACCCACAGGAAGCTTTCTTCTCTCCCTGTGGCAGGTAGTGGCGAAGGAATAAGAATCGAAGGCGAAATACACCTGCCCGATGAGCTTAAGGAGGGCAGCTTCACATTCGACTTTTATAAAACAGATTTCTCTGACGGTATTTTCGTCAGAACCACCGTGAGCTACCCCTACACCGCAGAAAACACATCCATTTCCACGGAAAACTCTTCTCTGGGCAGATTCACGGATATGAAATGGAAGGAAACCGCACCCTTCCAGATAACTCCCTGTCTCGACGGTGACATCTCTGTCATCAAAAGAAACTTTATGGATGATGTTTCCTCCTACAGAACACAGTCCTTCCCCGAATGTGATCCCCTTAATACCTCTCTTGACTCCTTCAACCATCAGCTTACGGGCGGTTTCGTGGGTCTTTACGACGAAAGAGGCGGTATTATCGTGGCAAATGCCCGTCAGGTGCTTTCTTCTATGGCCCACTGTCCTATGAGACTCGAAAAGGATAAAACCGTCAGAATGAACCCCTACGGCACATATTACGGCAAACAACGCAATCACTGGAGCAGAGCAAAAGGACAGATTCTCGATGCTTACACTCTGGTGGCCGCTCAGGGAAAGAGCATAGCCCCCTCCTACAACGGAAGCAGTGAAACAGCTCTTTTCGCTCTTTATCCTATGTCCCGGGAAGGTCTCAGTGAAACGGAAAGGAAGGAAATCTGTGCTTTCGCCGACGGAGCACTTATCACAGCACCCGAAGGCTCTCCCGTGGCACCCTTCACGAAGGATAACATCAGCGTAAGAGAAGGCAAGGCTGACGGAAAGAGTGAGGCCGACCTGAAAAATCCCGTTATGACAGGCTTTAATAAAAACCTCGGACAGTACATCAGAAAAGGTGTAAGAGGCATCGGACACATCCTTATAAGTCAGATAAAAGCGAGAAAATAATAATTAACCCCACCGAAATAAAAATCGGTGGGGAAGTTGTTTATATAAAGACCTTTATGATTTTTCTATAACCGATAGGGTTTTGGCGGCTACCTCTTCGGGAGCATACTCCATCATCATATGGCCGCCCTTTTCGAATTCGTAAACCTCTGTTCCCACAGGCGCATTATCGATAATAGACTGAAGATTGTCAGCCATAGCCACCCTGTCGTTTTCAGCGGTGATAATTACACAGGGAATATCAAGTACCTTAAGCTTATCAAACTCAGGTCCCCGTGTGTGAGTGGTCATAATCGAAATACCTGCACCGGTACCGGGAAGAGCAAGAGGAGCAGTCACACGGGTAATATCATAATTCCCGGCATATTCCGCATCGCTGAAGCTGGTCGATACAAAGATACGGACAAGAAACGGAAGCCTGAGACAAACTCCGAGAATAAGATTATAGACAGTCTGCATCATAAATCCTATGGCGGGATTCTGCAGTGAGCCTTCCGTATTAGCTGAGGTCTGCGGTGCGAAAAGCACAAGTCCCATCACCGTCTCGGGATAATCACAGGCAAGATTAATAGCGATACCGCCACCCATAGAGTGACCGCCGACTATCCACCTTCCTCCGAGAGAAAGCATCAGTGAGCCGATGAGCTCCTCTCTGGAAAGTAAAGCGGTGCTGTTCGTTTCTCTGGAGGAGTAACCGAAATTCGGAACATCTGCGAGGACTGTCCTGTAGCCCTTTTTCGCATACTCCTCTGCCACACCTTCGAGAGACACAGTAGAAAGGCAGAAGCCGTGAATAAGTAAAATCTGCTTTTCAGCGAAGCCTTCAGGCTCAAAGACTCTGTAATGAACAGTGTAATCCCCTTCGCTGTAGAAATTACTGTTCGGAAAAGGCTTTTCCTCGTCAACCGCTAATGCAACAGAGCAGATACAGAAAGCCATAATCAGAGACAGCATTAATGAAATCAGTTTTTTCATTTTCATTCCTCCTTTACATTTATAATAACAGATTTATCTCTTCTTTTCAATATATCGGCACATAAAAGGAGCCGTCCGATGCGGACAGCTCTTTCTTTATCAGTCTTCCATATACTTCTGAATAATTTTGATAGCATCACCGAGAGTCTCAAGGTTAGCAACCTCACGGTCAGGAATCTCTACATCAAATTCATCCTCGATCGCTACAGCGATATTGATAAGCTCGAGTGAGTTAAGACCGAGTTCTGTTCTGATGTTAGTATCTTCCGTAAGCTTCTCGGGATCAATCGAAACATAACGGCAGATAACTTCTCTCATTTTATCAAGCATACTTACAGCCTCCTTAAGATTAATTCTTAAACATTATACACCAAAAAATATTATTTTGCAATAGTTTTTGTATATCTGTCGATAACCTTTTGTCTGATTACCTTTCTGGTAGAGTTCTTTTCGAATTCTTCGAAGGAAACATAAACGTTATTTACCTTTCTGTAGGCAGGCTGACCTTTGTTACTGTCAGAAACATCTGCTTTGGTCTTTTTGATGATTTCTTCATCACTCATACCCTTAAGGAAATCTCTGTTTACATAAATTGCGGCAGACATAACAGTGTTTTCCCTGCCTGCAGCAGAAATGATTTTCTCCTCAAAGGCAACAGTTTCAACTGCATAAGGAAGATGCTCCATAATGTTACTTTCGACAGTTTCAGGGAAGATATTTTCACCGTTAGGAAGGATGATGAGGAACTTTTTACGGCCTGTGATGTAAAGCTCGCCGTCCTCGTCTACTCTGCCGTAGTCGCCTGTCTTGAACCAGCCATCCTCGGTAAATGAAGCTGCTGTAGCCTCAGGATCCTTATAATAGCCCTTGGTTACGTTGTCGCCCTTTACCTGGACCTCGCCTATACCCTCTTCATCGGGATCGGCAATTCTGAACTGAGCCTTGGGGAATGCCTTACCTGCAGAAAGAGGCTTCTCTTTGCCGTTTTTATGAAGAGTAATGGTGGGTGAGCATTCAGTCATACCGTAACCGGAAATAATGTTAAAGCCAAGCTCTGAAAGGAACTTGATATGGTCACCTCTTGCAGGAGCGCCGCCACAGCTCATCGTGGGGAACTGACCGCCGAAGTTCTCTTTGATTGTCTTGAAAACGATAGGTCTGATGTCAATACCGACCTTGAGTAGCTTGTTGCTTATTTTAATCATCTTGAGCATTATATCAAGCTTACCGCTTGCCTCTGCTTTTGCACGGATTCCGTTATATATACCCTCAAGAACCAGAGGTACAACCGCCATAGCCGTAGGTCTGAAATCGTTGATGTTTGGAAGGATGTTTTTCAGACTGTCATTGATATAAAAGATGCCGTTCATATAAGTAGCAACAAGAACACTGCAGGAAAGCTCATATGCGTGGTTCATGGGAAGAATCGACATCGTTGACTGCTCAGGACCGAGGAATTCGAGAATACCCTCGACATTTACTGCAAAATTATAATGAGTGAGCATAACACCCTTATTTGTGCCTGTGGTACCCGATGTGAACAGGATAGCAGCAAGATCATCAGGCTTAACCTCTGCATCGATGAATCGTCTGTCGCCCTGTTCGAGAAGCTTTTTACCCATTTCGCAAAGCTCGTCAATAGTGAGAAACTTACCGCCTGCTGCCTTACCGCCGTGAGTCATATTGATGGCATACTTACATCTTTCATCGTTAGCAAGATGAAGCTCTGCAGTTTCCTTATAGGTTCTCGAATGGAAGACAGCCTCAGCGTCGCCCTTTGAAATGAGCATACTGATGTCCTTGTCTGAAAGCTCCTTATCAATGGGAACCGCTACACCGCCGCCGCAAACGATCGCATAGAAGGTTACAATCCAGTTATAGCTGTTTTCACCGACGATCGATATGTGCTTACCTCCGAGACCGAGCTCATAAAGAGCTGTACCGAGCTGTCTTACCTTATCATGGAATTCCTTTACGGTATAAACAGCATCCTTCTTTTTGATTTTTTCGACGACCGCAACTCTGTCACCGAATTCTTCACTTCGTGTGAACATTTCCTTGATTGATGTGACAGGGCCGTAAGAATGAATTTTTGCTCTGAGCTTTGCAAGCTCCTTGAACTCCTTTTTAGTTAATTCTATGTGCATTTCTGAATCTCCTTTTGTTTTTTCTGTTTCTATAAGTATAATTTATTATTCGAGACACATATCAAGAAGCTCACCGACGGTGATGCCGGGATTTTCGATACCTGTCAGAACGACTTTCAGTGCGTTTTCGTGAAGTGCCTGAATCTGCTCCTTATTAGAGAGCTTGACACGGTACATATAGTTTAAATTAAGACCTTTATCCTTTGGATCAGTTGAGCATATTACGTAAAGCGGTGTAAAGTATCTGCCGAGATCATAGGTTCTGAAGTCAAGCTTAAGACCGTGCTCCCCTAAATCGAAGGGTACGGGTATCCAAGAGAACATAAGACAGGCAGGTCCCTGAATAAGACTGTAATTATACATTTCTCTGGACATATCACGGGCTGTGATATAAGGATAAGTGGAATGACGGTAAAGATTCGTTCTGACTCTGGTGTATTCATTTACGCCGTCTCTGAAGGTTTTATCCTCATCGATAATGGTACGCACCTGTATAGGCTGAGCCAGACATCCGCTCATATTCTTTTCCTTGACCGTGGAACGCTTGGAGCAGGTAGCCATCATAAATACGTCCTTTGTACGGTAGTTGATGGCGGAAACGTGACAGCGCAGAGCAAACATAAACAGACTTTCTGGAGCTATGCTGTTTTCAAGGCAGAAGCTGAGGATTTTCTCCGTATCCTCGGGGCCGATATGACCGTTTATCATTTTACATTTGTCATAAATAGGATTATATGCGGCAGGAACACGGAGATTAGGATCCTTTTTCTTTTCTCTCATTTTTTCGAGGAAGGCAGGACCGTGAACACCTGCATAGAAGGGCTCTCCGCCCTCTGCGAAGTATTCTCTGTAGAATTTCTCATGCTTTTTCTGCTTCTTTTCATCGGTAATACGCACAAGCTCCTCTTTTATGTACTCCTCGTAAGAATCGAGAGGCTTCGGCATTTCCGTTCCGTAGCAAAGATGTCTGTAAACAGAAATGAGGTCAAGATAAAACATCATCGAGCCGAGAGCATCCATATTCAGATGGCTTACATTGAAATAGATACCGTCGTTTCCGTTGGCATTTTTAAAGAAGTAGATTCTGAAGCATTCATCCTTAAGGAAATACACAGGCTTCTGTGCATCGGCTGAAAAGAATTCCTCCTGTTCCTTTTCGTTACGGAAATACTTACAGGGTACTTTGTTCATTTTATAAGAGGGAAGGAAATACTGCTTAATGCCCTTTCCGTCTTTGATAAATCTGAGTCGGAGAGAATCGTTTCTTTCGAACTCGATATTAAGCGCCTTGGTAAGAAGATCGAAATCTATACTCTTATTGACCACAAAGGATGTGGGAATCTGGGTAAGCTGCTTACTGAAGCTGTACTTCACCATCAGATACATCGTCTGCTGTGAGGGAATAAGATCATAAAGCTTTTCCGGTACATATTTTTTCATATATTACACACTCCTCCCATTTTTCAACTCATTCATCATACCAAAAAAAATATTAAAAGTCAATGTTTTACCCAAAATTTATGTTACACATTGTACAAAACACAACAGGATGATGCGTTATTTATCTCTGATACAGTCGTCAGCATATATAATATTCAGTATCAAAGATACCTATATTATATGTATAGTAAGGATCCACGCATCCGCAGACCGCTGAATGCCATAACAATAGACATTATGACAGAAACAACTGTACCGGCAAAGCCTGATCTTGCCATAAATTTTTTCCTTTCAGAATCGGATAAGAGAAAACCTCTCCCCTGTGAATCAAGAATTCAAAAGAGAGAGATTTTTCTTTTATTCCTTATATTGAATTATACATCATTCAGATGCTTATGCTTCGCTGTAAAAACGTCCCGAATAAAGCAGTGCGTGCTCATTTCCCGAAAGCATAACAGCATCTCTGCGGATTTCCTTCTGTGTCCTTACATCGGAGAAAACACTTACAGAATAAACCGTACCCTTGAAGTAGGATTTGTTTCCTACTCTGTTATCGCCGCCGATTTTAAAATTATCCGTAACGCCACTGTAGGATGCGGACAGCTTACCTGTTTCCGTCTTAACACCGTTTACATAAAGTGTAGCCTTGGTTCCGCTTACGGTGACTGCGATATGAACAGGTCTGTCAGAGCGTATATCCTTCGAGAAAATGTAGGTTACCTTTTTGGATGAATTATTGAAGAACAGCTTGACCTTACCTCCGGAGGAAATCTCTATGTTGAGCTGCTTACCTTTGGAATTATTGTAATTACCGAAGATTACACCTGCATTACCGGTAACAGACTTAGGTACTTTTATCAGAGCTTCGACGGTATAGGGTGTGCCGTTAAGATTTTCCAACGAGGTGTATGTGTCTGCATCATACTTTGCTCCCGTAAATGCCACAGCCTCGTATTCCTTTCCGCCTTCAATAAGGTTAGCCGTGTAAAGCAGATTCTTGCCCGAGGGTTTAACAGTCGCTACATCACGCTTTATCTGTTTTGCAGTACGCACAGAGGAGAAGAGGCTGACAGAATAAATTCTGCCCTTGAAATACTGAGTATTGCCGGGTCTGTTATCTGCACCGATTTTAAAGTTATCGGTTACACCCTTATATTCCTTACTGAGCTTCAATGTCTGACTTCTGATACCGTCAACATACAGTGTTGCATCCTTGCCGTCGAGAGTTACGGCAATATGAACAGGTCTCTCAGAGCGGATATCCTTGGAGAATACTGCCGTCGACTTGGCAGAACCGTTTCTGTAGAACAGCTTCACCTTACCGCCCTCGATAATTTCCAAATTCAGCTGCTTCGATGAAGAGTTATCGTAGTTGCCGACGATTACACCTGCACGTGAATCGAAATCGGCAGGTACACTGATTACGGCTTCGATGGTCTTTACAGCCTTACTGAAGCTGCCGAGTGCTTCGGGTGTGTCGCTGTCAAAAGCTCTGCCGGTGAGCTTTGAGCTCGGATAAACCTTCTTCTGAGAAGCAAAGTTTCTCGAAGCGATAAGACCGGATTCACTGCCGTCGGTGTATACATAATCCTTTTTGATTTCTTCGGCTGTTCTCACATCTGAGAAGAGACGCACAGAATATATCGTGCCCTTGAAGTATTCGGAATTACCCTTTCTGTTGTCACCGCCGATTCTGAAGCTACCGGACGCACCGTTGTAGCTCGCACTGAGTGTATTCGTCTTTTTCAGCTTGCCGTTCAGGTAAAGTGAAGCTGTGTTACCCTTTACGGTAACCGCAATATCGACGGGAGCACCCGTTCTTATGTCTACATCGAACACACTTGAAACCTTGGTTTTGCCTTTATTGAAGAAAAGTCTGATTTTACCCTGCTTATAAACCTCAAGATTAAGCTGCTTACCCTTGCCGCCGTTATAGCTGCCTACGATTACGCCGCCGCGTCCATTGAGATTTTCAGGAACGGAAACAGTTGCTTCTATAGTGTAAGGAGCAGAGGAAAGCTTTCCGAGAGAATAGGCATTTGATTTGCTGAAGGTTCTTCCTTTAAGGCTTACGTCAGAATAGGGCTGACCGGTTACTCTGAAGTCAGTAGTATAAATCAGTCCCGATGCTTTCTCGCTTACATAAACTGCATCCTTTTTAATTTCATCCTTTGTTCTGACATCGCTGAACAGACTTACGGAATAGATTTTACCTTTGAAATATTTGCTGTTGTTCTTTCTGTTATCTCCGCCGATTACAAAGCTTTTTACAGCTCCGCTATAGCTGAGGCTGAGATTTTCAGCTTCGGAATACTTTCCGTTAATGTAAAGTGAAGCCTTAGTTCCGTTAAGCGTTACGGCAATATGAACAGGGCTTTCCGAACGGATGTCCTTCGAGAAGGTACAGGAGGATTTCTTCTGTCCGTCACTGAAAAAGATTTTAACCTTGCCGTTTTTAACTATTTCGAGGTTAAGCTGCTTACCTTTTCCCGCATCATAATTACCCACTATGACACCGGCAGCCTTTTTCATGCTTTCGGGCACCTGTACGGTCGCTTCGAGAGTGTAGGGAGCGGCTGAAAGCTTACCGACAGGGAATTTACTGCTCTTATCAAAGCTTCTGCCCAGGTCATCGCTTTCGGTAGCAAGATTATCTGCAATACCCTTCGTTGTCAGAGAAGCAACAGTATAGAAAACGCTGTCGGAATCCATATTATCTTCCTTGATAACGAGGAGATTGTTTGCCTGATAGCTCATCGAACCGCCGTGGATATTCAGCGAATTCATCAAAGAAACATACTGTCTCTGTCCGTTTTCGGAATAGGAAAGCTGCATATCCTTGCTGTGAATCGCACCGTAATCCTGCTGATTTACGGATTTGAAGCCGACGGTCTTGCCCTGAACGAGTCTGTCAAAGACAGAACCGTCGAAGTTTTCGAGGTTGACGTAAAGTCTGTTTCGGGGATTCTTACTTTCCAGGAAGGCGGAGGTCCAGACATTTTCCATCTGCTTTCCTAAGGGGAAGTTATTGTTATAGTTTGCATTGTTCCAAGTGAAAAGAATATAATCATCGGAATTATACATTTTTCTCAGATACTTACAGTAGGGGTTGTTGACCTCATCCCACACAGCCGCATCGCCGCCGAAGGGAGCGAAATAAAGCTCGAACACCGGGTCATTCTTGCCGCCGAGATATACAATCTGTTCCTTCGAGGGAATCTTGCTTTCCTTACCCTCGAGAATAAGCTTAATCTGTTTTGTTGTTCTTTCGTTGACGAGATTACGGAACAGATATACATCCTCCTGGTCGCAGTATTTTGCGATCAGACGAAGGTAATTGCTTGATGCACGGTAAATTTTTTCATGGTCGGAAACGATTGTGGCTGTTTGCATTTTGCTGTTTCCGTTTACGCCGTTATCCTTTATGCCGTCGAGGTTGGAGCTTGAGCTCCAGACTGCGTTTTTGTGTGCCTTTCCGTTCATGTCAAGATAATGGGAAACTGCACACAGCTTGACGTGCATCATATCCGTTGCATCATTGTCATCATACGAAGTCCAGTAGCAATACTTGAAATTAAGATAATCACCG
The DNA here is from genome assembly GCA_045604465.1 of Acutalibacteraceae bacterium. GTDB lineage: Bacteria > Bacillota > Clostridia > Oscillospirales > Acutalibacteraceae > UBA6857. Next base: position 18,137 of record JAZUOC010000183.1, read on the forward strand.
ATAACTCCATTCTTTACATAATTCGGATCACAGGGATCGTTGAGCTGATTTGTGAAATAATGTTCAAGATCGGGATCGGACGCGGAAATGGGATAGCCGTCCATCTGTCCGATAACAGTTACGTTGATACCCATTTTAGCCGCAGTTACAAGCAGATAGGAAATTCTTACGAAGCCGTATTCGTCATAGTCCTTTCCTACGAGATTACGCATATAACCGAAATATCTGCTGTTACGGTTGATATTTACTGCCGCTTCGACAGAAAAACGGAAGGATGAAATATCGATGCTGACATTTTCTTTCGGATGAGCCTTTTTATAAAGCAGAGCCTGGTAAATCAGAAGACCTTCTCCGACGCTGACGTTGTTTGCCTTGTGTCCCTTGATGTAAACAAAGGTGTCCACGGTAACGGTTTTACCGTTTATGTTATCGAACGCAGTCGTGTTACGGCTCATAAAGTTCGAGCTGTTGTCCAGCTTTTTAAGGGATGCATAGCTCTTATCTATATCAGCATCACTTGACTTTTTACCGAGGTTGAATACATCGTTTACCGAAACAGGCTTCTTTTTTGTAGAGGCAGGAGTCTTTTCTTTTTCTCTTGCCTCATAATTCTTATAGGAAGGAACAGAATCGGAAATTTCATTGACCTTGAGTTTATTTGCTATTGCAGTTGACCAGTAATCAGCTGCGGGAGCACCGTCAAGGTCAGAATCGACATAGTTTGCTTTGTTAAGATTGAGAATAGCTTTATTGGTATTACCGAAAATTATGGGACCCTTATCCGCCTTATTGCCCTTTACGGTTATTCCGTTAAGTGTTACTGTCGTGGCCGTTGTCGTTTCATAAAGCACACCACCGTTGCTTGCCTGATTTTCAGTGGCAGTTATATCGTAAAGATTCAGTATACTTGCCTTTGAGACATAAACGGCACCGCCGTATTTTTTGGCAGTATTCTTTTTGAAGCTGCAATCCTGCATAAGAGTGGTCGAGTCTTCTGTGTAAACGTATGCGGCACCGCCGTGAGTACCCGCTGAGTTTTCCTCAAAGGCGGTCTTATATACATTCGTTGTACCGTGGGAATGAAGTGAGAGAGCACCGCCTGTTTCCTCGGAAGCATTCTTTTTAAGCTTGCTGTTATAAATCGTTACGGTCGAGCCGCTGTTATAAAGGAAGCCGCCGGCATGAACAGCAGTATTTTCACGGGCAGTAATGTCATTTAGCACAGCCTTACTTTCCGAATAGGCACCTATAGCACCGCCGTTATATTTAGCCGTATTTCCGTTAAATTCCGCACCGTTGATTTCGATGTTACTTGCGCTGAGATAAATCGCACCGCCGTTGAAATCCTCCTCATCATCGTTCTGAGTGTTTACATTGGTATTTTTCTCAAATACCACATCCTCATAATATGAACCGGTGCCTGATGTAAGATAGAGCGCACCGCCCTTAAGAGCTTCGTTCTGACCGAAGAGACAATCCTTTGCTTCAAGGACATTCTTTTCCTTTGAAACCTCTTGCTTCGTTGCATAAACGGCACCGCCGTAATTACCTGCAGTGTTTTCTGTAAAGTCAACATCCTGGACAGTAAGCTGAGTATTGATGTTACTTGTACCGAGATAGGAAATATATACCGCACCGCCGTTTTTCTCAGCAGAGTTCTTACTGAACTGAGCTTCTTTGATGCTGACGACAGAGCTTCTGACCGCCACAGCACCGCCGCAGCCGTCCTTAGCAGAGGCTGTGTTTGAAATAAATCTGACTCCTGTGAGCTCTGAAGCAGTTTTATCGCTTATATATAATGCACCGCCCGTAAGACCGCTATTGCTTTCGAAAAGAGAGTCCTCGAGCTTCAGTGTGCTTTTTCTGGCAGCATATACAGCTCCGCCGTTTTCGACACAGGAATTGGATTTGAACACAGAGTCTCTGACAGTGACCTTAGCACCCTCCTTAAGTGTTTCGTCAGAGGCATAAGCCGCGAGAGCACCGCCGTGCTTTGCAGAGTTCGAAAGGAAGCTGCAGGCTGTTACGGACGAAAGTCGGGTAGTAAGCTCAGCATCGGAATTGGAAAGGTATATAGCACCGCCCCTTGAACCCGCACTGTTGTTTTCAAAGGCGGTATTCTTGAGGGTGACCACTCCGTAGGCACAGATTGCACCGCCGTTATCACCGGAAGCACTGTTAAAGGTGAAAAATGTGTCACCGTAAATTACGAGTGCACTCTGGGGTCTCGTGTAAACGGCACCGCCGTTTTCGTCAGCCGTGTTTTCTTTAAAAAGGATTTTATTTCCTACAGCGGAGCTCTCGTTACCGAGATAGATACGTGCATACTGCGAGCCCGGCTGAAGGATAGCACCGCCGTGAGTTGTTGCGCGGTTGCCAATGAAGGAAGCCTGTGTAATCTTTAATGTACGGTAATTATAAATCGCACCGCCTCTGGCCGCCTTATTACCCGAGAAGGTACCGCCGTAAATTCTCAGATTACCGAAATTATAAATCGCACCGCCCTGAGAGCTGTTTCTTTCAGATTCGGGGGCATTTTCATCGGAGTTTTCGTCATTTACCGTGTTTCCGCTGAAGCTGCCGCCGTAAATATTCATACTGCCACTTGCGATAATACCGACAGCACCGCCGATACGGTTGGGATATGAAAGTCCGTATTTTGTGTCAAGAGTTTTAATGTTACCTGTTTTCGCACAGTTCAGGAAGCTGATATCCTTATAAATATTTACAATAGAGCTGTTACATATAAAAATAAAGGATCCGTTGACCTTAGCTTTCATATTAGCCTTGTTACCGTTAAAGGTAAGAAGATTTTCCTGCTTCGCATCTGATTTACCGAGAGACAGAACAGCATTTCCGCCTTCAAGCAGTGCACTTTTCCCTTTTGAGGTTTCGCCGACGACAAAAATATCTCCGCCAAAGCTTTTACTTCTCGTAAGAGTATGCTTTTCATCGGAATAGATTGTCGTCTTGCCGTAAACATAAAAGGTCCTGTCAAGCTCAAAATCAGCAGTGATTCGGATGGATTCCGCACCGCTTCCGAGAGCCTTTTCGAGCTGAGAAGCGGATGATACATCGACCCGTCCCGAAGCGGCCTGAGCGGTTGCAGCCGTTCCGAGCACTGCAGTAAGCACCAGCACAGACAAAGCAAGCAGAAGCAATCTTTTAAACATTCTTTTCTTCATATTGTTCATTCCTTTACAAATATTATTTGTCAGCCTAATTATATCTCTTGCCCGCTCATCTGTCAAGCAAAGACTTTAGTTTCATGGGTTTTATCTCAGAAGAATCTACTTTTGATATATTAAACTGTGAATATAACAAAAAAGCACAGGGCGGCAAACGAGCCAAACCCTGTGCTTATGTTATTCAGATGTCATACCTCTCAGTCGGCTTCGCCGCCAGCTCTCCTTTCAGGCGAGCCTTAGGTAGGCGGTGGAGAGCGACCACCGCCCGTTAATCATTCTTCAACCGAAGACACAGAACCGTCCCCTGTCTTCCAACGCTGCAACAATCGCAGCACCGAGAGCCCAATGATACCAAGCATGTCCTGTAGGATCTACATTGTTCACAGGATTATTCCCGCAATACGCATACATATTGAAGCCGAGAACATCACTATTGTCAACGAGGGAATCCGCATTCACAAACCTACCCGTCTGCGGATCATAATACCTCGACTGTAAGTAGTAAAGACCGCTTTCAGTATCGTAGTAATAACCGCGGTATCTGAAGGGGTT
>JAZUOC010000184.1:0-3496 GCA_045604465.1 Acutalibacteraceae bacterium
CAAGAAGGGCTGCACAAAGGCTGCTGACGCTGCTGCCGCAATCGGTATCGGTCTTCAGTCCTTCTGTATCCCCGGCTCCGTAGCAGAGAACCGTAAGGTTGGTCTCGGTCACGGTAACCTCGGCAAGATGCTCCTTTCAGAAGAAACAGAGTGCTTCTGCTTCCTTGCAGGTCACGAAAGCTTCGCTGCTGCTGAAGGCGCAATCAAAATTGCTCTTAACGCAAACAAAGTTAGAACACAGCCACTTCGCGTTATCCTTAACGGTCTTGGTAAGGACGCTGCTATGATTATTTCAAGAATCAACGGCTTCACTTATGTTCAGACAGAGTTTGACCCATATTCAGAAACAGTTAAGGTTGTTAACGAAACAGCTTATTCAAACGGCGACAGAGCAAAGGTTAAATGCTACGGTTCAGATAACGTTCCTGAGGGCGTTGCAATTATGAAGCTCGAAAACGTTGGCGTTTCTATTACAGGTAACTCAACTAACCCGACTCGTTTCCAACACCCTGTTGCAGGCACATACAAGAAGTGGTGCGTTGAAAACGGCGTAAGCTACTTCTCAGTTGCTTCAGGTGGTGGTACAGGTCGTACACTTCACCCGGACAACATGGCTGCAGGCCCTGCTTCATACGGTATGACAGACACAATGGGCAGAATGCACTCAGACGCTCAGTTTGCAGGTTCATCTTCAGTTCCTGCTCACGTTGAAATGATGGGCCTTATCGGCGCAGGTAACAACCCCATGGTTGGTATGACTGTTGCTTGTGCAGTTGCTATTGAAGAGGCTTCAAAATAATATATAAATAAAGGGTTTTCAGCCTTTTAGCAAATCACCTGTTCAGAGATGAACGGGTGATTTTTTGCGTTTTTTTGGCCGAAAAACTTTACAAAACTTTACAAGAAATCGATTTGTAAAAAAATAAGGCCTCAAACCACCCAAAATTGAGTGGTCTGAGACTGATTTTGTAAAGTTTTTATTTGTATGTTTCTTTTCAGATTTTATCTGATTATCATAGCCTTTTTTAGCAGTTCTTTGGTTGCAGAGATCTTTTCTGAAACATCCTTTACTTTTCTAAAATATATTTCTTCTTCATCGGTAATAACACTGAGTCTGTATATGTATTCTAATCTTTCACATGAATCAGACATTCTGTCAAATTCATATAAGATTATATTTTTCAATGAAGCAAAGATTTCCATATCTTCACTCTCACAGGAATGAACAGCCTTATCTAAGTCAAAGAACCTCTCAAAAAGTCTGTCATGAGCGTTGATTAAAATTTCGAAATTTTCATAATCCTTTTCAAGGCGATTAACCTTATTATGCAAGTCAATAAAATAGCTTTTGTTTCTTATTGTTTTTTGTCCTTTCTTAGTTATTAATTATGTTTTTAATTGCGTTTATTTTGTCTTCTGTTAATGTAGTGCCTGCCAGTAATTCTGAAAGTGAGTCTTTTGATTCAGAACCGGAAAATCTCAAAAATGTCCTCCTGAATTCATCTTCAGTAAGATGCATATAAGTTTTCGTCTCAAGAGGCGATTTGTGACCCATAAGCTCCTGAATGATATGCTCCGGATAATTCTGAGCTCGGAGGTTTGAAGAAAAGGTGTGTCTGAGAGAATGAATATTGAAATCCTCGTATATAGCCTCTTCGGTTTCCTTACCTCTTACGATTCTGCTCAGATGTTGCGTAACCGAGTATGTTATCAATTCTCCGTTTTCTCTTCTGTTTACAAAGTCGATATGAGGTCGGCTTTTAATTAAGCCGGCCTTAGAATTTTGTTTGTGAAAGGATTAGATTATGCCAAATTTTATTGAAGATTTGTTTTATGGAAATATCGAACCATAGGAGACCAGAACGCCAATAACACAGTTACTCAAAAGAAAATTAAGTAAGTTGACTGAAAAGAAAGAACAGTTGAAAAAAGAATTGTCGGAAGAAAACCTAAAGTTGTTTAATGAATATGTTGAAATATCTAATGAGTTTTCGTGTCTTAGCTGTCTTGATAGTTTTATTTCAGGCTTTAAAATTGGCGGAAAATTCACTTATGACACGTTCGTTGACAATTGAAAATTTTCAGTTATCCCTATACCTCATCTGTCATAATAATATTGTAGGTTAATAACACGTATGGAGTAGTTTTGTGTATTTTTCATGATGTGGAGAGGATGTTAAGGGCATTCTCTCCAACTCTATAAAGAAAGGATTTTTAAATAATGAAAACAAAATATTATTATCAGGCAGAGGCTGTACAGCTCGATTATACAGATAAGTTTTACGGGTACATCGAGTTCGAAAGTGTAGAGTTGGGTCTGAGATGCGAGATAACTTTGGCAGAAACCGATGGAGATAATGAGTTCAATATCGGTGCTATAACATCGAGAGATTATGATATTGAATATTTACATAATTTTGCCGAAAGTATGCTGAATAACGGAGCCTACTGTACTGAAATCTGGAGACGACGTATGAGAGATAAGAGAAGAAAAAATGACGCTGCTCACTGAGCGGCGTTTTTTCGTTTATCTAATAACTGTATCTTGTAAATTAATTTTACTATAAGTATGAGAGATTCAAAGTGAAAAATGTTTTCTCTCATAAGTAAAAATTTTCACTTTTTGCACGAAGAAAAACTATAATTGGCGGTTATACCCTGCAGAATTAAGGGGATAACCGACCAATTATGAGGATTTTTAGTTATGGGGGGAAAATATGTTACTTTTTATGTTTTTTGACACTATATAATAAAAGGCATTGTTTTTTTGCCGTAAAGTCCGAAATTATGTATTTATGCATAACTTTTTATGTGCCTTTTTGCTTTACAAATCGGCAAAATATGATAAAATAATATATGTATAATTATAACTTTTTTTGATACACTTGGAGGAAATATGATTACAGGAGAACTTAAAAATAAAATTGATTCCCTTTGGGATATATTTGCTGCAGGCGGACTTGTAAATCCCCTTGATGTTATTGAGCAGATTACATATCTTATGTTTATCCGTGACCTTGATGATTCAGATAACCTCAAAGCCAAAGAGTGCGAGCTTTTAGGTCTGCCTTTTGAAAGTATATTCAAATCTGAGGTCACTATAGGGGAGCGTGTTGTTGACGGTCAGCAGTTAAAGTGGTCTGTGTTCCACGATTTCCCTGCTGCCAAAATGTACTCTGTTGTGCAGGAGCTTGTGTTCCCGTTTATTAAGAATCTCCACTCCGATAAAAACAGTGCATACTCAAAATATATGGACGATGCAATTTTCAAGCTTCCCACCCCTTTGGTACTCGATAAGGTAGTAACTGCTCTTGATGAGATATACAGCATGATGAACCAGCTTCAGAGTAGCGATGTCAGAGGCGACGTATATGAATACCTCCTTTCAAAAATAGCACAGTCTGGTCTTAACGGACAGTTCCGAACACCCCGTCACATTATTAAAATGATGGTTGAGCTCATGGCTCCTACGGCTGATGATACTATCTGTGACCCT
>JAZUOC010000185.1:0-13177 GCA_045604465.1 Acutalibacteraceae bacterium
CGCCGCCGCTTGAATAACGGCACAGTATAATATCATCCTCAGGCGTTTTTATCATTCCGTACTTATCGACAACACTGCTGTCCATATACTTTTTAACTGCAAGCACCGATAAAGCTACGAGAATAACAACTGAGAGAATTATTATAATTTTAGTTTTCATTAACCTCTTTTATTGCCGCAGCCGGTACAGAAGGCTCCTTCATTTACATTACCGCAGCAGTCACAAGTCCAGCTTGTCGATGCAGGCTGAGCAAAAGCAGCATTGTTCTGAGGCATCTGCTGATTCTGTCCGTATGTGTTTTGCTGATATGGATTCTGCTGATAGCCACCTTGCTGATAGCCCATATTACCCTGAGGCATCTGCTGGCCGTAAGGATTTGGCTGTCCATAGCCCATATTCTGTTGCATAGGCTGACCGTAGGGGTTCGGCTGTCCGTAACCCATCTGCTGACCTTGGCCGTACATACCCTGTTGAGGCATAGGTTGACCGTAAGAATTTGGTTGACCGTAGCCCATATTCTGCTGCATTGGCTGAGCGTAGCCCATATTACCCATTGGCATTCCACCTATTGGCATATTACCACCAACACCTAAAGCAGCCATAATATCCATAGCCATCTTTTGGTAACGGTTATATTCCATTGAGCCCATACCCTCAACACGGAAATTGTTGAGCTTAACCTCAAAGTCATCAAAATAAGGGTTATTAACAAGGAACTTAAGCTTGAAATTATAGTAATATTTATATTGTGGTGGGTTATAGCTAACACGCTGTCCCTGACCGTTTTGTGTGTAGATTTCATCTCTGTCCTCATCAATGTCAAGACCACAGGAGGTAATAGATGAAATATCCATAACATCGGGGTTTTCTTCTGCCCAATTGCCCGGGGTGTTGCGTGACACAACGAACTGACCCTTCATCTGATCAATATAAACCTTCTTATCTTCACCGAGAGTTATAGAAGGGCTGAACGCACGAAGAACAGCTTTATTTTCTTCACGATACTGAAGATGAGCTTTGATCTGGTCAATCGTTGAACGCCTTCTGTCGTCGCAAAACGGTGAAAGCTTTTTAGCGCAATCTTTACAAAGGTTGCCGTCTTCAAGTTTCCTGTTGCCAAGCATACCTATTTTTTGGCCACAGATGTCACAAAATTTTTTATCAAAAAGTCCCATAATAATTTTCTCCTTTATTTAAAAATTTTCAATTTGTATCGTTTTCGTCGAAGAGGTCACCGCATTCGGGACAGAACTTCGGAGGATTGTGTGGATCATCAGGTTTCCAGCCACACTTGTCGCATTGATAGAGTGGTGCACCCTGAGGCTTTTTGTTGCCGCAGTTAGAGCAGAAATTACCTTTATTTACAGCACCGCACGAGCAAGTCCAGCCTTCAGGCTCTGCAGGCTTCGGTGTGCCGCATTCAGAACAGAATTTGCCGTTGTTGATAGCTCCGCAAGCACATTTCCAACCGTTTTGTGCAGGAGTGGTGGCTGCTGCATTTGCCATAGCCTGGGCCTGTGCATTAACCATCTGCTGAGCCTGCTGCTGTGCTGTCTGCTGCTGTTGCTGCTGAACGCCTGCATTATACATATCCATCGGATTAAATCCGCCGCCTGCTCCCATAGCCATATTCATACCCATAAAGCCCATCATAGCTCCGTTGGGGTTAGCTGCTGCAGCTTCCATAGCAGCTGCTCTTGCTTCTGCCTCTCTGCCTGCCATCATAAAGGGATTTGAGCCCATTGTTGCGGCGTCTTCCATCTTTTGAATCTTCGCTCTGTCCTCATCGTTAAGCTTAATGGGGTTAAGAGCAATAGAGCAAACCGAGATACCTCTTGCTTCAGTCCAGGTTCTTCTGAGTGCGTTATTTACTGCCTGTTTTAATTCTGCCGTGTGTGCGGGAATCTGTGCAGGGCGAAGCTCAAGTTCTGAAAGCTCCGCAAAAGCAGGCTGAAGAGCATCTATAAACTCAGTTTTCAGTTGAGGATCAAGCTCTTCTCTTGTGAATTCATAGGAAATATTGCCGGAAAGGCCGGTGTAGAAAAGAAGAGGGTCTGTAATTTTGTATGAATAAATGCCGTTGCATCTGACTTCGACTGTACGGAACAGGTTAAGTCTTTTGTTTACAACTTCAAACTCAAAGGGGTTCGGTGTACCAAATTTATTGTCAAGGATTTCCTTTGTGTTGAAATAGTAAACTCTCTGATCCTTAGGTGCTTCACCGCCGTAGGTAAATCTCTTGCCTATATTTCTGAAGGTTGCTTTTAAACTATCGCCAAAGGAGCCTGCAAAAACGCTCGGTTCTGTGGAAGCGTCATAGGTAAATTCACCGGGCTCGGCACAAACCTCAACTACTTTGCCTTGTTCTACAATAATCATACACTGACCGTCGGCAACAACTATGCCTGAGCCTGATGTGATGATATTTTCGTCGCCCTTATAATTTGATGAGCGACCCGTTGTTTTCTTCTGTCCTTTTCTCATAAGAACGTCATTCGGTAACGACTCACAAATAAAAAACTCTTTCCATTGGTCAGCCATTACGCCGCCTGCTGCGCCTAAAGCAGCTTTAATTAGTCCCATATCATATTTCTCCTTTCGAGATTATTATTTTATCTACCCTTTTTTGAATAAGGATTTTTGTTTTCTTTTGGTGGGTCTTTAAAATTACCTGCCCTTGCCAAAGAGCCAAAAACAATAATTCTTAAAGCAACAAATATTACCCAAAGAATTATAGAGCCAACAAACCACCAAACAGAAATTCCTTTCCAAAAGTGAAGGGCAAGTAATATCCACGCAGGAACAGTCCATTCAAGGTTAAACAACAAGCTAAGCAATAAAGAAAAGAAAAAACCACTGTTGCTTTTCTTTATTTTCACCGTAAATCACCGTCCCTTTTCAAGAAAAACGGAGAAGGCCTCTCCGTTTTTCTTATCTTTTTAATCTTTTTTATTTAAGCTTAACGCTCTTAACTGCACTCCATTCGCTGAAGATAGTCTGACCGTTTACTTTCTGATATGCTCTTACCTTAAAGTAGATTGTCTTTCCGCTTGCAGAAGATGAGAAGGTCTTTGAGCCTGTAAGCTTGTCGGCTGCATAGGAGGATACCTTCTTGAAGCCGCTTGTTTTCTTTGTTGAATAGTAAAGCTGATAGCCTGTCTCGCCGTCAACATTTGACCACTTGACTGTTGCCTTTGATTTTGACGGTGAAGTTACAGATGTGATTGAGGGAGCCTTGCACTCTGTTGCTGTCAGGAATTCCTTTGATGCTGTTGCCCAGAGAACTATTCCGTCTTCTGTCTTTGTGTAAGCCTTGATCTTGAACTTATACTCTGTGCCTGCTTTAAGGTTAGTTGCTTTTCTGTAGGAGGTTGCGCCCTTGACAGATGCAATCTGAACGAACTTGCCTTTTGAAGGGCTGTACTGATATACTCTGTAGCCTGTTGCGCCCTCAACTGCGCCCCATGTGAGCTTGATAACTGATGTTGACTGTGAAGCCTTGATTGTTGCAACATCAACAGTTTTGGGATTGATTGTGAAGTTGAGTGTCTTTGTGCCTTCATAGTTGCCCTTGAAGGTTACAACATACTTATAAATACCGGGATTCTTTCTGCCTGAGGGTACTGTTACATCGTAATCTGTGCCATTTACAAGAGCTTTGCCGTTTGCATCTTTAATAGTAATGCTTGGATTTCTTACCTTACCGTTGTAGGTTACGGTTGATGATGAAAGCTTAATGCTTGCAATTTTCGAAAATACGGTTGTTGGTGCCTTGAACCCACAATCGCAATTTGCATAAACTATTTTACCGTCGGTATTTTCAGTTGCAGCAGTTACGCTTGCTACTTCACGTGTATGAGCTTCTATTTCCATAAGGGAATAGCAATTAGAGCATACAGTATAGTGTCCGCAGAAAGAATTGAGTAAAGACTTTGTTGAAGCATGGTAACATTCTGTCAATACGCCCTGAAGTTTAAAAGTGATATCACACTTGGTGTTAAAGTCAATGAGCTTTTGGGAATTAGATATTTTGTTATTGTCGACTCTTCCGCCTGCAGTTGCATTATATGCAGCATAGCTCGAGCTGAATAATATATCACCGAAAGTCAGTGCCTTTACCTCTGTCGTTGCGTCCGATGCAGGCTTGTAGTTATAAAAAGCTGTATAATATGTTTCGTTACAGTTAAGATGTGCCGAACCTATTTTGAATGTCGGATAGTCGAAAGCTTCGCCAAGATGAAAACATTGTTCAGCGTTAATTACTGCACCACCGTGAAGTGTAATAGTTGAATTATTAAATTCAACGGAAGTTGTTGCTTTTAATTTAATGCCGTTACCGTTTGCTATGTTGTTTGTAAGAGTACCACCGTAAAGTGCTATATCAGAAAATGAAGTTGCTTTGATAACGTGTGTCTGTTTGTAAGCCTCTGCCTGATCACCCTTTTCGCCCATAACAAGCTCAACGCCTTTATAAACATAAACTGAACAGTTTCTGTTGCTAAGGTCAATAATAGACGCATCGCCTCTTTTTGTACGCATAATAATCTTAGCCGGAGTTTGGGGCTTACTGTTGATAATATGAAGTTTAGTTGCTCCATAGTCAAGCTCGATAAGAGAGTCTGCTCTGGTAGTAATATCAAGGGTATGACCGTTAAGGTCTAATACCATATCACTTTGTGAGCCAAAGGGAAGAACGTATTCTTCACTGTCATTTTTGTCATCGTATGTAATATCCTGACCCAGAACAATGACATCACCGTTATAGGACTGAGCTACAAAATTCCAAAGATTATCTGCAGTATAAGCTACGGGTGAACGGTTCAACGCCGTAGGCACTCCGGCTGCACTCGCATTCATACCCACAGCGGCAACAAGTCCGATGAGTAAAATGAGTGTAAAGGTAAGGGTTAATATTTTCTTTTTCATTTTTTATCGTCTCCTTTTTAATTATTTTATTACTATAGTTTCTATAAGTGGCTTTGCTGCTTCAAGTGTGCCGCCGTTTATCTGAATGTAAAGGCAGAAATCACCTTCAGCCGTTGTGGGAGCAATAAGGTATGCCATATTGTCTTTTGCCTGCATAAAGGAATAGGTGTTGTCACCGATTTTTACTTCCTCAAAAGCCTTGTCGGTATAAGCGTACTCCACTGACTTTTTAGTTGCCTCAAAGCCCTGCTTTTCGCTTATGTAAACCATAGAGCCGGGAACAGTCTTGTCTGCAAACTGAATCATAGTAGGTGAGTATTCACCCTTGTATTCCCAATTGCCTGCTTCTTTTATTGTAGCGTAGCCTTCGGGCGTTGTTATTGGTTCACCCTCTGCAAGCGTGGTAGTTGTGGTGGTTGTGCTTTCTGTAGTAGATTCTGTTGTAGATTCTGTTGTAGTGGGTTCCTCCTCTGAGCCACAGGCTGCAAAAGCAAAAAGCATCAATGCAGCAAGAAAAGCTGCAATAAATTTTTTCATTTTAATCTTCTCCTTTCTTTAAAAATTGATAGTATTACCCTACGATAAAATTATATAATTTTCGTCATATTAAAGTCACCCTACAAATGTAGGGTTATAATGTAAAAAATCACCGATGAAAATCGGTGATTTTTACTAATGCTTATTTAAGTTTAACGCTCTTAACTGCACTCCATTCGCTGAAGATGGTCTGACCGTTAACTTTCTTATATGCTCTTACCTTAAAGTAAATTGTCTTTCCACTTGCAGAAGCAGAGAAAGTCTTTGAGCCTGTAAGCTTATTAGCCGAGTAACTGTCAACTTTTTTGAAGCCACTGTCTTTCTTTGTTGAGTAATAAAGCTGATAGCCTGTTTCGCCGTCAACATTAGACCATTTAACTGTTGCTTTGCTCTTTGAAGGTGAAGTTACAGAGGTTATTGAAGGTGCTTTACACTCTGTTGCAGTTAAGAATTCCTTTGAAGCCGTTGCCCAAAGAACTGTTCCGTCGGAAAGCTTGGTGTAAGCCTTAACCTTGAACTTATACTCTGTGCCTGCTTTAAGGTTAGTTGCTTTTCTGTAGGAGGTTACACCCTTAACAGATGCAATCTGAACGAACTTACCTTTTGAAGGGCTGTATTGATATACTCTGTAGCCTGTTGCGCCTTCAACTGCGCCCCATGTGAGCTTGATAACAGATGTGCTTTGAGTTGCTTTTATAGTTGCAACGTCAACTGTTTCGGGGTTAATTGTGAATTTAAGTGTCTTTGTGCCTTCATAGTTGCCCTTGAAGGTTACAACATACTTATAAATACCCGGCATCTTTCTGCCGTCTGGTGTTGTTACGTCGTAATCTGTGCCTTTTATAAGTGCTTTGCCGTTTGCATCTTTAACTGTAACGCTTGGGTTTCTTACCTTACCGTTGTAGGTTACGGTTGATGATGAAAGCTTAATGGTTGCAATTTTTGCAATACTTACATTATCAATAGCAACATTACCGTTAGAATCAGATGATTTGTGGTTACAGTTAAGGCAGTCATAATGTTCAATATTGCCGTTTTCGTTAAGAGTTGCTCTCTTTGCTTCTTCAAAAACCATTTCGTGACCGAGAGGATCTATAATTTCTTCTGAGAAGCCATCACAACCGTCAACTGTGCAGTATGCAACATTTTTACCTGCTGTTGTGCAACCGACTTCGGTAACAGTTTCAAAAATACCGAGAGAGTGACCGAGTGGAGCAATATCTCTTTTTTTGCTATAGTCACAACCACTGCGCTCGCAAAGAGCTTTTTCTAAACCGAAAGTAGTGCAACCGGCTTCGATTTCTGTTTCCCAAAGTAAAGAATGCTCTTTCTTTGGTGAAGACATAGTTGTTGTAAAGGAACATTTCGTGCATTTAAAGGTATATTCTCCTTCTTCTGTGCAGGTTGCAGTATCGCTTACAGGGTTGTTATAATCAAAGTTGTGACCTAATTTTGGAACAGTGATTGTCTTTTTCTCTTTGCAGGTAATCAGGTTGCCCTTACAGTCATATTTTCCGTCATAATAGCATTTATATCTTATATAACCGTCAGCTGTGCATGTAGGCTCTCTTAATGCGCCTCTACCGTCAAGCACCCATTTGTGTTCACCTGTTTCGCCAAAGTATTCACCACAGCCGTCGCAGACATAACCGTTTTGGCAGCTGTATTCTATTTGTGGCTCGTGTTCAAGTGAGCCTGCATTTTCTATGGTGAGTATTGTGTGAAGCTCTCTTTCAAGTTGGTGGTTGTTGGGGCAGGACTCATCAGGGGCGTGGGTATCGCAGGGCCACCAATGATAATTTTCATCGTACTCGGTGTCCATAGCGTTGCCCCACTCACAGTTATCATTGTAGCGGCAGGAGGTGCAAATTCTGTTTGTACTGCTTTTCCATGAGTGAGCCTGTATTAACGTAGGAGTATAGCATCTTCTGCAGTAATACCAGTGATGTGTTGAATTATATGTCCAGTCACTTGCAAGAGAAAGATGTTCGAGAGCTGCAACATCGGTTATCTTTTCATCTCCACACAATGTGCATCTTTCTGTCTTTGTGCCTGATTCAGTACAAGTTGCGGTATTACTTATAACAGTATATGTATGTGTACATGCCTTGTAAATATTAACAACAAAGGTATGCTCCCTCTTCTGAACAACCGAGCCGTCATATATAAGGTCGAGGGTTACGGTAATAGTATAATCTCCGGGAGCTGTAATGCTTGCAAGGTTGTATTCCTTAAGGCCTGTACCGCCTCTTGTTGCAATAATATTGTTTGAGCTGTCACGGACAACGAAGCTGCACATTGTATCAAAGCCTAAAACCTCATAATAAAGGTCAAGAGGTTTTTCCTCATAGGCGATTACTCTGCTTGTGCCGAGAGGAACACTGTCAATAACACTTGTCACTCTGTCTGTGGGAATTTCAGGTGTTTGTCTGATGAAACCATAATATGTAAATACAGCAGTATCCTCTCTGTTATTATAGAAATCCTTAGGTGATGCGGTACTTGCATACATATAATTCTTGCCGCCGTTTACGATAACCTTGTTTTCAATACCGGGCTTAAGCATCTCAGGCATAATGTGCATATCGCCCTTCTTAAGACTTCCGCCGTCATAACCGCCGTAACGGAAAAGCACATTATCAATACCCTTTGTAAGGAACAAACCGTTATTGATTTTTATACCCGGAAACATTGATCCGTCATCAAATATGTCACATCCGCCCTCACCGTAGAAGGTACCGCCGTTGATTGTAACACAAGAATTAGTTGTTGAGGTCTTCTTGAAAACGTTAGCCACGTAAGAGCTGTCTTTTGTTTTATCGTCAATAAGCTGGCCGCCTCGTGCGATAAACTTACCGCCGTTGATTGTAACGTTTGCATTGGAGCCTACGGTAAACACGGTACCGTAAACCTGAGTACGAAGATTACCTGTGAAAAGCTTGCCGTTTATATAAACAGCAGTAGTCCAGTCGGTTCTTACGTGACCTACCTCATAGGTACCGCCGTCAATAGTAAGATTGCTGTAACTAACGCCGAAAATATCGCAGATAGGTGAGGTAATATAATTTTTTGCTTTAACAAGAGATGCATCATAATGCACCTTACCTGTACCTGCTGCACTTGTGTCCTTGATGGTAAGTGAGCTGTTAACGTAATAAAAGCTGAATAAATACGGGAAGTGGTTACCGCCCATATACTGAGCATTTTCTTCACCGATCGTAACCTCAGCGGTAATAGTACGTCCGTTGAGATCAAGGGTTTTGTCACCTGCTACGGCAAAAAGCCCGTAATCAAAATCCTCGTAATCGTCGAATTCTCTTGAAATATCTCTGGTCAGCTTGATTTCAACCGGATTGTAATCATTATAAGCCATAAGAGCATCTCTGAGCTGTGACCAGCTTTCAACCTCAACCTTTTCAACCTCTGCCGCAGAGGATGAAAGGCTCATAGCCGACATCATCAGTACAACTGCCGCTAAGGTCAGAAGCAGCGTTAATAATTTGCGTGTCTTTTTCATAAAAACTCCTCCTTTAAAAAGAATATATAATTACACAGATATATTATACAAAACATAAACCGTAAAAGTCACCCTACAAATGTAGGGGTAGGTATAAAAAATCACCGATGAAAATCGGTGATTTTTACTAAAGCTGATTTACTTTTTATCTGCTATAACTATTCCGCTTTCTCTCGCCCTGACGGCAAGCTCGGTACGGGTGCGAAAGCCTGTTTTTTCCATAATAACCTGAATATAATCTCGAACTGTATATTGCGACATTTTAAGCCTTTCTGCTATTTCAGCGTTAGTGTCGCCACTTGTAAGCTCACGAAGAATAATAAGCTCCTTTTCTGTAAGATTACTACTTTTTATAAGCCCGAATTTTACATCGGGGGTGCTGTCGGGATATACATTTTCCCCTGCCATCGTTCTATCCATAAGAGAAAGAATAGGTTCCTCGCTTACCTCTTTATACCAAAAAGAATCAACTCCGATTTTCTTTGCTCTTTCGAGATAGGAAAATTCAGGCATAGAGGTAACAATAATAATTTTTATATCGGGATATTTCTGCTTGATTCTCTGAGCCGCATCGAGACCGTTTGAATTAAGCTCGGTGCATACATCCATAAGAATAAGGACAATATCCGATTTTTCACAGTAAATGTCAGCCATATCGGCGTTTTTAATTGAGTGAACAAGAGTGTACTTGTCGCTCATAGCTATAAACGCTTCAAAAAGCTGTCGGGGCATTGCCTGGTCTTCAACAACCATTACATTATACATAAGAGACCTCCTTTGTAGGAATTTTCAGTCTCAGAACAAACCGTGGGAATATTTCCGTTTCCATTATACCACCTTCACCTTCCACGCTCTGTCTGAGCGAGGAAAGCCCTCCACCCTCCGAAACAGGTTTTGAGGGCCCGCTGCCGTCATCGGTGTATTCGATAACAAAAAAGCTGTATTCATAATAGAGAGTTACGGTAAGCTCTGTAGCCTTTGCGTGGTGCACTGCATTGGTCAGACTCTCTCTCGCACCACTCATAATAAAACGGAGAAGTCGGTTATCGGAAGGAATCTGTCCTTTAACATTAAGGCTTATACCCATAAGCTTTGCCGCATCATAAAGCTCGTCAAGGCTTCCGTCCTCACTGCTTTCTTTAAAGCCACCCTCAAAAAGATAGAGCGTACCCTTCCACATATCAATAAGCTCTTCTTTCGTAATACTCTCGTCACCGCTTTCGATAAATCGCTTTGTAACAAGAAGCGCCTTACCGAGCATATCGTGAATGTTCACCTTGGCAGTAAGAACTTCTCTTTCACGGGTAATGTCATAGACATTTTCGCCGTACTCCTGAAGTCGGGTGTTAAGGCAACGAAGCTCGTTGTTATACTCCTGAAGCTCAAGACTCAGTCCGTACTGCTTAGTTATATCCGTGGCACGGATTTCGTACATCTTTCTGCCACCGATTTCTCTTACTATTTTTGTAAAGCTTACGGTACTGCCGTCGGAAAGGGAGATAATAGGATTATCGCCCCATTTTTCAACGCTGTTTCCGGGAAGCACCTCGCCCCTTGTGAGCCTTCTCCAAAGCTCATTACCGTCAAAAAGAGGCTCACCCGTAATTCTTCTGCAAAGCCCGTCCATACGGTGATTGATTAGTCTGGGTACACCTTCCTCACTGTGATAGCAAAGACCGGCAGGCAGTCTGTCTATACCCTCCTTAATGGAAGCGGGGGTAATATGCTCTCTTTTCCATTTTTCCACGAGATATAACGAAAGCACAGATAAAGCCGAAAATAAGGCAAGCAAAGCCATAAATGCCCAACTGTATTCCGAGAAAAGCTCAAGCAAAAGGCTTTGTTCCGTTATGCTTTTACGGTAAACAAAATTAGCCGATGCAAACAAATAAAACAACACCGAGGTAAACGCCGCAAGCAGAAGATTCAGACTGAGCTTTCGTTTCTGCGCCTCAAAAATAACACAGGACACAACACAGTATATATTAATAACCAGAGTGACAAGGCAGAAGAAAACCACAGAATACTGCAGATATTCGGGTAAACTGAAAAAGCTCATCATATATTTTCACCACCCTTTCCGAAACTGAGAGTGATAAAAGCAGTTCCGTCCTCACTGATAAAGCCGAGCCTTCCCCCAAGCCTTTCAGCCTCGCTGTAAAACCTCGACAAGGACGGCAGCTCCTTTTTTGTATCCGCTGTTATTCTGAAAGTGAAAGCATCTTTCAAAAAGTTGATTTCTGCCGTAACGGCATAAAGCTCAGGAAGAATATCCTCAAGTACACTCTGCCATAAATCAAAGCAGAGAAGAAGTATATCCGAAGGCATAACTGCACTTTTTTCGGCATAAACATCGGAAACGCCACCGTAAAGCTTTATATATTCCGAAGATTCCTTAAGGCTCAGATAAAGTTCCTCAGAGCTGAATGAAGGTCTTCTGTCCTTTAGCAGTGCAAGGTTTGACCTTCTTTTTACATAGCAGTTGAGTATGCAGATATGAGCCATATTTTTTCTGAAATCACCGTCGGTAGCAATAAGACGGGAAATCTTTTCAAGCTGAGGCTTAACTAACAGGGAAATAGAATCGTAAAGTCTGGTCTGCTCGGCTATTTTTGCTCTCTGCTCACGAAGCTCATTTTCAGCACGGATAAGATCACCCTCATCAGAAAGGCTTTCACCTATCTGAGAAAGCTTTTCATTCATTTCATTTACAGCAGTCAGATCCTCTGTCCAGAACACGTAACCACCTTTTATTCTGTCAGAAAGAAGAAGGGTGTTTTTATCAATCATAACATTACCTTGCTTCGCTTGTTCCATCTGACTACCCGAAAGGCTTACAGCATTATCTGAACGGTAAATTACATTATTGTCAGCGTCTGCAATCTGAAAGGCCGCACTTGACTTGGAAACAATCTGACCGTAGGCACTGTTTGAGGGCATAATGCCTATACGGATACTGCTTTCGAGCATAGCTATAACAATAAAGCAGTGTGTTTCCGGCAGATTAAATGGAGCTATACTCCACAAGCCGAGTATATAGTCGCTGAATATATATAATGAACCGAGGGCAAGCCAGAAAATCGGGAGCCAGGCTTTTTTCTTGTTTACGGCTCTGCATTTTATGGAAAGCATAATAACGCCTGCAATAAGGAAAAAGTATATCCATACCGTAGAAATATAGAAAAGAGGTCCCCAGCTGTACTGCTGATCCCAGGCTACAAAATCAATATTGAAGCTGAAGCCGAGCTGATGTATATCGTTTGTAAGATAGCCGATTACGATAATAACACCGACTGCAAAAAGATAATTAAACACCTTTGGCAGCCTGTATTCCTCTTTTTTACCTACTCTGAAGGCGATTATAAAAGCAAGGAAGGTGGCAAAAATCTGTGGCACATAATAAAGATACCATAAAAGCCTGCCTGCAAAATCTCCGTCAAGAAAAACACCGTGTTTGGCAGAGCCTACGAATATATACATAAGCATTAAAAAAACCACACTAAGCATCAGACGGCGTATTTTAGCCGAAAGAATACTTCTTTGCACATATATTCCCCAGGAAAAAATTATTCCGAAAAAAACTATATTACTGTAAACAAAAGCAACGGACTGAAGAGAGCTTTCATAAGGGATAAGCACCTTTAAAACAGCAGCAGACAGAAAAAGCAAGCCTGAAAGGGCAGCAGGAAAGCGTTTGATTTTATTGTTCTGCGACACAGGTATCCCTTCTTTCTTTGTTGTAATAATGCCATTATATATTAAAACAGCCATTTTATCAAGAGAAAAAAACAAGCAGCTGTTACCACTGCCCGTATGAAGGATTATCTGTATATCATTTCGTAGAGAACTATCTCTTTTTACCACATAACAAAAGGTTAATCCAATGTACCGATTTAAGGCAAAAAAAGAGACTGTTTTCAGAAATCTGTTAACAGTCTCTCATATTTTTAGTATTAGCTTACATCAAAAATTCAGAAAAAAGCTTTCTTTGCACACTTTTTGCATCGATTGATGTAAATTTGATGTATGATGTAAGTTTTTGGTGTTTTACACCCCTCAAATTCCCAGTAAAATAGGGGTTATTGACACTTTTATTTGTCTAAGCTCTTCATTGTAGGGAACAACAGCACATCTCTGATAGCTGGTGAATCAGTAAAGAGCATTACCATTCTGTCGATTCCGAAGCCGATACCACC
>JAZUOC010000186.1:0-5701 GCA_045604465.1 Acutalibacteraceae bacterium
TCATCCAATCTGATTGTTGCACTTTTTGCGTGGGCAGTAAGTCCCTCTTTTTCTGCGAAGAAGCCCACATCCTCCGCCACAGCAAAGAGAGCCTCTTTGGTATAATAGGTAAACTGTGATTTTTTCACGAAATCGTCTACAGAAAGAGGACTGGAAAATCTCGCCGTACCGCCTGTAGGTAAGGTGTGGTTAGGTCCTGCATAATAGTCACCCAGAGCCTCGGGACAGTATCTTCCCATAAAGATGCTGCCTGCATTTTTAACGCTGTCCAAAAGGTCAAAGGGGTTATCCACACACAGCTCCAGATGCTCGGGAGCCAGCTCATTGGCGATATCGATACCTTGTGTAAGAGTCTCAGCGACGATAATTTTACCGTTATTATCTATGGATGCACGTGCAATTTCCTGTCTTTCCAGCATAGGAATCTGCTTTTCAAGCTCTTCGCTTACTGCCTTGGCAAGCTCGGGGGATTCCGTAACGAGAACGGCACTGGCGTTTTTATCGTGCTCTGCCTGTGAAAGAAGGTCGGCTGCCACATAGGCAGGGTTACTCTTTCCGTCAGCCACTACGAGAATTTCACTGGGTCCTGCTATCATATCGATGGAAACGAGACCGTAAACCTGCTTCTTAGCCTCTGCTACGAAGGCATTACCGGGGCCTACTATCTTGTCTACCTTAGGGATGCTTTCAGTACCGTAAGCCAGTGCTGCTATAGCCTGAGCACCGCCGACCTTGAAAATTCTGTCTACACCCGCGATTGAAGCGGCGGCAAGGATAACAGGATTAATCTTGCCTTCACTGTTAGGCGGTGTTACGATGCACATCTCCTTTACCCCTGCGATTTTAGCGGGAATAGAGTCCATAAGCACTGTCGAAGGATAAGCAGCTGTACCGCCCGGTACGTAAAGTCCTGCTCTTTCCACGGGAGTTATTTTCTGACCCGTGACTATGCCATTGTCTTCGCTGATGATAAAGGAATTTCTCACCTGCTTACTGTGGAATTTTCTGATGTTTTCCGCCGCAGTCTTCAGTATTCTCAGAAACTCAGGCTCTACCGCTGCTACAGCTTCCTCGATTTCTTCCACGCTTACCTCGAGAGATGAAAGCTCAGCCTTATCGAACTTAGCCGTATATTCGAAAACAGCCTTATCGCCGTTCGCTTTTACATTTTCTATAATAGCCGAAACGATGTCGGAAACATCGGGAGTTTCAGCCATTCGTGAGAAAATCTCATCCTTGTTTATATTTTTATATTCTAAAATTTTAATCATCTGAATTCCTCACAATTTCCGCAAGAGAGGCTCTTACCTTTTCGATTTCCTCCTGCTTGAATTTGTATGATGCCTTGTTTGAAATAAGTCTGGCGCTTATGGGTACGATGGTTTCAAAGGGGGCAAGATTATTCTCATAAAGGGTTTTACCCGTCTCCACGATGTCTACGATAACATCTGAAAGACCTAAAATCGGTGCGATTTCGATGGAGCCGTTAAGATGGATAATGTCTATATCACGGCACTTCTCACCGTAATATTTGCGGGCTATATTGGAAAACTTGGTAGCAACCTTGAGTGTCTGCTCCGTATTATCACGGAAGTCCTTTTTCGCTGCCACGGCCATAACACATTTACCTATGTCGAGATCTAAAAGCTCATAAACATCAGGCTCGTACTCTAAAAGAATATCCTTACCTGCCACACCGATATCGGCGGCACCTCTTTCCACATAAATAGCCACATCGGAAGGCTTTACCCAGAAATAGCGTACACCCTTTCCCTCGTTTTCGAAAATAAGCTTTCTGCCCTTTTCTTTTATGGACGGACATTCATAACCCGACTGCTCGAACATAGCATAAACCTTTTCACCGAGTCTGCCTTTAGGAAGAGCCACATTAATCATTATCCTCACCCTCCCCTATTCTTACTGTATTTTTATATCTTACCGTATCGGGTACGCTCTTAAGTGCTATGACCCTTTCTCCATTTGAGGAGAGGTCACTCACGGTCTTTATCACCTTTTCGGGAAGAGTCTTTTCGCTGACGATGACCACGGTATCGTAGTCGTATTCCTTTTCTTCCTTGCCGAAGCGCTCGAGCATATCGAGATAAACTGCGAAGCCTACGGCACCTGAGCTTTTACCCATTTTTTTCATAAGCCCGTCATACTGACCGCCCGAAAGAACAGCGGCAGGAAGCCCCTCTACGTAGCCCTTAAAGAGAATACCGCTGTAGTAGCTGATGTCGCTTACGATAGAAAAGTCGATATTTATTTTATCCTTCATGCCAAGGTTGCAAAGACAGATATAAATCTCCTCAAATTCATCGAAATTCTTTTTTACCTCTTCATTTTCACAGTAAGGCTGTACTGCACTTTTTATTATATCTATATCTCTGCGTGCTGTCATCAGTGCCTTCGCAAGTGCGGACACCTCTTCTCCGAAAGCTTTGACCGCATCATAGTTCTTTTCATTAATGAAAGAAACTATCCTGCTTCTGTCCCCCTTCTTAAGACCGATGCAGTCGAAAAGAGCAGTCATAAGTCCTGCATGGGAAAGATCGAGTATGTAGCTTTCACTGATGCTCTGTAAGCTCATAAGAGAAAGATAAATAACCTCACATATATCTGTAACACCTATATCACCGATGCATTCGAGTCCTGTCTGTGCGATTTCTCTGAAGGAGTGGGAATCCTTAGAAATACGGTAAACATGTTCGTCGTAGTAAAGCTTCTGCACGAAGCCTTTGATGTCCTTAGTGTTCTTTATAATAGAAAGGGTAACGTCAGGCTTAAGAGCCAGAAGCTTACCGTTAGTATCCGTAAAGGTAATTACACCGTCAGAAATAAGAAAGTCCTTATTCCTCACATAAAGGTCATATTCCTCGAATTTATTCATTTTATATCTGCCGTAACCGAAACGGTTATAAAGAGAACGAAGGGCAAAGGAAAATCTTTCTTCGCTTTTAAGAATAGAACTGTTAATCATCATTCAACCTCACTGAGTCTGTCTAATACCATTTTATATCCGCCGGCACCGTAGTTTATGCACTTACCCACACGGCTGATGGTAGCTGTAGAAGCACCTGTAATCTTATTTACCTCCTGGTAGCTCTTCTTTTTGGCAAGATTTTCTGCTACCTCGAGTCTCTGTGCGATAGTTTCCAGCTCCTGGATAGTGCATATATCTTCAAAAAAAAGAGAGCACTCCTCACTGTTTTCCAGAGTAAGTATCGCCTGATAAAGCTTTTCCACAGCCTCTATATTTCTTTTGTACATAGCATTTTGCACCTCTTCATTTTAGCGTGTTAGCATTTTACCACAATGAAGCGGTAAAGTCAAGGTGAAATTACGACTTTTTTTAATTAAAAATTAAAAACACCCGGAGAGAAACCGAGTGCTTTTAAAAGGAGAAAATATGAAGAAAACATTATAGTGGAGTAAGCATATTAATCGGGAACTTCCGTTCCTTTCATCGTACCTGTCTCTCAAGTACGTGCATATAATACACTACAAAAAACAAAAAATCAATAGTTTTTTGCAAAAAAAATTCGTTTCTACTCTTTAGTCAAATTGTGAGAACATCAAGAAAAGTTTTTGTGCGTTTTGACGAAAGATTTCCTTTCTTTATTAATTACACCTGCTTATTGACATTAAGCAGTAAAATTTGTTATAATGTCATCTATATTGATGCTGTAATCATACATAGTTATTACAGCCTTATACGAAAGGGTGGTTTTATGCCTCACTGTATTCCCGAAAACTACGTTTCTCATCTTAACCTGAGAGAAACTGAAATCGCCATAAAAAAAGTAAAGGATTTCTTCGAAAGAGATCTCGCCATCGAGCTTAATCTTACCCGTGTTTCTGCTCCTCTTTTTGTAGATGCAGACAGCGGTATGAACGACAACCTGAACGGCACCGAAAGGCCCGTAAGCTTCGATGTTTTCAGCGGTAAGAATTTCGAAATCGTTCACTCTCTTGCCAAATGGAAGCGCTTCGCACTAAAAATGTACGGCTTCGAAAAGGGTGAAGGTCTTTACACGGATATGAACGCCATCCGCCGCGACGAGGACACGGATAACATTCACTCCATTTTTGTTGACCAGTGGGACTGGGAAAAAATTATCTCCAAGGAAGAAAGAACCCTCGACACTCTCAAAAGAACCGTAAAGCTTATCTATGCGGCTCTCAGACACACAGAGTATTACATAACGAAGGAATATAACTTCATCGGAAATCTTCTCCCTGAAAAGATAACCTTTATCACTTCATCGGAGCTTGAGGAGAAATATCCCGACCTCTCCCGTAAGGACAGAGAATATGCCATTGCAAAAGAACACGGTGCAGTTTTTATCATCGGCATCGGTGACAAGCTCAGCGACGGAAAGCCCCATGACGGCAGAGCACCCGACTATGATGACTGGACACTGAACGGTGATATTATCGTATACTATCCTCTCCTCGACATCGCTCTCGAGCTTTCCTCTATGGGTATCCGCGTAGACGAGGATGCCCTTAACCGTCAGCTTAAGGAAAGCGGCTGTGAGGACAGAAAATCTCTCCCCTTCCATAAGGCTCTCTTAAACGGTGAGCTTCCCTACACCATCGGCGGCGGTATCGGTCAGTCGAGAATGTGCCTGTTCTTCCTTCGCAAGGCTCACATCGGCGAGGTGCACTCCTCCTATTGTGATGAGGACACAGAAAAGTACTGCAGAGAGCACGGTGCAGAGCTTCTTTAATACACGCTAAGGTGACACTTCCGAAGAGGTGTCACCCTTTATTTTTTATTTATATAAGTCTAAAATTTCCTTTTCTGCTCCGGGTGAGCCGTCGATAAGCTTGCCTTCCCGGTTCCATGTCAGTCTGCCGTATTTCGCATGCTCAATGGTAAATGTATTTTTACTCCACGCCCAGGAGCAGCTATCCGAATCACCGAACTCGTCGTTATTACTGTGGTTTTCATAAAAATCATAGACGTAAACATAGGCAGGCACTTCATCGTCGCCATTCGCCTGCTCCGTCCATACGGTCTGTCCGGCAAAAACAAGCTCGTCGGTATCCTTTTCAGCACGAAGAAGCAGAGTGTTTTCCATAGAGCCGTATCCTTCCTTGTGCAGTACCGTACCCTTAAGAATAGCTTCGCAGACCTTTTTTCCGCCCTCCTGCTTTCGCTCGACCGAAAGGCTTTGCGAGATCTCACTGCTGTAATTCACATAAAATCTTTCTTCGCCATCTGCATCATTATATCTGTAAACGCTTTTTACCTGTACATCTTTTATCTCAACGACATTCACTTCCGTCAGAAAATGGTACACTCCCGATAAAATCGCACAGGAAAGCACACAGGCGAAAACCGTTATTATAATCTGTTTAAGTCTTTTTTTCTTTATCATCAGTGTGAAGGCCTCTTTGGTGGAAGTCTCTGTTTTTCCTTTTATATCCGCAGAAATGCTTTCATATTCCTTTTTACACAGCTCGCACTCTTTGAGATGCTCCTCCACGGCCTCAGCGGTAATCACATTTACCACGCCGTCATGATAAAGGGGAAGTAAATCCTCTACTATGGCGCAGTCTAATCTGTTAGTTTCTTTATTCATAGTATCCGTCCTTTCGCATTTTTTCGGTAATTGTTTTCTTTGCACGGTGATAGGTTACTCTTGCCCAGGAGTCCGTTTTAGAAAAAAGCTCTGCTATCTCGGAAAAGGAC
>JAZUOC010000187.1:0-6189 GCA_045604465.1 Acutalibacteraceae bacterium
GCTGAAATGTATGACGCCAATGGAATTTCATTACGCTCAGGCAGCGTGAAAAATTCCACCCTGCTGCGCAGCAGGGTGGAATTCCTTCAACTAAATATATTTTTGTTTTTTTAGTCTGTCTACTTGACAGGGGGCGCTTCAGTTTCCGACGGGTTAAATATTTCTTCTGCTGTTTTCGTATCAGATGTGAATATCTGCTATGATGGGATAATGGTCAGAGGGATACATATCCTTGATCCTCGTGGTGATTACCTGATAGTTTTCAACCCTGGTTCCCTTGGTAAGGAAGATGAAATCGATAGGTCCCTGACCTTCATCGGCTTTTTTACCGTAATTATGGTAAGTGATACCTGCATCTGTCGCGATTTCGGCAGTTACGGCAGCATCATCGGCACCGGCTACCATCGAGGCATAAACATCACCGTCACTGTAGGTATTGAAGTCGCCTGTGATTACCACGGTTCCCTGTGTCTGTAATTTACCCATTTCAGCTAAAAGAACCTTACACTGGGCATCTCTCGTGCTCTCGAGAACGTGGTCGAGATGAGTGTTGATGTGAGTGTAAACCTCACCGGTTGTCTTGTCCTCAAGAACAGCCCAGGAAGCGATTCTTCTGCAGGCGCTGTCATAGTCCACGGAATATTTCTTATAAGGTGTTTCCGAAAGCCAGAAGGTTCCGCTGTCTAAAAGATTATACTTATCCTTAAGATAATATACGCAGTTATACTCACTGAAGGGGCCGAAGAAATCTCTCGCCTGACCTACACGGGCATATCGGTCTCCCACCTTTTTATCGAGAATACGAAGCCATTTCGGTGTGGCCTCCTGTATTCCGAAAGAATCGGGAGCATACTGATTTATTATCTCCACAGCGATCTGAGAACGGTTATCGATACTGCCCTCGGGATCATCGGCACAGCGGAGATTAAAGGACATAACGCGGGTAGCTTCAGCGCTTTTTTCGGGAACACCGTCAATAACGATTTCACCGAAATCAATTAAATCTGCTTTTTTACACACTGCAACGCCTATTCCTGCCGCCGCTGCCACAGCAACCACCGCAATAACCGCTACGATAATTTTACTTTTTTTCATATTTAATTCCTCCTTTATTTTTTTCATTGTACACTTATAAAAGAAAAAAGTCAAATGCAAAAAAACAGAGGATTAATTTTCCTCTGTTTCAGGCATTACATAATCAAGCTTAAATCTTCCCTTATGACGGTAGGGATAAATTTTCAGCACGAGAGCACCTAAAATCGCCCCCAAAGTATTAAGTACCATATCACCCATAGTGTCCATAATCGGATAGCGTCCTACATCGATGTAATCAAAAAGAGTCTGATGCTTCGCAGTACCTAAGAGATTAGTATAGGACCAGAACTGTGACCTTCCTACAGCTCCTGTAGTAAGACCTATCGCCTGGTCACCCGCGAACTCGAAAATTTCCCAAAGAGTAGTACACATAAAGCTGAAGCCTACGGCACAGAGAAGAATCAGCGTAAGCGGCGCTGTCTTTTTCTCCTTTTTAATAAGAGCGCAGGCAAACTCATAACCGAAAAATACGATACCGACGCTGCAGGTAAAATGAAGGAAAGAATCCCAGAGTCTTACCTCAAAATAGAAATCGAGCAGATAAGCCGTAATTACCGCGATAAAGTCAACCACGGTAATAGCCGTCTGCATAATCGGCTCTATATAACGGAAAACTGTCCATTTCGGTGTAGCCATACAGAATTCCCACACAAACATTATACCGAGGTTCATCAGTATTTCCACGGAAATAACCCAATTGAAGGGCTCATCGAAAAGAGATTTGATAAACATACCGATCATAGCAAATCTTATTATCCACCAGAAGATATACGTAGAACGTGGACAGTTATTTCTTAAACGGTTCAGATAATCCTTCATTTTATAACCAACCTTCAACCTGCAGAGCTGTCTGCTGCTTTAGTTTTATTATTACCGTAATCAATATCGTACTTAAATCTTCCTCTTAAGCGATAAGGGAATACATTGATAAAAATCAGAGCCAGAAAAGCGCCGGCAGAATGAATAATAATATCCGCCATAATATCCATAAGAGGGATTCTTTCGGGATTAATGGCATCGATAATGCTTCCCTCTCTGCCCGTACCCTCTGCCAAGGCCACCGACCAGAACTGTGCATTTCCTACATCTCCCGTGGCAAGACCGATTATCTGGTCACACGCAAACTCACCGAGTTCACAGATGTTAAACAGAATAAAGCTGACACCGAAGGCGGCATAAAAAACCATAGCCTTGGTGGCGGAGAAACGATGCTTTTTTACGATGCTGTAGCCTATTTCGTACCCGTAAAGCACGGACCAGAAGGCAAAAACAGCCATCAGAACAGGATCGAAAAGACGAACATCATAATACCAGTTCAGAAAAACGCCAAAAAATGAAGAAACACAAAGCAAGGTGTTAAGTGCCGTGTGTATCGAGGACGGCATTAAACGGAAAAGACTCTTCCCCGGCATAGCCTGTGAAAATTCCCAGAAGAACGAAGCAAGAAAACAGACAGCGATATGCACTACAGCCGTGAGAGAAGCGCCCTCGGAGAAAGCCGTACCGACGAAAGCAGCTATCATAAGCACCCTTAAAAGAGTCCAGTATATAAAAGTATGTAATTTACAGCCTTTTTTAAGACGGGAAATATACTCTTTCATGTCTTCCTCCGTAAAATTTAAAATCCAAGAAATTATAACATATATTTTTTAATTTGTCATCGGTTTTTAATAAATTTCTTTATATCAATTCTGAATAATACATTTGCACCATATCTGTTTTAAATATAGCTTTATCAACAAAGCCAAGCCGGACGAATAAAAAAGCAATAAAAAAAAATAAAAACTTTCCCGATAAAGGTTGACAAGAGAGATAAAATAGGATATAATCAATAGGCTTTCACAAATGAAGCGTGCTGATATAGCTCAGTAGGTAGAGTGCATCCTTGGTAAGGATGAGGTCACCGGTTCAAATCCGGTTATCAGCTCCAAAATCCCGTTCTCGTAAGAGATCGGGATTTTACTTTTTCACTATTAACTATTCACTTTTCACTCTCACCTTCTTTTCACGGGATTTTGGAGCGAGTGAAGAGGTAAGAAGGAATAGTGAATAAGTGAAGGCGGGACACCCGCACCCGAATGTAAAATCACCGCATCCTTTTATGAAGGGATGCGGTGATTTTATGCATTCAAATATTGTATTTCGTGGGCAGTGAAAAAACAGTTAACTATTGCTTTTTTTAACTAATAGTGATAAAATTGAAATATCATATTTCAAGGAGGAAATATAAAAATGAAAAAAACATTGAAAAATTTAATTCTTGTTATGGCTATGGCTGTTTTATGCATGGCTATGGCTGTGACGGCAAGTGCTTTAAACGCAACAGGTCAGTGTGGTAATAATGTTTATTGGGCATTTGATGAGAGTTCAGGCGAGCTTGTTATAAGTGGTGAAGGCAAGATGTGGGATTATAACGGACTGTCTCCATTTTCAAGTATCAATATCAAAAATGTTGTTATAGAAAAAGGAGTAACCACTATAGGAAAATACTCATTTTACCAATGTAAAGAACTTGTGTCCGTAAAAATATCTGAAGGTGTTACAGGCATTAATTACTCCGCTTTTGCAGAATGCAGTAGCTTAAAAGATGTAATCATACCCGAAAGCTTGACTATTATCAGTAGCTCATCATTTGCCTGCACCGGGATAACAGATATCTATATCCCAAACGCATATATTGAACTTTGGGCTTTTCAAAATTGCTCTAGTCTTAAAAGTTTAAAAATTGGAAAAGGTGTTCCACGCATTGACATAGGTTTACCTGACAGTTTAGAGAAAATAACTGTAGATAAAAACAACGAAAACTATTCAAGTGATGAATTTGGAACATTATTTAATAAAGACAAAACCATTCTAATAGATTACGCATCCGGTAATCCCTTAACATCATATTCAATTCCTGAAGGTGTAATAGAGATATATGTTAATGCTTTTTCTTATAGCAAAAATCTTATCAATATAATTCTACCCGAATCTTTAAAGAAAATTGAGTCTTGTGCTTTTTCACATTGCTTCAATCTTGAAAGCCTATATATACCAAGTAATGTAAACCACATAGATGAAGACGCTTTTAACGGGACTTGTTATAACTTGAAAGAAATAATCGTTGATCAAAACAATGAATTTTATTCAAACGATGAATTCGGTGTATTATTTAACAAAGACAAAACAAATTTGCTTCAATACCCATCCGGTAGCAGTATGAAATCTTATATTATTCCCGACAGCGTAATTACCATTAGTTCATCATCTTTTGCTTATTCACAAAATTTAGAAAATATAACAATAGGAAAAAATATGACTGCCATATCAGGTTCTTCCATAACTTATTGTGAGAAATTACGGAGTGTAATAATTCCAAAAGGTATAACAGAAATCGGAAATACCGCATTTGGTCTCTCCTATAGACTTTCTAATATATTTTACGAAGGCACTAAGCAACAATGGGATGAAATTGATATCGACGAACATAACCCTGAAATATTCAATGCCACAATTCATTATTCCGTTGAAAATCCCGATACCCACTATAACTTGATAATAACTCCTCCAACATGCATTGAACAAGGTTACACAACGTATATTTGCGATTGTGGTTATTGTTTTACCAGTGATTATATTAATGTCTTAAAACACAAAGACAACAACGGCGACTATACATGTGATTACGGTTGTGGTTATAAATTTGAAATACCTACAAATCCTGATACACCTAATGAGCCCTATGAAGAAAAGAATTTCTTTGAAAAGATCAAAGATTTCTTTAAACAAATCATTGATTGGTTTAAAAACTTATTTAATTAAATTTACATATTTCAAGGGAACGGCTCAAAACCGTTCCCTTAACTTTTTATTTACTTCCCCATCGTAAGCACAATCTCACTGTTATAAAGAGCCTTAATCTCCTCGGGGCTGTTCGTTTCTGTCAGATACTCCGTGTGCCAGGTCATAAAGTAATTCCACGGTGAAATTTTCAGATCCTTTTCAGTGGGATTCTTGCCGCATTCGTGAAGGCATAAAGGCTTCGGTGCTGATGTTACGCTTTTCATCTCTCTGTAGAGCTTATGTACTATTCCGATGTCATAGGTGTCCGCACCGATGATGTCGCAGTATTCGTCACCCGGGTACCAGTCCTTTACATCGAGCATTTTGTGTGAGTAGCCGAGTACCCATATAAGGTTATTGAGGCCGTGAT
This sequence comes from Acutalibacteraceae bacterium, assembly GCA_045604465.1. GTDB lineage: Bacteria > Bacillota > Clostridia > Oscillospirales > Acutalibacteraceae > UBA6857. The sequence continues at coordinate 5,291 of JAZUOC010000187.1, forward strand.
AGTCGGTGTATCTTTCGTACATTATCTGCCACAGCTTTTTAAAGGCTTCACTTCCTCCCCTGCCCCACCAGAACCAGTCTCCGTCAAATTCGTGAAAGGGTCTCCATAAAACAGGGATGCCTTTTTCTTTTAATTCCTTGAGTGCCTCTGCTCCCTTGTCCATTCCTGTGATAAGCTTTTCGTATTCCTCGGTGCCCGGAGTAATAGCCTTTTCCCAGTCGGCTATATCTGTTTCCTTGCATTCCTTCCATTCGCCGCTGAAATCACTTCCGCAGTGCCAGCAGATGGTGACTATACCGCCCTTTTCGTACCATTCTGCGGCTCTTTCGTTTACTCCGTCGAAATCATCGTTCATATAGTCGAAGCCTTTTATAAGCGGAAGCTTACCCGAGGCTTCATATATGTAATCTGTCTCATAGTCGGGACTTCCCATCCATGTGGATTCCTGCTGACCGGAAAAAGCAGCTATGCCTGTAGAATCGCAGATTATATCATACTCCGCTTTTGCCGCTTCGCTTGCATTTGGATTAGAAAGAACTGCATCCTCTGTGCTGTGAGGTGTCAAGTAAAAAACGCCGCAGATAATACCTATAACCAGTATAGGACAGATTATAAGCAAAGCTTTTTTCTTCATTTAATCATCTCCTTTTATTTCTCGATTATATCAATTATTCCAAACCCTGTCAATCATAAGAAACCTCTCCGTCAGCCTATCCCTTTCAATTAACAAAAAACGGCGGGATAAGGTTATCCCGCCCCAGACTGTCGAAAAACCGTGTTTCGCAATCAAGCGAGACACGGTTTTATGTCTGTATTGTTTAATATTTGGAATAAAATGGAAAAAAAGGCTTGAAAATCACGGAATTTCTCATTTTTGAACTTCCACATTGCCATTTTTT
>JAZUOC010000188.1:0-4640 GCA_045604465.1 Acutalibacteraceae bacterium
CCTTGATAAGAAGAGCAGCCACAACGGATGAGTCTACACCGCCGGAAAGAGCAAGAAGAACCTTTTTGTCCCCTACCTGCTCACGGACTGCTTTTACCTGTTCGTCGATAAAAGCTTGCGCCAATTCTTTCGTGGTGATTCTTTCCATTGTTTCAGGTCTTACATTTGAATCCATACAAATTCCTCCCGTTTAGTTATATATTTAATGAAATTACTTATCAGTTGGTATAGTTATCGAAATAACCCTGAACGAGAACTACAGGTGTACCCTTATCACCTGAGCCACTGGTAAGATCGCAGAGCGAACCGATAAGGTCTGTGAACTGTCTGGGTGTGGTACCCTGGGAAGCCATATTGCCTACAAGGCTTTCGTCACCCTTTTCAGCGATTCTCTTTGAAATAGCATCCTTGAGCTCCTGACCCTTAAGGCCTGCAAAATCATTATCAGCGAGATACTTGAGCTTGAGCTCATTGGGTGTGCCCTTGAGGCCGTCTGTGTAACCGGGTGATACGCATGGGTCTGCAAGCTCCCAGATTTTACCCTGAGGATCTTTAAATGCGCCGTCACCGTAAACCATAACCTCGATCCTCTTACCGGTCTTTTCGATAAGAAGAGCCTGTGTTCTGTTTACGAAATCACCGCAATCTCTCGGGAAAAGCTTAACTGTATTTTCTGTCGATTTATTTGAACCTAAAAGTCCGAAATTCTCGTTGAAGCCGTTTCCGTCGATGGATTCGGTAAGAATTTCATCAAGACCGCAGACTACCTTTGCACCTGCAGCCATAAGTAATCTCTTTGTGCGGGCTCTGGTGTGGATGTCACAGTTAAGGACACAGTCTGTGTAATCAAGAATGGCCTTAGCCTGGTTTGCGAAAACAACCTCGCACTCTGCACCGCATTCTCTGATGAGGGATGAATAATATTCTACGTAGTCAACACCTGTGAACTCGTGCTTGTTCTCTCCGAAAAACTCACGGTATTTGGCTTCGGTGAGTACATCGCTGTAGGGATTTACGCCTGCCTCGTCGAGCTGATCGTAGGTGAGAAGATGATTACCCACCTCATCACTGGGATAGCTGAGCATAAGAACTATCTTTTTACAGCCCATAGCTATACCGCGAAGACAGATAGCGAAACGGTTTCTCGAAAGAATGGGGAAAATTACACCGACAGTTTCACCGCCGAGCTTAGCCTTTACATCCTTTGCTATAGCCTCTACAGATGCATAGTTACCCTGCGCTCTGGCCAGGATAGACTCTGTAACCGCTACTACATCCTTATCACGAAGCTCAAAGCCTTCACTTTCGGCAGCCTCGATAACGCTGTCACATACGATTTTAGCAAGATCGTCGCCTTCACGGATGATAGGACAACGGATGCCTCTCGAAACGGTACCTACTTTTCTTTCCATTGATACATTACCCCTTAATTAATAAGACTTTTGGTAAACTGATAAATTTACACTATATTCTATCACTATACATACAAGAAATCAAGTGTTTATTTAATGATATTATTGGCAGAATTGCATTTTTTTTACATTTAACAAAAAGAGAAATATCTGTAAGTTTATTTTTAGAAAATTTTACAAAATCAGAAAAAAGCACAGGGCATAATCAATAATACCCTGTGCTTTGTGCTGTCTAATGTTATGACCTCTCTGTCACTACGTGACATCTTTACTTTCAGGAGAGATTCAAAAGGTGAATGTGAAGCGGAAAAGCCGCCGCCAGTTAATCTTTTTTCAAGTTGAACACACCGTACCGTCCCCTGTGTTTCTTAAAACTTCCAGAATTTTTTTGCTACAGGTATTTTAATCATCACAAAAGTTACTGCAAGGCATATTAAAGTAATCAGAACCGTCAGTATCGGAATTGAAATAATTGGAGAAAAAGCAAGTGCATTTAAAGATAATTTTGTATCCAACTGTTCCATAACAAACGGATGCAATAGGTATACACCAAAAGTCAACGGAGATAAATAAGCCACTATCCTTTCTGTGGTTCTGCCGTATTTTCCTTTCAGGTCCCTAAAAAACAAAAACAAAACAACTGCTTCCAGAAATGAATTTACTGTCGTATTTGAGTAAAGGATACCTATCGGCTCACCCTTACCTTCCGCATATAACTGACACAATACGGCAGTGACGATGCAAATTCCTATAAACGCCAACAGAAGATTCCTTGGCCTGTACTTTTTGGAGTGCATATTCGTCAGGTAATATCCCAACAGTACATACCCCGAATAGCTGACAAGCTCTACAGGTATCTTTTTTAAAAGAGATATATACAAGCTGTGTTCCTCCGTAAGAAACAGTAAAAGCGTCGGTTTTATAATGCCGGCACAAATGAACAGAACAAAATAGTACTTTACATACATACCGTCCTTATAACCTACTATTGCTCTTAAAATCGGATGCAGCATATATAAACCTATAAGAGTCGGTATGAACCATAAGTGATATTTACCGCTGACCATCATTTTCAGAATATTTATCAGTCCGGTCTGCATAAACTTTTCTATTCCCAATGTATCCACAACATACAGAAATGACCATACAATATAAACAGCTACTAACGGTAAAATCTTTTTCAGATATAATTTTTTGATATCAATATCTTTCTTTAAGGAAAAGGCACCGTTCAGCATAAAGAATAAAGGCACACAGCATCTGGTAAAGCAGTTATAAAAATTCATTACCTTCCAATCAAAATCACTTGGCTCCAGTGTTTTAGATTTCGTTGCTGCTATATGCAACAAAACTACTAAAACAGCGGCAGAAATTCTCATTAAATCATAAGAAATGTTTCTTTGCATCTTTATTAAAGCTCTATCTTTAACTTCTGACATTTTTTCATCCCTTTCAATTATTATAAATCTGTCACAATTATTATACACTTATCTTTTCAACTTTTACTTATTGAGATTTTTTAAGATATAACTCCATGCTACTCTTTCCCAAAAAAGGACAGCCAATTCCAGCTCGATGAATTTATATTGTATGTTATAAGTGTAAACACGGCATAAAACAAAGCCGATCCGAATAAAAGACCTGCTATATGGCGAATCTTGCCTACAACCTTACCGTCATCCATTTTTCCGTCCGACAAAAAGAAAAAGCCGGAAATAATAAGAAAGGTCGGTACTGCAAAGCGGCAGAAGGTCTTTACATACAGGCCCGTATCTCCTAATGAATGAGCACTACGGCTATACAGCACAGGCCCTTTAAAACATCAAAGCTTTTCCAGCGAATTCTGTTCACTCTGTTTAACCTCCTGCAAAAAGTCTGCAAATTCAAAAAACAATTTCAGTTAATCTCTATCACGTGTGTCATTATAGAGTATATATTTTTACAGCCGTTTTGTCAATATAAAAAAACACAGGAAACAGCCGTAAGCCGTTCCTGTGCACTTAGTCCTATGTATTAAAAAATAATTTTAAGTCCGAGCTTAACCATCAGCTTAGTAAATACCTGTAAAAGTCTGTCCATAAGCTCTGAAAACCATTCCATTTCCATAAGTCCCGATAAAGTTTCGTTACTGATGATTTCGTCTGTATTCATTTCCTTTTCCTCCTTAAAGATAAGAATAGATTATCCTGTAAGTCAATGATAGCATCCTGTCGCTTTTTTGTCAATGAATGTAATATATCTTTTATCTCTAAAGTTTTATCTTCAGATTAAAAATCAAATATCATTCCGACAAGCTCCATAAGCCATTTAATCAAAGCAGTTACAGCTACGAAAATCTTACCGTATTTATCGGTAGGATTATCATACTTTTCCTCTGCTTCCCAATTTTCCGTATCACAGTTTTCTGCCGTCATTACTTCTATCTCACCGTCGGAATCTTCATCCGGGTTGGTATAGGAATAAACCACAAACTGTGAAGGCCAGCATGAATTATCTACCGTAACCTTTTCCTCGGAAGAAGCAATATCGTAGAGAAGTCTTAATTCCCAGTCAGACCAGTTGGAATGGCTTGAACCCTTGATAAACCATGTACTGTCAGGGAAAAGACAGGTTGAAGCATCTATCTGTCCGTCAGGTGAAATATATTTGCCGAAACCTGCTTCTATTCTTTCTGCGATATAGTCAGCAGGAAGATCCTCATAAATTGTACCTGTTGTTGCACCGAAGGACGAGCGTCCTACGGATGCAAACTGGTCGGAAACCAGATAGTTAGTTTCGCAGATAGGAAGTGTCTGGAAGCCGTATTTAGAAACAGCACCGAAATGCACACCGTTTTCTACTGCCGTTGTAAGAATTTCGGGAATTCTCTGACGGACAACTGTATTGTAATTGTCAAGCTTTGCAATAAGACCTGCATATTCTTCTCTCTTTTCACTGCCCTCGGGACCGAACACATAATTCATAGCTGTATCGTAATCCTCGGGAGATACACATGCCCAATAGTTAGGCCAGGTATAGAAGGTGGAAAGAGCAAGAGCTGAGGTTACACCTTCGACTAATTTATAATAAATCCAATCCTTGGTTTTACCGATAACAGCATCAAGAGCGCCTGTTCTGTCGAGCATTTCGAGAGTAGTATTAATGAACTCATCAACATCAAACATTCCGATTGCACCGCAATCCTTAAGCGTTCTGTTGATAGCCGCAGCGTCGATATTAAATTTACCG
>JAZUOC010000189.1:0-9622 GCA_045604465.1 Acutalibacteraceae bacterium
CACAAAGTAGTTTTTGATGTTCCTATGCTACGGGAAGCATTAAGGGACGTTGAAGAACTGATACCAAAATTAAAAAGGAGATGAAACAATGCGAACAAGAAACAACAGAATAGCGGTACGCATAACAAATGAGGACTACGAAAAAATACAGGAATATGTGAAAAGAAGCTTCTTCCCGAAGGAAGCACTTCTGCGGTACATTATCGCAGGTTACCCGATACAAGAGAAACCAACCCAAGATGCCATAAAGTTTCTTGTGGTATTCAGAAAGGTCGGCTCTTTAATCGGAAATCTTTGTCTGAAATATGATTTAAAGAATACACCGATAGGTGAAGAACTTGAAGCCGTAAAGGAAATGATGTACGAAACAGACAGAAGCTTACACCGTATGCACTATGTACACTATGACAATAAGCTAAAAAAACAAATCAGAAAAATAAATAAGGAGGCTATTAAAAATGGTAAGTAAAAAATTAAAGGCACCGGTAAATATACCGACAGAAAAAATTCATTCATTTGAGGGACACCCTTACAAAGTTTTAGACAACGGGGAGATGGAACTGCTCACAGAAAGTATAAAAGAGCAAGGAATATTATCTCCTATAATTGTAAGACCAATTGAAGAAGCAGAAAAAGAATACGAGGTGATAAGCGGACACAGACGCTTACACGCGGCAGTAAAGGCAGGGATGAAAACAGTCCCTGCTTTAATTTACGCCATAAGCAGAGATGAAGCGGCAATTATGCTTGTTGACAGTAATCTGCACAGAGAACATATTTTACCTAGCGAGAAGGCGTTTGCGTATAAGTTGAAAATGGAGGCGTTAAAACATCAAGGTAAAACTTCGTCCCAAGTTGGGACGAAGTTAAGAACAGACGAGATTATCGCTGAACAGGCCGGTGAAAGCCGTAACCAAATACAGAGATATATCCGCCTTACAAATCTCATACCTGAACTGCTCGACCTTGTTGATGAGGGCAAAATAGCTCTTACACCTGCAGTTGAGCTTTCCTATCTTGCGGAAGACCAACAGTATGTTCTGCTTGATACTATTGAGGAGGAAGAACGCACACCGTCATTCTCACAGGCAGTACGCTTCAAAAAGCTGAGTCAGAATAATGAATTAGACACAGAACAGATTGAAACTATTATGCAAGAGGACAAAGCAAATCAAAAAGAAACGATAAAGTTTCCTCTTGAGCGGTTACAGCAGTTTTCACCGAGAGCAGACAAGAAAGAGCTTGAGGAATTTGTAATGAAGGCTTGCGAGTATTACAGGAAGTATCTGATTAAACAGAGGGATAGGGATGCGAGGTGATGAGAATGTTTAAACGAATCAAACAACTATTAAAAAGCATTTTGAACAACACCAAAGGTGAATACAGTTTCCGTATTGAGTCAAGTGAGTTCACGGCGGAGCAAAGTGCGGCATTTGACAGAATGGTTGATTTTCTTGCCCGTATGGTAGAAAAGTACGGTCCTATGTTTGATGATATTATAAAGGCTGAAGCGGACAAAAAAGCCGAAAAGCAAATCGCATAAAAAGCATTGTGGGGCAGGTTAATCCTGCCTCACACATTTGTCGAATATGCGAAAGAAAAATATAATCAAAATGAAAAAATTACAAGGAGTTGAAAATATATGAAACGATTAAATTGCTATATTTATACCCGTGTTTCGACATCAATACAGGTTGAGGGCTTCAGCCTTGATGCACAGAGAGAAAAGCTTCGTAAATATGCCGAGTATCAGGAGATGCATATTGCAGGTGAATACAGTGACGAAGGAAAATCAGGTAAAAATATTGGCGGAAGACTTGAGTTTCAGAGAATGTTATCAGATATTGCAAGCGGTAAAGATAATATAGATTATGTGCTTGTTTTCAAACTGTCCCGTTTCGGCAGAAATGCTGCTGATGTGCTTTCATCCTTACAAATTATGCAGGACTACGGTGCAAACCTTATCTGCGTTGAGGATGGTATAGACAGTTCCAAGGACAGCGGTAAGCTGATGATTTCTGTGCTATCTGCCGTTGCAGAAATAGAGCGTGAGAATATTCTTGTTCAGACTATGGAAGGAAGAAAGCAAAAGGCAAGAGAAGGCAAGTGGAACGGTGGCTTTGCTCCTTACGGGTATTATCTTGAAAAGGGCGAATTAAAGATTGCAGAAGATGAGGCTGAAACCATACGCATCATATTTGATAAATATATAAACACCAATTTAGGTGCAAACGGTATCGCCAAATATCTCAACCAACACGGTATTGCTAAAAAGCCAAGACAGAACGGAACATTAGATACTTTCTCTGCACATTTCATAAAGTTGGTTATACAGAATCCCGTATATTGCGGAAAGATAGCTTTCGGCAGACGTAAGACGGAAAAGATTAACGGCACCCGAAATGAGTATCATATAGTTAAGCAAGAACAATATCCTATTTATGACGGCATACACGAGGCTATTGTATCTGTTGAAGATTGGGAGTTGGCTCAACAGAAGCGTAAAAAGTTAGGTGTTAAACGGGAAAAGATTTATAATCTTGACCACGAGCATTTATTATCGGGTTTGCTTCGCTGTCCTGTTTGTGGTGCGGCAATGTACGGAAATATTAACCGAAAGAAAAAGCCTGATGGTACAATCTACAAAGACCATTTTTATTATGCTTGTAAGCATCGTATGAAGGTAGACGGACACAAGTGCGATTACCATAGACAATGGAATCAGACTGTTGTAAACGGTGCAGTTGAAGAGGTGATTGAAAGGCTTGTATCTAATCCTGGGTTTGAAAAGGCTCTGTGTGAAAAAATAAACACAAGAGTAAGTACAGAAGGTCTTGAAGAAGAGCTTGCAGTATTCAAAAAGCAACTCAATCAGCTTGTAAAGTCAAAAAGAAAGCTCGCATCTCAGATAGATACCCTTGATGTCACTGACAAGCATTATGATAAAAAGTATCAGGATATGCAAAACAGACTTTATGATTTCTATGATGAGATAGAGGTTGTGGAAGAACAAATAACAGAATTGCAGTCCCGTATAGCTAATATCAAAGAAGAAAAAATATCAGGCGAAAATGTCTATCTTTTTCTGCATTATTATGGTACAATGTACAAAGAGTTTACCGACGCTGAGAAAAAGAAGTTTCTCAATACCTTTATCGAAAGCGTTGAGATATTCAAAGAAGAACAGCCTGACGGTAGACTGTTAAAGTGTATTAATTTCAAATTCCCCGTCTTTTATGACGGGGATGAGAATGTGACACATATCCGTTGGGACAGTGAAATAACAGTCGAAAGTGTTGCTGCCCTTTCAAAAAAATAAAAAGAGGAGAATATACTATGAATGATAGCAGATGGTATAAGGACAAGGTCTTCTATCAGATCTGGCCCCGTTCCTTCAAGGACGGAAACGGTGACGGTATGGGTGACCTTATAGGCGTGTATGAAAAGCTGGATTATATTAAATCCCTCGGCTGTGACGGAATCTGGTTTTCACCTCTTTACCCTTCGCCCGGTGTGGATTGCGGATATGATATTTCCGATTATTATGGTATCGCGGAAGAATTCGGCGGTATGGATGCCTTCATAAAGGTTCTCGACGGTGCTCACGAAAGAGGTATGAAGGTTATTATGGATCTGGTTGTAAACCATACAAGTGATCAGCATGAATGGTTTCAGAAAAGCCGTCAGAGAATAGAGCCCTATACGGATTATTATATCTGGCGTCCCGCTAAACAGGACGGAAAGCTCCCGAATAACTGGGATTCTCTTTTTGAAGGAAAGGCATGGGCTTGGGACGAGGTAAGACAGGAGTACTATCTACATCTGTTTGCCGTTCAGCAGGCGGATCTTAATATGGATAATCCGTTGGTACGTGAGGAGGTAAAGAAGATCCTCAGATTCTGGCTGGATATGGGCGTTGACGGCTTCCGTGAGGACGTAATTACCTTCATTTCCAAAAAGGAGGGTTTGCCGGACGATTATATTATGCCGGCATCCAAGGGCTTTAATTACTTTAATCACGGACCTCATCTTCACGAATATCTCAAGGAGTTCAGAGATGATGTTTTCTCACATTATGACTGTATGACTCTTGCGGAGGCTCCGATGATAAAGCCGAAGAAGGCACTGAAATATATTGATGAGAAAAATGAACCGGTGCTGGATATGATGATCCAGTTTTCAACCCAGGAGGCAGACTGTCTTTTCACGGATTTTGTACATATGCCCTTTTCACTGCGAAAGCTGAAAAGAGCCTTCTCTTCATGGCAGAAGGGACTTGAGGGTAAGGGATGGAATATGCTTTATATGGAAAATCACGACCATCCGAGAATCGTTTCCCGTTACGGCAGTGAAAAATATATCAGCGAGAGTGCGAAGATGCTGGCAGTGTCGTATCTTTTCTTAAAGGGTACCCCCTTTATTTATCAGGGACAGGAAATCGGTATGAGCAACTGGTATCCTGAAGATCCGTCTATGTATGAGGATGTGCAGACACGCTGGCAGTATGAAAATGTAGGCACAAAAAAATCTCCGGAAAAGCGTCTTCAGCGTCTGTGGCACGGCTCACGTGATTCGGCCCGTACACCTGTGCAGTGGGATGACAGTGCAAATGCCGGATTTACTACAGGAACTCCGTGGTTTTATGTCAATGAAAACTACAGAGAGGTTAATGTAGCGGCACAGGAAAAGGATGAAAGCTCTGTGCTTAATTTTTACCGTAAGGCCATTAAGCTTCGCAAGGAGCTGTCCTGTGTACGGTACGGCAACTACAGAGAATACAATAAAAGCTCTTCAAAATTATATACATATACAAGAGAGGACAAAAAGCAGAAAATTTTAGTTATCTGCTCTTTTTCTGAAAAGAATGAAAAATGGAAAGCACCTGAGAGCTGCGATACAGGAAAAGCAGAATTAATTCTCTGTAATTACGAAAATGAGGGCTTTTCAGAGCTTCGCCCCTATGAAGCGAGAGTATATCTTTGGGAGAAATAACTGAATAAAAAGGAGAAGAATAATGGAAATCGTTTCAAAGGTCAAAAGCGCTTTTGCCGGCAGAGCTGACTGGTCCACAGAGCCGGGAGAAAGATTCAGCTATTATTCGTATTTTGCCGGACAGAATATGATTTACACACTTTTTAATGTGTGTCTTACTACATATCTTCTGTTTCTGGGCATAGATCCCATTAAATCAGCTGCAGTTATGCTTATCGTAAAGGTATGGGATGCGGTAAACGATACTCTTTTCGGAGTTATCTTCGACTCGGTAAAATTCAAAGGCGGAAAGAAGTATCTTCCCTGGATACGCATTTCCACCATACTTATTCCCATAACCACTATACTTACCTTTGTTATCCCTTCAGGCTCGTCAGATACGGTCAAGCTGATTTGGTTTGCTGTAGCTTATATGCTCTGGGACACAGCTTACACACTGTGTGATGTGCCTATATTCGGCATACTTACTTCGATGAGTCAGAGTATAGATGAAAGAAATACCGTTCAGTCATACAAAAGTATCGCTACTTATGCCGGTGTAGGTATCACCTCCACCCTTTCTACTGTTCTTGTCAGCGAGAAGGTAGGTATGAATTACGGCGTGATAACGGTAATAATATGTATTATGGCTTTTGCGTTTATGCTGCCCGCATCCTTTAAGCTTAAGGAGCGCTTCCATGCGGAGGCAGAAGAAACCTTTACCGTCAGACGAATGTTTTCTTATCTGCTCAGAAACAAGTATCTGCTGATATATTATCTCGGTGTATTTTTCTACTCTTCACTGAGCATAGGTAATGCATTCACACTCTATGTTTCCTATTATCTGTTCCACAGCGCACTGTTTTCTTTGGTTGTCGGTGCTGTCGGAACAGTACCGCAGCTTATTATTGCTCTGCTTCTGCCGAAGATAATACGCAGGTTCGACAAAATGAAGGTAAACCGTGTATGTCTGCTGCTATATGTAATACTCAGCGTTATTACCTGGGCAATAGGATACGGTAATGTGGTTGTTTATATTATTATGTTCACCATCCGTTCGATTCCTCTGGCAGTAGTTTCACTGGAGATGTTTATGTTCACACCTGACTGTGCAGAATACGGACGCTTTAAAAGCGGCACCGAGGCTAAGGGTATAACCTTCGCCGTACAGACCTTTATGGCCAAATTAACAGGCTCTATCTCAGGTGCGCTCGGACTGTTCATTCTCGGTCTCGAGTCAGTAGGCTGGAAAACGGTAGAGGTGGGATCATTTCAGGAGCTGGAGCAGAGCGGTGTAACACAGACACCCCATGCTCTGAATATGCTGTGGCTCATCTTTATGCTTATTCCGGCCATAGGAGGTCTTCTGGCATATATTACATGGTTGTTCTATGACCTTAGGGATAAGGATGTGCAGATTATGATAGAATGTAATACGGGCAAAATAAGCAGAGAGGAAGCACTCTCTGATATGTCCCGAAAATATGATATAAAGGAGTAAAAGAGACTCTGAAATGAAAAAAATTATCAGCATACTATTGGTATTATCACTCCTGTTTCTTACAGGCTGTACGAAAAATTCCGGAGTCGAAACGCAGGATGCGGTGCTTACCGATTATCTTAGCAGAGTAGAAAGCTTTGAGGGTGTTATTCATCAATACGGAGAAGAAGAAAGCAGAGTGCTTTTTGGCGAAAAGCTTGTTGCTACAGTCCTTTTTCCTGAAACGGGTATTGAAGAACTTGATATTGCAATTAAAAAATATATAGATGACACCATAGCCTCGGCTCAGGTGGATTCTGCTTCAAAGGAGCTGCAGGAAGCGGCAGAGCTGCTCATAGCATATAACAGCTACTTTAATGGAAACGACGTGGTGAGTGTGGAATTAAAGGGCACTTATTCTGATTCCACTCTTGCCCATCCTATAGATATGACGGAAACCTTTTCGGCGGATATTGAAAGCGGAAAGCTTCTTAAAATTGATGATTTACTGAAAAAAGGAAAACGTGAGGAAGCAGAAAAGAAGCTTATTGATGAGTTCGGTATAGACCGTGAATTCAATCCGGGGGATTTGCTCAGATGTTGGGTTCTGGCAGAAGACAGCCTGAAAATTATTTTAACCCGAGGGGAATTCCTTCCCATGTCCGACGGGACAAAAACTTATACCTTTACCAAAAAAGAGACAAAGGAACTGCTGCAGGACAGCAAAGCGGATGATTCTGTTGCCGCAAATCAGAACAAAGAGGAAACAACGGTGCCTGCAGAGGCAGAAAAGGTGAACATTGATATAAACAAACCGATGATTGCTCTTACCTTTGATGACGGACCCAGTGCTCACACCTCGAGACTTCTCGATATTTTCAGAAAGCACGGTGGAAGAGGTACATTCTTTGTTTTAGGTAATACTCTTGATAACAGGAGAGAAACCCTGAAAAGGATAGCTGCCGAGGGACACGAAATAGGTAATCACAGCTGGAGCCACAGACAGTTTACGAATATCGGTATAGAAGAGGTCAAAGATCAGATAATGATGACACGAGCTAAAATATATGATATTACAGGTATAGACAGCACTATCGTCAGACCGCCCTACGGAGCCTGTAATGATGAGATAAGAGCGTTAGGAAAGGAGTTGGGCGTTTCCTTTGTAAATTGGTCAGTGGACACTCTTGACTGGAAAACGAAGAATGCCGAGGCGGTTTACAAAGAGATTATGAAGGATGCCGCTGACGGTCACATAATACTTTGTCACGACCTTCATAAAACAACGGTTGATGCTATGGAAAAAGCAATTCCCTCTCTCATAAAAGAGGGTTACCAGCTCGTGACTGTTTCGGAGCTTCTTACCTGCAGAGGCGGAGAGCTTCAGGTGGGAAAAATGTATTACAAACAGGTGAAAGGACAGTAAATATGAATTACGGAATTACAAAAAGAGAAAGAGAAGTCACCGATATGGATGAAATTATCTCTATCCTTGACAAAGCAAAGGTTTTACATTTAGGTCTCGTAGACGGAGATGAGCCTTATGTGGTGCCGATGAATTACGGCTATACGATGGAAGAGGGGAAAATGACTGTTTATCTTCACGGAGCGCTGACGGGCAGAAAGCTCGACCTTATGAGAGTGAATCCGAAGGTATTCTTCGAGCTTGACTGTGACATAGTACCCTTTGAAGGCAAGACAGCCTGTAACTACGGAATTACCTACGCATCGGTTATGGGCAGAGGTAAGGCTGTCATAGTCGAAGATACAGAGGAGAAAATCAAAGGTCTTCAGGTGCTTATGAAAACCCAGACAGGCAGAGATTTCGACATAACAGAGAAGATGGCGGGCATCGTTTCCGTTATCAGAATAGATGTTTCCGATTTCACAGCAAAGAAAAGACCGAAGGAATAAAAGTTGGGGGCTACCGTGTAAGCAGTAGCCCTTTTCTTACGGAAATCTTAAGATTTACTGAAGACTGTCTTACTTGTATTGTCTTATGGATTTTAATGGTTTATATTAGTCGCAGAGGTGATTAATATGAAAATCAGAAAGAGAAAAAAGAAAAACCGCTTTAGTATACTGATGCTTATATTCATAGCCGCGTTTTTTCTTACAGCGGCGGGAGATACGCTTTATAAAAATGCCGACACATATTTTCTGAAGGAAGCGACCACAGAAAACGGCAGGATGCTTATACTCGTTAATTCCGATAACAGAGTGCCTGAGGATTACGAGGTAAGCCTTATTACTCTTGCAAACGGTGAAAGGATAGATAAGGAAATTTATCCTAGTCTGCAGAAGATGTTTGACGATATGAGGGCAGAGGGTTATTATCCGCAGGTGGTTTCCGGCTACCGCAGTGAGGACAGTCAGGCGGATATTTACGAAAGCAGATACGACCGCTACCGTTCAGAGGGACACAGTAAAAGGGTGGCGAGAGAGCTGACACAGCAGTGGGTGGCTAAGCCGGGTACAAGCGAGCACGAATTAGGCTTAGCAGTGGACATAAATCCCGACAGAGAGAAAAGCGGTGACGAGGTTTATGAATGGCTTAATAAAAACGCCCATAAATACGGCTTTATAAAGCGCTACCCCGAGGACAAGACAGATATTACGGGTATCGCAAATGAGCCGTGGCATTACCGTTATGTGGGTGAAAAGGCGGCGAAGGAAATGAAAGAGAAAAGCCTTTGCCTTGAGGAGTATATAGAATATATATCATAAAGAAATGCACTCTTGAACAGGGTGCATTTTTATAGTATAATAGTTAAAATATCACTCCGAAAGAAGAACAATTAAATGAAAGTTATAGCACACATTTTCACGGAATTTCCCGAAAAATTCGGCATACCACGTCAGAGTGGACTTATCGAAGAGCTTGAAGGGAAAATAGTATTCACTCCCGAATACCGTAATCCCGAAGCACTGAGAGGACTCGAGGATTTCTCTCATATATGGCTTTTATGGGAGTTTTCCGAGGCGGTTAGAGAGGAATGGCGGCCGACGGTCAGACCGCCCCTTTTAGGCGGCAATAAAAGGATGGGAGTTTTCGCCACACGTTCACCCTTCCGCCCTAACTCCATCGGTCTTTCCTCGGTGAAGCTCGATAGAATAGAGCATACGGAAAAAGAGGGGACAGTGATTTATGTAAGGGGAGCCGACCTTATG
>JAZUOC010000190.1:0-2539 GCA_045604465.1 Acutalibacteraceae bacterium
AGCTTAAAGCTTTCGCTCTCGAAACAGTCAAGACAGTCGAAAGCAAGATGGAAACCTACCACATCGCCGATGCTGTTGAAGCAGTTATTAATCTCGCCAAGCGCTGTAATAAATATATCGACGAGACTGCTCCCTGGGCTCTTGCTAAGGATGAAGCAAACAAGGAAAGACTCGGAACAGTTCTTTATAATCTTCTTGAAGGCATCCGATTTATTTCAGTTCTTCTTTCATCCTTTATGCCCGAAACCTCAAAGGCTATTCTCGCTCAGATTAACTGCGATATAGAAGATTATGACAGCCTTTCATCCTTCGGCGCGCTCAAGACAGGCGGCACAGTAGGTACTGCTACTCCCCTTTTCGCCCGTATCGATGCAGAAAAAATGATGGAAGAAATCAAGGCTCAGCAGGAGGCTGCACAGAAAAACGAAAAGAAATTCAGTGAGATAGAAGGTATCGCACAGATCGGTATCGAGGATTTCGCTAAGGTTGACTTAAGAGTAGCTAAAATCACTGACTGCGAACCTGTAAAGAGAGCAAAGAAGCTTCTCAAGCTTACTCTTAACGACGGCACAGGCACTCCCAGAACCGTAGCATCGGGCATCGCAAAGTGGTACAAGCCCGAGGATCTCATCGGTAAGAGCATTATCGTGGTTTCCAACCTCAAGCCCGCCGTTCTTTGCGGTGTTGAAAGTCAGGGAATGATTTTAGCTGCTGACTGCAGTGAAGACGATGTAAAGGTTATTTTCGTAGACGGTATTCCCGAAGGCTCAAAGGTAAGATGATGTATAAGAATATTTTTGACACCCACGCACATTATGACGATTCACGCTTTGATGAAGACAGAACTGAGCTTCTGTCTTCTCTTTGTGCTGACTCCGTATGCGGAATAATTAACTGCGGATGTGACCTTAAATCATCCCTCGAAACAGTTAAGCTGACCGAGGAGCATCCTTTCGTTTACGGTGCTGTCGGTGTTCATCCTCACGAAGCAGAGGCAACCACCGAAAGCGACCTCGAAAAAATCAAAGAGCTTTATAAAAAAGAAAAAATAATAGCTGTAGGTGAAATAGGCCTCGATTATTTCTATGACTTCTCCCCCAGAGAAAAACAAATAGAGCTTTTCCGTAAGCAGATAATTACTGCCAACGAGCTCGGTCTTCCTGTAATAATTCACGACAGAGATGCTCACGAGGACACGATGAACATTCTTAAAGAGCTTAAACCTAAAGGGGTGGTTCACTGCTTTTCTGGCAGTGCCGAAATGGCTAAAGAAATCCTTAAGCTCGGTCTTTACATCGGCATCGGCGGTGCGGTCACCTTTAAGAATGCGAGAAAGCCTGTAGAGGTGGTTGAGATGTTACCTCTCGAAAGACTTCTGCTGGAAACGGATGCTCCCTATATGACACCCGTGCCCTTCCGAGGTAAAAGATGCGATTCTTCACACATTGCATATACAGCTGAAAAGATTGCTGAAATAAAAGGAATGGATGTGCAGGAGCTTATTGACAGATGCACCGAAAACGCAAAGGCTTTATTCGGTATTTAACATAAGAAAGCGTGCTATATCAAACATAAAAGAAGCGACTCTAAACGGCCGCTTCTTTCTTTTATCCAAAAACAACATCCAGGCTCATCATCAGTAAAAACCCAAAAGAAAAAATCATAGTAATTTTGCCCTTTATTTCTGCCTTTTCATACATATCCGGTATAAGCTGTTCAGTTACTACATAAATCATAGCACCAGCCGCAAAGGACATAAAGAACGGCAGAATTGCAGACATTAATTCAGATGCGAGTATAGCAATAACCGCACCAAACGGCTCAACTATACCCGAAGCAAAGCCCCACAAAAACGTCTTTTTTCTGTTTGTGTTCTCAGCCATCAAAGGCATAGTTACGATAGCACCCTCGGGAACATTCTGTGCCGCTATACCGAAGGAAAGTAAAAAAGCCGAAGTAAAATCACCTTCACCGTTTCCCGCTAAAACCGAAGCGAAAACCATACCTACCGCCATTCCCTCAGGTATATTATGAACGGTCACGGCTATTAACTGCATAAGAGTTTTTCTGGCATAAGGAGTGTATTTGTTACATCGGCTAAGATTTCTGTCTACTGCCCTGTCTGCCCATATCATTGATGCTACGCCCGTGATAACACCGGAAACGGTCTGCAGTACACCTTCCTCCGTTTCTACTGAGGGTATAATCAGACTCCACACGCTCGCCGCAAGCATTATACCTCCCGCAAGTGCAGAAAGAATATTTTTTATCTTGACCGAGACTTCCTTTTTAACGAAGAAAATCGCCGATGAGCCTAACATAGTACCTATAAACGGTATCATTATACCCGTGAATACCTTAAGAAGCATATAATCACCTCATATTATAACGCTATAATCATAATATGAGGCAACATAAAAAGGGTGCGGTAAGCACCCTTACAGACTGTCGAAAAACCGTGTTTCGCAATCAAGCGAGACACGGTTTTATGTCTGTATTGTTTAATATTTGGAATAAAATGGAAAAAAAGGCTTGAAAA
>JAZUOC010000191.1:0-3593 GCA_045604465.1 Acutalibacteraceae bacterium
ATATGCGGATGTAGCTCATCTGGTAGAGCGCCACCTTGCCAAGGTGGAGGTAGCGAGTTCGAGCCTCGTCATCCGCTCCAAAAAATCCTGTTCTTCGGAACAGGATTTTCATTTATGTCCGCAGGAAATAACTTCATTCAGCGGCGTTTATTACGCTGACTTCATTACGGCTTTTAAGACGTACTTCATTTATCGGACATTAACGAATGAAGTTGCCTTACGGTAAGTGAAGTGGCTTAGCCAATGAAGTTGCCTGACGGCAAAGGTAGCAGGCGGGACACCCGCACCCGATTATAATATTGTTTTCACTCATACCCGCTGTGGGTGTTTATTTTTTGCAGTCTCTTTTTTGTATATAGTAGTGTCTTCATTGGTAGTCCGCTGTTTTAATGTAAATAGCAGGAAAATATATACATATACAATATTTTGATTGACAGAACATTTTGCACAAACTGTTACTTTTTACATATATTATCTGCACTTTTTGTCGTTCATTTTTCGCTTAAGGTGATATATTATATAACCACAGAGCTTCCCTTACTGATTTTTGTTGACAAAGGTTTGGGAATAATTTAAAATAAAATTATGACAAAGAAAAGGGGTGAGGTAATGACCAACCGTGAAATAATGCTTAAAGCATTGAATAAAACCGTAATAAAAGACCTGAAGGCACAGGGCTTTACAGGTAAATATCCTCATTTCAAAAAGAAAAAGGATGACTGCATTGAGCTGATAACCTTTCAGACAAATAAATACGGTGGCTCCTTTGTCGTAGAAGTTTCAGTTGTTTTCCTCAACAGTAAGGTAACTAACCTTTCAAATCTGAAGGCTGAAGTGAATGAAAACACGGTAGACGTAGCCTGCACTAACCAAAGATACCGTCTTGAAGGAATGTTTAACGGTTGGTTTTATTACAGAGATGTATATAAGCTTCCCGACGGCTTTTATGAGGATATACCTGAAAGTAATGCGGAAACCTTCGATCCGCCCGATAATTGGGAATTAATGCAGAGCTTCGATGAAAAAACCGCTGAAGATATATGCGAGGAAATCAGCTTACAGCTTGATGATGCCTTTGTGTGGCTTCATAACTTCGAAAGAAAAAGCCTTAAGAAAAACGCACGACATATTAAGCCTTACGTAGATGAAGAGAAAGTTATAAATAAGAGGGTTTTCGTCGATGTTGCATACTTTTTTATTATGCTGATGGGTTCGCTTTTATTTCTTTTAGGCGGTGAAAATGGCATGGGTATTTTCTTTCTTGTTTTAACATTTCTCTTTATAGCAGTAATGTTTATGACTCCGAAAAGCTATGTGTTTTCTGAAGAACGGTTAGTTATAAATTACTTTTTCGGATTGAAGGAAAATATCCCTTGGCAAAATGTAAGGTATGCTTTAAAGACCCATGAGAATGTGACAAGGTATACGTATCTTGATATTTACGAGGTAGGATATTATTCCGAAGAAAAGCGTCTTTTTTATATGAGAGGACGGGTAAGTAAAAATAAAAAGACTAAAGAGCTTATGGAAAAATACTGTCCTGTGAGATTTGAGTGATATTAAGAACAAAGGTTGCCGTTTTGACGGTAGCCTTTTCTTTTTTTCCTTATTCACACTTCCCTCACAAATCCCCCTTGACTTTTATCTTGCCTCGGTATTATAATTAAAATGATACAGAATGCACTTATAATGCGTGTAAAGAGGGAAAATATGGAAAATAATTATGACAGACACCGAACGGAAAAGGTGCTTTCTCTCGCTCTCGATCTCGGCAAAAGTATGATTAAATGCGGTGCCGAAATGAACAGGGTAGAGGAGACCATTATCCGTATAGGCTACGCCTACGGCATGAAAAGCACCGAGGTTTTTTCCGTCGTTTCGATGATTACCGCCACGGTAGCCGACGAGGGCGGAAGAACTCACACGGAAACCAGGCGTATTTATTCTTATTCGATTAATTTCGATAAGCTCGAGCAGCTGAATTCACTTTCCCGTAAAATCTGCTCCGAAAAGCCCGATACGGAGGAGGCAAGGGCAGAGCTCGAAAGGATAGTATCTCACACGAGACTCTTTAACCCCATCGCTCTTTTCGGCTACGCTGTTGCTTCGGCTTCCTTTGCGGTATTTTTCGGCGGCGACCTTGCGGATGCTCTTGCCAGTGTACCCATAGCCGTTATGATTTACTTTTTTAATGCATTCGTCAAGGTTACGGGGGCGAGCCGCTTTTTCTTTACGGCACTTACCTCTGCAGTAGCAGGTGCCATGGCTCTGCTGTTCGTCTACATCGGCTTCGGTAATAATGCGGATATGATAATGATAGGCAATATAATGCTTCTCATTCCCGGCCTTATGATGACCAACTCCGTAAGAGAAATGCTCTGCGGAGATCTTATGTCGGGTATGCTCAGGCTTATGGAATCTGTTATTCTTGCCTTGTCTATCGCACTGGGATATGCTATTCCTATTTATATTTCGGGACTTATGGGGGTGTGATTTATGGACTTTAAGGAAATCATCACTCTCGTGCTCTCGGGTATGGTAGGCACCTTAGGCTTTTCGATTCTTTTCAAGTCAAATAAAAGCCGTGTGCTCTGCTGTACCGTCGGCGGCTTTCTCGTCACTCTTGTATACGCAGGCTGTTCGCAGATTTTCGATAATCTCTTTTTTGTGAATTTTATACCCTCGCTTTTCGCTACTGTTTATGCGGAAATTATGGCGAGAGTCATGAAGGCTCCCACCACACCTATTCTGACCTGCTCCGTGATAGCACTTATTCCCGGGGGCAGACTTTATTACACCACCTATTATTTCGTTACGAGTAATATGGAGTCTTTTGAAAGTGAGCTGATAGCGATGCTTCAGGTCGCGGCAGGTATATGTGTCGGCATTACCTCGGTTTCCGTTATCGTCAACGAAATAAACCGACATAAATTCAAGCAGATTTTTGAAAACCGTTAAATTATTAAAGGAGAAAAAATTATGAGTAAAATCAAAGATGCGGCCTTTTCCGTGGTAGGTAAGGTCTACACCAAAATCAATTCGCTTTCACAGGCTGAGCAGCAGAGAAGCGCGGCAGAAAAAATAATCACCCCCGGTATGCCTGAGCTTCTCAGAGATGCCGCCGCCAAGGGTGCGGTGCTTCTGAAAAATGACGGTGTTCTTCCTCTTAAGGAGGGTTCATCGGTTTCTCTTTTCGGCAGAGTGCAGAAAGACTGGTTCTACACAGGCTACGGCTCAGGCGGCGATGTAAATAAGCCCTATGCCGTAAATCTTATCGAGGGTATAAGAAACTGCGAAAAGCTCCTTTTAGACGAGGAGACGGCAGAGTTTTATGAAAAATGGTGTGACAGAAATGTTATCGACCACGGCTTCTGGGGACACTGGCCGCGCTTTTATCCCGAAATGCCCGTCGGTGAGGACTTCGTAAGGAGAGCGACAGGCGACACGGCAGTAGTGGTTATCGGCCGTTCAAGCGGTGAGGACAGAGAGAACGCTCTCGAAAAGGGTAGCTACTACGCCACCGATGAAGAAATCGCTATGCTTGAGAGTGTTACCTGTGTATTCGATAAAACAGTAGTTCTTTTCAATATCGG
>JAZUOC010000192.1:0-7962 GCA_045604465.1 Acutalibacteraceae bacterium
TGGTTATAGGTGATATTTCTACAGGTGCCTCAAATGATATCGAGAGAGCTACTGAAATCGCCCGAGGTATGGTGACACGCTACGGTATGAGTGACGAGCTCGGTCCCATTATGTACGGCTCGGCACACCACGAGGTATTCCTCGGCAAGGATTACAACAGCGTCAGAAATTACTCCGAGCAGATCGCTTATGATATCGACGGTGAGGTCAAGAAAATCATTCTCGATTCCTATAACAGATGTCACAGCATAATCGAGGGTAATCTCGATAAGCTTACCGTAGTGGCAGAATATCTTATCGTACATGAAAAGGTCGACGGTGAAACCTTCCTTAAGCTTATGAAGGGTGAATCTGCAGAAAATGTTAAGGATGAAAATACATTATCCGAAACAGAGACTCCGACTGATGACGGAAATAACGAGTAATATTTTATGCCCTGTCTTATTGAAGACGGGGCATATTTTTATAATTTTTTAATAAATAAATTTGATAAATTATTGAAAATGTATTGTAGTTATGGTAGAATTATTCAAAATAGGATATTTATGTGAAGAGGTGAAAATATGAGTAGTGTTTCTAAAGAAAATGCGAAGCATAACTGCGGTGCGGCTTATATTCTTTCGGCATCAGTGGCGCTTGTATTGGTTCTGGTCAGTGTAATTCTTTATAAATACGTTCCTGTATCAGAAATAGCAAACAGTTTAGAGCGTGACGGAAAGGACGGGTTGATTTTTCTTGCTTTTTCTCCTGTCTGTGCCTTTATTGCTTTTGTTTGCTATCTTGTAGGAGGACTCACAGATAAAGCACTGGTGAAAAACTCTGTTGTACAGCTCGTTATTTTTATCGTGTCTGCTGTTCTTCTTGCCTTTGTATGCGGTACATCGGCAGCTATGTTTTTCGCTCAGCTTCCTCTCGGCTTTGTCGCTCCTCTCGGTGATACTGTGTGGGGAACCCTCGGTACTTTAAATGTTATCGCAGCGGCTGTATATTCTGCATGTAACATCTATATCTTTGTTACGGCGAGAAAATAAAATAATAAACCGGCGTTAAGAAACGCATTAATAAAATAACTCTTATATGAGGTGCTTTATGAATAAGGATAAAAAAATTTATACCATTGCGACGGCTCATCTCGATACGGTGTGGAACTGGGATTTCGAGCATGTAATCAATGTCTGTATTCCTGCAACACTTGATGAAAACTTCAAGTATTTCGAGCAATACCCTGAGTACCGTTTTAATTTCGAGGGCTCTTACAGATACGAGCTTATGGAGGAGTATTACCCCGAAAAGTTCGAACAGCTCAGAAAATATATCGATGAAGGCAGATGGAATGTTACCGGAAGCAGTTACGAAAACGGTGATGTAAACGTTCCCTCGCCTGAAGCTCTTTTCAGAAATATCCTTTACGGTAATAAGTATTTCGAAAAGAAATTCGGTAAGAAGAGTAACGATATTTTCCTTCCCGACTGCTTTGGTTTCGGTTGGGCGCTTCCTTCGATTATCGAACACGCAGGAATTAAAGGCTTTTCTACACAGAAGCTTTCCTGGGGCAGTGCTTACGGTATTCCCTTTGACATCGGTCGTTGGTACGGTGTAAACGGAAAATATGCTCTTGCCTCTCTTAATGCCAAATCATACTGCACCACTTTCAAAAAGGTACGTACAAACAGCGGTCTTACTAAAAAGCTCGACAATAATATCAAGGAATATGATCTTCCCGTCACCTACGCTTATCACGGTGTAGGTGACGTGGGCGGTGCTCCGAAGGAGGAATCCGTTAAAACCGTATGCGGTGAAATCAGAACCAATGACTCTTCTGAAATCAAGGTTCTTTCCTCCTCTCCCACAGAGTTCTTTGACGATATTTCTTCTCTTTCACAGGCTGAAACTGAAAAGCTTCCCAAATGGGAAAATGAGCTTCTTATGACCGACCACGGTGTAGGCTCTTATATTTCCCGTTCCTTCAGTAAGAGATTAAACCGCCGTAATGAGGAAATTGCCGACATGGCTGAGCGTATGGCTGTGGCTGCAGAGGCTCTCACCGGTGCTGAATATCCGAGAACTGAAATCGATAAGGGCTGGAAGAGAACTCTCGCACATACCTTCCACGATGACATAACCGGTACATCTGTCGAAAGAGTTTATCAGCGCTCATGGAATGATTACATTCTCAGTGCTAACCAGCTTTCAAATGCTTATGAGGGTGCCGCTTCCGAAATTATCAAAAAGATGGATACCTCATGGACAACGGGTACTGCTATCGTAATCAATAACACCGTAGAGCACGGCAGAATGGGTGAGGTAGATCTCATCATTGACGCAGGAGAAAAGGATTTCGTGCGTGTTTTCGATAAAAACGGTAAAGAGGTTCCTTCACAGGTCAACTACATCAAGGACGGAAAAATGTCCGTCTGTGTGGCTGATTACATTCCTGCACTCGGCTTCAAGGTGCTCGACGTGGTAGAAAGCGATGTACCCTGTAAGATAAATACAGGTCTTCGCTGGTCGGGTCGTTCCATCGAAAACTTCAAATATATCGTAACGGTAAATTCCGACGGTGATATTTCATCCATAATTGACAAAACTCTCGATGATACCGAAATTCTTAAAAAGCCCATCAGATTCGAGCTGAATAAATATAAGGGCGCAGGCGAATATGCTGCCTGGGAATTAAGATACAAGGAAGTATGCAAATATCCCTGGGATTTTGCAGGTAAGGGTAAATGCACTCTTATCGAAAAGGGTCCCGTAAGAGTTACACTCAAGGTAGAGCAGAAGGTCAGCAAATCAACCTTTACATATTATGTCTCCCTCGTAGCAGGATGTCCCTATGTCTCTGTACGTAATGAGGTAGAATGGAGAGAATTCTGCAGAACTCTTCATAACGGCTTCTATTTCAATGTCGGAAACAAAAAGGCTACCTTTGACCTCGGTCTCGGTGCTATCAGAAGAGAGAAGGCAAATAAAAAGCTTTATTCTGTTCCTGCTCAGAGATGGGCAGACATTACCGACAAATCAGGTGTTTACGGTGTTTCTGTATTCAGCGATTCGAAGTACGGATGGATTATGAAGGATGAAAAGAGTCTCCGCCTCACAGTTCTTCACTCACCCAAGCAGTATTACAGACATGACAGTGTGCAGGGTATGATGGACTTCGGTCTTAACAGATACGGTTATGCCATCTATTCGCATAAGGGCGAATACGATAACGGCACACAGCTTAATGCACGCTTCTTTAATCAGCCTCTTACTGTTTTCGTTACAAACAATCATTCAGGCGTTCTTGCCTCTGAATATTCCTTCGGTGCTATCAATGATAAGGATGTAATCGTACGTGCGATTAAGAAATCCGAAGCTAACGACAGCGTTATCGTCAGATTTAACGAAGGCGCAAACAAGAAGGTCAGAGGAGTCGAATTCACATTAGGCAAGGGTATCCTTTCAGCTAAGGCAGTAAACGGTATGGAGGAGGATATCGGACCTGCTACCGTGGTTGACGGAAAGCTTGTGTTTGATCTTGATCCCTATGAGGTTAAAACCTTCGCTCTTACTCTCACCGACTGTATGGCAGAAAGCAAGAATGTACCCTCAAAGGTAGAGCTTCCTTACAATATCGATGTTGTAACCTTCAATCATAACAGAGAAACTACTGCTATTCCTACAGTAAATGTCTCTATTCCCGGTGAGCTTATGCCCAAGACAATCGAGTGTGCTGGTGTTAAGTTTGAGACGGGCGACATCTGGGGCGAAGGAAATAACGCACTTATCTGTGCCGGTCAGAAGATTAACGTTTACGGTAAAAAGCTTTATTTCGTAGGTGCATCTCTCTACGGTGATAAGGAGTACAGCTTTATGGTTGACGATAAAGCTGTTCCCGTAAAGGTTCAGTCGATAAACGAAAGAATAGGTAAGTGGGATCTTTATAATCTCGCCGAGGTGGCAAACATCAAGACCGATAAGCTTGCTGTCGAGTTCACACATACACACTCACCTCAGGGTGATAATGTAGCGGCACAGATTTATTTCTTTATGTATGAAATAGACACTCAGGGTGCATCTACAGTTACCTTCCCCGAGGATAACGGTCTTATTATTCTTGCCGCTGCTCAGAGCAACGAGGATGAATGTGCTAAGCTTGAATCTGCTCTTTATGACAGAGTAAGTGACAGAAAGTTTGATTATAAGATGTCACGTAAGGAAAAGAAGCATCATAAAAAGCAGATGAAGAAGTGGAAAAAGACTCCCAATAAATCATAAGATATTCCGATCCCTGCTTTACGGCAGGGATTGTTGATTGAAAAGGTTGGTAATATGAGTAAGGTAAAATCTAACTGTCATACACACACGAATTACTGTGACGGAAAAAATACTGCACGTGAAATGACAGAGGCTGCCATAGAAAAGGGCTTTACGTCTCTCGGTTTTTCGGGACACATACCTATGAATTTTGACAGCGGCTGGGCTATGACAGATGAAGGCTTAGAAAAATATTACGGTGAAATCAAATCTCTTAAAGCTGAATATGCCGACAGGATTGAAATTCTCTGCGGTATAGAGCTTGATGCTGATTATGAGCTTAAAAGGGAATATGATTTCGATTATGTTATGTCTTCTGTTCATCAGATTCACGGAAAAAGCAGAATCTACGCCATAGATTACACTGCTGAGGAGCTTTCCGAATGTGTAGAAAAGGAATACGGCGGAAGCTGGAATAAAATGGCAGAGGAGTATTTCTGTAATCTTGCCCGTCTGGTAACCGAAGAGAAAACGGATATCGTCGGTCATTATGACCTGATAACCAAGTTCAATAAGGGATACTGTCTTTTCGATGAATGCGATGGGGAATATCAGAAAAGTGCTCTGAAATGGGTGGATTATATTATTGATAATAAGCCTGACGTAGTTTTCGAGGTAAATACAGGTGCCATGTTCCGCTGCGGTAACGAAACGCCTTATCCTGCCGCCTTTATCCTTAAAAGAATAGGGGAGCGCGGGGCAAGAGTTACGGTGTCGAGTGATGCACACTGTACGGAGGCTCTTGATTTTATGTTCGATAAGGCTAAGCAGCACTGTAAAAGCTGCGGGATAGACAGTATTTGGCATCTTACGAAAGACGGATTTATGAAAGAAAAAATATAGAAATTTCTCTTTGAATATTGACAAGAGACGAGTAAAATATTAAAATATAGACAGTACGAAAGAGGTGTTTCAAATGAGTAAAGATGATGAGCTTTACATGGAAGATATAGTCAGCGTAATCGACGATGACGGTGTAGAGCATTATTTCGAAGAGATCGACAGAGTCGAAACCGAGGAAGGTAACAGATATGTTGCTCTTCTTCCGATATACGATGATGAAACCGAGATTTTAGACGATGACGGTGAGGTTCTTATTCTCAAGGTTATCGAGGAAGACGGTGAAACCTATCTTATCCAGATAGAGGATGAAAAGGAATTCAACGAGATCGGTAACATTATCGAGGACAGACTCATCGAAAAATACGAAGCAGAGGATTCTGCTGAATAATTCCGGATAAACTGAATAGAATAATAATATCCTGCTTTGTTCGATAATTATGATCGTTATAACCCAACACGTTATTAAACGGAGAGACGCTTTGTCAGCGGATTGCAGACCTCCCGCATTTATGCGGACGAAGGGAGCGTGAACCTGACTCGCTATCACCACCCTGCCTTAGAGCAGGTTATACACATCATTTCCGGCATAGCGGGATTTATTTTATCCACTTATTCACTATTACATATTACTTTTTATTTTAATAAGCGGGTATGGTGAAATTGGCATACACGCAAGATTTAGGTTCTTGTGTCGCAAGACGTGCAGGTTCGACCCCTGTTACCCGCACCAAACCGGAAAAGTCGCACGAAAGTGTGGCTTTTCTTGACTTTTTTTCAAAAATGCTGTAGAATATTTTATCGTAAAAAAAGAGTCAGGAGGTAAATCCAATGACTGAAAATAAAAAATACTGTATGGGATGTATGAAGGAAATCGATATGGATGCTTCTGTATGTCCTCACTGTTATTATAACGAAGAAACCGTACAGCATTATCCTTGTCTGCCTAAGGGAACACTTATAGCTGACCGTTATCTTATCGGCAGAACCGTTTCTATGGCGAATGACTCCATAACATATATCGGACTCGACAGAGAGACAGAGGAAATAGTTTCCGTTAATGAGTTTTATCCTGTCAAGACAGTAGAGAGAGAGCAGGACGGTTGCTCTGTAAACGTTAAACTCGGCTGTGAAAATATTTTCGGCTCCTGTGTGCAGAGCTTTATTTCCATGTGGAAGGCCATCGGCTCAGTAAAAGGTGAAATATCACTTCCTGAGGTAAGAAATATTCTCGATTATAACGGAACGGTGTATTCTGTCTGTAAATATTCCGACAGCATCACCCTTAAGTCTTACTTTGAGGAGACAGGCAAGCCTTTATCCTGGCAGAAGGCTCACTCTGCTTTTAAATGTATAATTTCAGCGATGGAAAAGCTCCACGGTGTCGGAGTGATTCACGGCGGTATTTCTCCCACCAGTGTACATGTCGGCTCTGACGGAAAGCTTCATCTTACGTCCTTCTCCATTCCGGAATGCCGTACCTCTAATCCTTATCTTGCCATAGCACCACTTAACGGATTTTCACCCCTCGAGCTTTACGGTGAAAACAGAATGGCTGAAACCTCAAGTGATGTTTATTCTCTTATGTCACTTATTTATTATTGCATCACGGGTACTGTTCCTCCGAAGGCTACTGAAAGAGCAACCAGGGATGAAATGGTAATTCCTTCTGCGATCGCTTCCTCTCTTCCGAAGAATGCTGTCGGCGCATTTATCAGAGGTCTTGCTGTAAACAAGGAAAACAGGATACGTTCATTTACGGAGCTTTTTTCTCTGATTTATCAGAACCGCGCTAATAACGTCTCAGCTCCGCAGAGAAAAAGCACACCTTCTTCTGAAGGTAAAAAGAATGCTACGGGTGGGGCAGGTACAGCCGCTCCGAAAAAGAAAAGCTCAGGAAATAAAAAGAAGAGCAGCTCTTCTTCTCTTGCGGTTCTTGCCGTCGGAACCTTTACTGCTGTGGCAGTGGTATGTATGCTGATTTTCTGTGTGCTTTATGCTACTGTTCTGTATAAGAATTATGATGTGCCTTTACTTAACGATGCCTTTGCATCATTTGATTTTCTTCCTATGAATCAGAACGGCGATAACACGGATACTACCTTACCGGCAGATACGACTAATTCTGCCGCACCCGTAAACAGATACGTAACCGTTCCCGATTTCACATCGCATACCTATGACAGCATAACAACGAATACCACATTCACTAAAAATTTCAAGTTTGAATTTGTATTTGAATATAACGATAAGGTAGCTAAAAACGGAGTTATAAGTCAGGATTTGGTAAAGGGTGAAAGTGTTCTTGCAGGTTCTACGGTAAAAATCGTTATAAGCCGCGGCTCTGAACAGATCGAGCTGCCGGAGGTTATCGGTCTTCAGTTTTCAGATGCGGAATCAGAGCTTACTGAAAAGGGCTTCAAGGTAAAAAAGGTGCTTCTCGAAAATGACGGTTCGCATACTGCAGGCATCGTGGAGATGACCGATAAGGTTTCCGGACTCGAATTTGACAAGGGGACAGAGATTATCCTTTCTGTATGGGACGAGCCCGAGGAAAAAGATGATGATAAGAATAAGGACACCGAAAAAAAGAGCAGTAAGAAAGATAAAGAAAAAACCGACAACTGAAAAAGTGAATAATCCGTTCTGAATGTGCATATAATAATAACAGAAGGGAATTAAAAAGTCGTTTTAAAAAATTTTTCGAAAAAAATGCATAAAACTATTGACTTTCTCAAGTGTATAGGTTATAATAACTAAGCACTTGAGAGAGTGATATATCGCGGAGTGGAGCAACCCGGTAGCTCGTCGGGCTCATAACCC
>JAZUOC010000193.1:0-6095 GCA_045604465.1 Acutalibacteraceae bacterium
ACCCGCCATAGCGGAAACGAGAGTGCTGTAGCATGAGGCTATCTGCGCTATGGGCGTACCGTAGGACTTTGATTTGTCAAGATAAACGGTAAGAGTTCCGATATCCATACCGCCGCTCATAACGACCTTAGCACCTAAAATTACGACGATAGCATAGTTCACACGGGTAATCATAGACATAAGCGGTCCCATAAAGCCACCGATAATGTTGGCCTTTACGCCGATTTTTCGGTAGTTTTCATTAAGCTCACTGAAGCCCTCTTTAGTTCTTTCCTCGTGACAGAAAAGCTTAACATTTTTGATACCGCGGATATATTCCTCGATATAACCGTTCACCTCACCGATAGCCTTCTGCTGACCTTTGAAAAGCGGCGAACACTTTTTCGTAATAACCAGAACTGTCATAAACATAAGAGCTACTGCCACAGTAATGGTCAGAGTCAGCTTCCAGGAGGTGATAACCATAAAGCCTACCGTGAGCACGGCAGAGATAGTCGAAGTTATTAATGTAGGAAGCGTATTACTTACCAGATCACTTACTCTGCTTATATCATTTGTAAAACGGCTCATTATCTCGCCTGTTTTTCTGTTATCAAAGAAATCAAGCGGAAGAGTCTGAATATGATTGAAAAGGTCACGTCTCATATTAGCCAATGTCTTCGATGAAACATAAAGCATAATACGCGTATAAACGAGATTAAGTGTCGATGAGAAAAGGAAGCCTGCAGCCATAATCACGAGCCATTTAGCGACATAAGCCAGGGCACCGGAAACATCCGGATTGTCTGCCACTACCGTTTCAGCGATAGTATTAATAACAGGCATCATAGCAAGAGAAGCTACAAAGCTCGTCACCGTGGTGAGAACTACGGAAATGCATACTAATATTATAAGCCCCTTAAAATCCTTAAGATAGCTGAGAAGGCGTTTTGTAGCCTGCTTCAGATCCTTGGGCTTGGCTTTCTTTTTAGCTTCTGCCTTTTTCTTTTTTTCCTCTTCTTTTTCCTTTTCTTCCTTCTCCCTTTTTTCCTTTTCCTCAGGAGTTTCGTTTTCGGGAATTACCTTTTCAGCTGTCTTTTCTGTTTTCTTTATACTGATTAATTTTTTCTTTTTCTTCTTTTCTTCAGCGATTTCTTTTATTTCTTTTTCCATTTCATTTTCTGTAGGAAGTCTGCTCACTGTGCCAACACTCCTTCCTGCTGTGAAATAAAGATTTCACGGTAAACCTCACTGCTTTCCTTAAGCTCGTTATGAGTTCCCGTAGCTTCGATTTTGCCGTCCTCGATAACTATTATCCTGTCAGCATCCATAATGGAGGTAATACGCTGTGCGATAATAATTTTTGTTATGTCCTTATATTTCTCACTGCGAAGAGCCTTTTTGATTCCGGCATCAGTAGCAGTGTCAACGGCACTCGTAGAATCGTCTAAAATGAGAATTTTAGGCTTTTTCAGCAGAGCACGTGCGATACAGATTCTCTGTCGCTGTCCGCCCGAAACGGTAGAGCCGCCCTGTCCCATCTCTGTATCATAACCCTTTTCGAACTCACTGATAAAGCCGTGAGCCTGTGCATCCTCTGCCGCAGCCTTTACTTCTTCATCGGTAGCATCAGGTCTGCCCCATCGGATGTTTTCCATAATGGTACCCGAGAAAAGCATATTCTGCTGTAAAACCACTGAAATTTCACCGCGGAGATTTTTAAAGGTGTAATCCCTTACATTTCTTCCGCCTACAAAGACCTCACCCTCGGTAGTATCATAAAGGCGGGGAATGAGCTGAATGAGTGTGGATTTGGCAGAGCCTGTGGAACCGATAATTCCTACGGTTTCACCTTCATTTATTTTAAGATTAATGTTTTCGAGAATGTTTTTCTCTACGGTTTCGTTATATTTGAAGCTTACGTTTTTAAACTCGATGCTGCCGTCCTTTACTTTGAGACTTTCATCGGCATCCTTATCGCTTACTGCAGGCTCCTGATTAAAGATTTCACCGAGTCTTTCGATAGAGGCCTTGGAAACGAACATGCTTACAAATACTAAAAGAACGGTCATAAGTGACGAAAGAACCTGTGAAATATATGCGATAAAGGCACTCATTTCACCTGTGGTAAGTCCGGATCTGCCGTCTAAAATAAGAGCGCTGCCTCGCCATAAGGCAAAGACCATACAGCCGTAAACTACCGCCATAATAGCAGGAGTGATGTAAAGAACGAGGCTCTGTGCTCTGATGTTCATTCTGAGCACTTCGTTATTTACCTTTTCGAATTTTTCCTTTTCGTGTTCTTCACGTACAAATGACTTGACTACACGTATACCGTTTATATTGCCTCGGAGAACACCATTAAAGCGGTCCGTGGTCTTAAGCATCTTTTTAAAGGCGGGAACTGCCATATAACCCATTATTACGAGAATGATTACGATAGCAGGAAGCGCCACGTAAAACATAGAAGAAAGCTCTTTACTTATTTTAATAGAATACATCAGAGCCGTGACAAGCATAATGGGGCCCTTGATAAATGTCACGATGGTATTCTTATAGGTGTTCTGAATCATAGAAACGTCACTCGTCATACGGGTGATAAGGGAAGATATTTTAAGCTTATCTATATTCTCAAACGAGAGACTCTGTATTTTATAGAAAAGCTCACGGCGTAAATTTGCACCGAAGCCCATGCTTGCTATAGCCGAACAGCGGGATGCAATATATCCGATAATAAGTGTTACGGCACAAAGAAGAAGCATTTCGATAAGCTTAGATGTGAGCTGACCCGTTATATCATCCGGAGAATAGCTTCCGCCCTTAAGCATAACGAGTATATC
This sequence comes from Acutalibacteraceae bacterium, assembly GCA_045604465.1. Lineage (GTDB taxonomy): Bacteria > Bacillota > Clostridia > Oscillospirales > Acutalibacteraceae > UBA6857. Next base: position 2,820 of record JAZUOC010000193.1, read on the forward strand.
CGTAACCTCACCCATAACCGTAGGGATTTTAAGCTCCACCACTACATCCAGATAAATCATTATCGGACAGATGATTGTAAGAAGTCTGTAGCCTTTAGTATACTCTAAAAATCGTTTCAGCAAAGAGCATACCTCCTTTATTTTACATTAGAATATAATAGCATTTGCCAGTGCAAAGTAAATTACGAGAGAAATGGTATCGACAAGTGTGGTAATCAGAGGTCCTGCCATAAGAGCAGGGTCAAGCTTAAGAAGCTTTGCCACGATGGGCAGTGAGCAGCCGATAGTCTTCGAGACCACTACCACAGCCATAACTGCTATTGATACTACCAGAATTACGCTGTCAGTAACATCGCTTCCTGTAGTAAGACGCAGAACCCACATCCTTACTAGGTTAGCCAGAGCGAGAACAAGACCGACCAGAAGCGATACACGGATTTCCTTCCAGAGAATGCGGAAGTAATCCTTCAGCTTGATTTCACCCAGAGCAAGACCGCGGATAACGAGGGTAGAAACCTGGTTACCGGAATTACCTCCCGTACCCATGAGCATAGGTATACACGCCGTAAGACCTGCCACCACGGAAAGCTTATTTTCGAAGCCCTCGATTATCTGTCCCGTAAGAGTAGAGGCCAGCATAAGAATAATGAGCCAGGGTATACGGTTTTTCGCCAGGGATAAAACACTTGTCTTGATGTATTCATCCTCCGAAGGAGTAAGAAGAGCCATCTTTTCGAAGTCCTCCGTAGCCTCTTCGTCGATGATGTCGATAATGTCGTCGATGGTGATGATACCCACCAAACGGTTTTCCTTATCAACTACGGGAACGGAAAGAAGGTCATACTTTTTAGCTATGGCTGCCACATATTCCTGGTCATCCATAGTAGTAACATAAATAAGCTGCTCGTCATCGGACATTATCTCCGTCAGCGGAGTATCCTCGTCATTGAGAAGAAGTCTTCTCAAAGGAATGGTACCTACGAGATGACGCTTATCGTCGATAACATAGCAGGTGTAAATGGTTTCTTTGTCCACGCCTGTTCTGCGTATACTTTTTATGGCCTCTGCGACAGTAAGCCTGTCATGAAGCTCCACCATTTCTATGGTCATAACACTGCCAGCGCAGTTGTCGGGATAAGTAAGGAAACGGTTAATGATTTCTCTGGTTTCCCCATCCGTATTCGCCAGAACACGGCGCACGATGTTCGCAGGAACCTCCTCGAGGAAGTCAACGGCATCGTCCACATAAAGGTCATCCATAAGACGGCCGATTTCGCTGTCTGTAATGGACTGCACGATAACTGACTGCTTCTCCGTGTCAAGATAAGAAAAAACGTCAGCCGAAATATCCTTAGGCAGTATGCGGAAAATTTTTACGGAGATTTTATCATCATCCAAATCCATAATGAACTCCGCAATATCGGGATAAGCCATATCCGAAAGCTCATCCTTAAGTTCCTTGAGCAGATTTTTAGCCAAAAGCTTATAAAGTCTGCCGAATTCGTTTTCATTCATTTGTTTCACCGACTTTCATTGTCTTTTCGGACACCGGAATCAAAATGTCCTCAGTGCAGAGCTGTCAGTGAGAGGGCAGAACTGCACAAAAATATAAAGCTGCACCCTTTAGGGTTACTATCACCGCTATCCATCGCAGTTCCCACCTCCAAATAATAAAGTTATCGGACTTAATCCATAAATTATATTATACATTACTACGGCAGACAAAGTCAAGAAAAATATAAAAAAGGCTGCTCCTCACAGCCTTTTTATCAGTCGCTTATTTTACTTAAAAATGCTCTTAATCTGTCAGTTCTCGGATTAGAAATAACATCTTCTGCCCTGCCCTCTTCAGCGATAACGCCCTTATCCATAAATACGATGTAATCGGAAACCTCTTTAGCGAAGGTCATTTCGTGGGTAACGATTACCATAGTCATATTCTCCTCGGCAAGCTCACGGATAACCTTAAGTATTTCTCCCGTAAGCTCCGGATCGAGAGCCGATGTAGGTTCATCAAAGAAAAGAATTTTCGGCTCAAGTGCCATAGCACGGGCAATGGAAACTCTCTGCTTCTGTCCTCCCGAAAGCTCGCAGGGATAATTTTCCATCTTATCCTCGAGGCCCATCTTCTTTATAACAGCCTTCGCTTTAAGGTCTATCTCTTCGTAGATTGCTTTTTTGTTTTTCTTGAAATCCTCTCTTTTTTTCGCTCTCACCTTCAGTGCAAGCTTGACATTATCAAGAACATTATACTGAGGGAAGAGATTGAAATCCTGAAAGACGAGACCTATAGAAAGCTGCTTTTCGAGCTGTTCCTTTTTGGAAAGCTTCTTTTCACTCGATGAATCGAAGATTATATCCCCATCTACGGTAATTTTACCGCTGTCTGCCGTTTCGAGAAAGTTTATGCATCTTAAAAGTGTAGTCTTGCCACTGCCCGAGGAACCGATAACAGAAAGCACTTCACCCTCATTAAGGTTAAAAGAGATACCCTTGAGTACCTGTGTTTTTCCGAAGCTTTTTTCTAAGTTTCTCACTTCAAGTATAGCCATATCGGTACCTCCTTATCTGTAATAATCGAGTTTCTTTTCTACCTTGCCCAGTACAACCGTAAGGATACCGCAGAAAAGAAGGAAGAATACTGCCGTATAGAAAAGAGGCCAGATAACACCACGTGCCGAGAACTGTCCGGCAACCATAATAATATCGAGCACACCGATAACTCTGGCAAGAGATGTGTCCTTGATGAGAGTGAGAATTTCGTTACCCATAGGAGGAACGATACGCTTTACCACCTGCATAAGAACTACCTTGAAGAAGGTCTGTGTTCTGGTCATACCGAGAACCTGACCGGCTTCGTACTGTCCTTTGGGAATTCCTTCGATACCGCCACGGTAAATTTCAGAGAAATAACAGGCGTAGTTTATAACGAAGGCAACCGCTGCCGCTGTCATTCTGGGATTATCTCCCGGGAAATGAGCATCAAACACCAGACCCGGAACATAAAAGACCACGAAAAGCTGAAGCATAAGAGGTGTACCTCTTATCACCCATACAAATGCCCTGGTAAGCATCCTCAGCGGTGAAAACTTCGTCATAGAACCGAAGGCAATAAGAAGACCTAAGGGTATAGCGAAGATAAGGGTTACACCGAAAAGCTTTATATTTTCAAAAAAGCCGAGAAACAAATCGGCATTTACTGCTGCAAAGTTCATATTTTACCTCTGATTAAGTCGGTGAGTATAATCCGTACCGTTTTTTCCGGCCGGATTACTG
>JAZUOC010000194.1:0-6203 GCA_045604465.1 Acutalibacteraceae bacterium
TTCGGCATAAAGATAAGCAGTATTCTCAAGGGCGCAACTTCGGTGCAGAGTCTGGTAGAGCCTCTGCTTTATAATCCCGGCATCTGCGATGCTAAGGCTGTGCTTAATCTTTACGATAATCTTCCTCCTAAGGAGGGTCCCAAGTCAAACTTTATTAAAAGCAACAAGGGACTCGGTGTGGTTGTCGGACTGGCTCTTGCGGTTATAATCTTTCTTCCGATTATTCTCCTTCTTCTGCTTGGCGGATTTATAGTAAATCAGATTAAATACGGAAAGAGAATGAAATAAGAAAAAGAAAATCCATTGTATGAGTTAATTCTCACTACAATGGATTTGTTTTTTTACTCAGAAGCTGTTTTCGAATATCCACCATATTTCACCGAAGGCAGCTACAGTGAAGAAAATATGCAGAACAAGATTTATGAGTGAGCTCTTTTTTAAGAGTTCTTTTCTTTTTACCCATATAACTGCTTTTACGATTAAGCTGATAATGGAAAACACTCCGAAAATATGCCAGGTGAAAACATCAATATAAAAGGGTATCAGAAATATTCCGCTGAAAATATTAAATGTTGCCGTTCCCCACCACAGCGGAATAGCCAGTAAATTTGAAAAGAAATAATATCCTGTTATCCACAGGCTGATTTTTGAGAATAATTCAAATCTGTCTTTTTTCATGCTCTCACCTCTTATAATTTCAATTCGTAGCCGTACTCCCTCAGAATTAGTCCGTCCTGGTCTTTGACATAGATGCCCTCTGCTCTTCTGTAGCCGTTCTTTTCATAAAAATTTATGGCAGGGATGTTATAATCCACCACCAAAAGGCGGAGATACTCCCCTCCTCTTTCCTTGGCTATCTTTTCAGCTTCCTCTAACATATAGGTTCCGACGCCTTTATTAAGACAGTCGGGTGCCACACCGAAGCGGAAAAGGTAAATGCCTTTGGCTTCGGGATTTTCCCACACTATACTACCCTCGTCATCCATAGGCTCGCAGAGAGCAAAGGCGGATATGAGTCTGCTACCCTCTTCAAGGAGAAAGAGGCTTTTTCTTTCTATGTCATCGGGAAAGGCACAGTCGGGATAGATTTCGTCCCATATACGTATGCCGTCACCGTCGAGCTTTTTCGTGATAGCAGAGAAAAGACGGCTGATTTCGGACAGGTCTTTTTCTGTGGCAAGGCGTAAATTCATTTTATGTCCTCTTTATTTTTCTTATGATTATTTTTATCAGTGAGCCGACAGCAATACCGACAGCAGAAACAGCTAAATACCATAAAGTTTGAATTGAATCACTCACATCATAATGTATCCCCACCGACGCAAAGAAAATAACAGCCACCTCCAGAGGATAAAAATATTTCGCCTTAAGATTAGAAAGTGCACCCATTAACAGTGACAGAACAAATGTAGAGAATATAAGCACCACCACTATTCCCATACCGTCCGTGGGCCCTCCGAAAAAAGGAAAGATAAAAAACATAAAAAGCTGTACAAACCATATAATTGTTTCTTTGATAATTTCTTTCATATTTATCTCCTCCTTTGATTTCAGTATAGCACCCGTGAGTTAAAATGTAAATAAAAATGTTATTAAAATGAATTACAAACCCGAACAAAGCAATACTCTGTCCGGGTTCAATAATTAACCTAATGATGCGAGACTTTCATCGATCATCTTGATTTTTTCGGTGAGCTTTTCAGCGTCTGCCTTCTGTCCGTCAATAACATTCTGAGGAGCCTTGGCGAGGAAGCCGGGATTATTAAGCTTGCCGTTAATCTGTGCGAGCTTCTTTTCGGCTGCTTCCTTTTCCTTCATAAGGCGCTTTCTTTCAGCCTCGAAGTCAACGAGGTCACCCATAGGAATGTAAATCTTAGCATCGGCAGTAACGATGCTTACACTGCCGTCAATGGAGAAGCTGTCACCTACGGTAACATCAGATGCGGAAGCAAGCTTCTGCATAAATACCACTGCAAGATCAAAGATGTCCTTTTTATCTGTAGCGATATAGACGTGAGCCTTTCTCGAGGGAGGAACGTTCATTTCTGAGCGTCTGTTACGGACTGCTCTGATAGCGTCCATAATAATACCCATTTTTTCCTCGTCCTCGGTGAAGACTAATTCCTCACTGAAGGTGGGCCAAGCGGAAAGCATAATGGTTTCGCCGTCATGGGGAAGAGTCTGCCAGATTTCTTCGGTGATGAAGGGCATAAAGGGATGGAGAAGCTTAAGAGTTTCGCTCATTACATAAACGAGAACTGCACGTGCTGTCTCTGCCTCTGCGCCACCCTTCTGAAGTCTTATCTTGGCGAGCTCGATGTACCAATCGCAGAATAAATCCCAAATGAAATCGTAAAGCTTCTGTACCGCGATACCAAGCTCGAACTTATCGAGATTATCTGTAACCTCCTTGGCGAGACTGTTAAACTGTGAAAGAATCCACTTATCCTCGAGGGCAAGATCAGCAGGAATGTGAGGCGCCTTTTCGTCCTCTGTGAGATTCATGAGGATAAAGCGTGCAGCATTCCATATCTTGTTAGCGAAGTTACGGGAAGCCTCGACCTTCTTATCAGAATAGCGCATATCGTTTCCGGGGCTGTTACCCGTAGCGAGAGTGAAGCGGAGAGCATCAGCGCCGTATTTATCGATAACGAGAAGCGGATCGATACCGTTACCGAGGGACTTACTCATCTTTCTGCCCAGCTCGTCACGGACAATACCGTGAATGAATACTGTGTCAAAGGGTACCTCGTTCATCTGCTCACAGGCTGAGAAAATCATTCTCGCAACCCAGAAGAAGATGATGTCATAGCCTGTAACGAGGGTACTTGTAGGATAATAATGCATAAGCTCGGGAGTCTTTTCGGGCCAGCCTAAGGTAGAGAAGGGCCAGAGAGCCGAGGAGAACCATGTGTCAAGAGTGTCGGGGTCCTGAGTAATGTTCGAGCTACCGCACTTACAGCACTTATCGGGTGTTTCTTTAGAAACAGTGATTTCGCCGCATTCAGCACAGTACCAGGCAGGAATTCTGTGTCCCCACCAGAGCTGACGGGAAATACACCAGTCGCGGATGTTTTCCATCCAGTTAAAGTAAATCTTATCAAAGCGCTCGGGAATAAACTTGACCTTACCGTCACGTACTACCTTGATGGCAGGCTTTGCTAGAGGCTCCATCTTAACGAACCACTGCTTTGAAACGCGGGGTTCGACAGAGGTATGACAGCGATAGCAGGTACCAACCTCGTGCTTAGTGGGCTCGATTTTTACGAGTGCGCCTGCAGCATCAAGATCAGCGATAATAGCCTTACGGCATTCCATAAGGTTCATACCTGCATATTTACCGGCATTTTCATTCATAAAGCCGTCATCGGTCATTACATTAAGAACGGGAAGATTACAGCGAAGACCTACCTCAAAGTCATTGGGATCGTGGGCAGGTGTAATCTTAACAGCACCGGTACCCTTATCCATTTTAGCATAAGAGTCAGCTACGATGGGAATCTCTCTGCCGATAACAGGCATAATAACTGTCTTACCGATGAGGTGGGTGTATCTTTCATCGTCAGGATGAACAGCAATAGCTGTGTCACCGGGAATAGTTTCAGGACGGGTAGTAGCTACCTCGATGTAACCGTCTCCATCCTTAAAGGGATAACGGAAGTGCCAGAAATTACCGTCCTGCTCTTCATATTCAACCTCTGCATCAGAGATAGAGGTTTTACAGTGAGTACACCAGTTGATAATTCTTTCACCGCGGTAGATAAGTCCTTTTTCATAAAGGTTTACGAAAACCTCTTTAACAGCCTTTGAGCAGCCTTCGTCGAGTGTAAAGCGTTCTCTGTCCCAGTCGCAGGAGGAGCCCATTTTCTTAAGCTGCTCGATAATTCTTCCGCCGTACTGAGCCTTCCTATCCCAGGCTCTTTCGAGGAAGCCCTCTCTGCCGATGTCTTCCTTAGTAATACCTTCAGCCTTCATCGCTTCTACGATTTTAGCTTCTGTAGCTATAGAAGCGTGGTCAGTACCGGGAAGCCAGAGTGTGTCGAAGCCCTGCATTCTTCTGAAACGGATAAGAATATCCTGAAGAGTGTTATCCAGAGCATGTCCCATATGAAGCTGTCCTGTAATGTTTGGAGGGGGAATTACGATAGTATAAGGTTTTTTGGTTTCATCAACCTTAGCGTGGAAGTACTTTCCTTCAAGCCATGAAGCATAAATTCTGTCTTCAACATCCTTCGGATCATACTGCTTAGCAAGTTCCTTTGCCATTTTTTTCATCTCCTGTATTTAAAGAATATATTTTACTAAAAAAACTCCGCCCCGAAAAATCAGGACGGAGAAAACACCGTGGTACCACCTGAATTCGATGCCGAAGCATCGCACTCAAAATCCTTAACGCAGAAATACGTCGGGGTCTACTCGGCTAGCCTTTCTTCCCGAAGCTACCAAACTACCTTCACACATTTCGGCTAAAGACTTTCACCAACCGTCTTTTCTCTGAAAGCCTCCCTGTGTTACTCCTTTTGGTCACAGCCATAAACAAATATCCTTTAGATTTTAACATAAAGGTAAAAATAAGTCAATAGGTGAAATAAGTTTTTAAATATAAAACAGGCATTCCACCGTGAAGTGAAATGCCTGCTGTAAGTTATAAATTATTTAACCTTTACTGACTTAACCTTACTGAGTGCGCCGTAGATGTTCTTACCCTTGAAGGTCTTATAAGCTCTGACCTTGAAGTAGTACTTTTTGCCGCTCTTAAGCTTTGTAATCTTCTTTGAAGTAGCTTTGCCGTCCTTAACTACCTTCTTGCTTACATAGTCGAAGTCCTTATCGGTTGTGTAGAATACACGGTAGCCTGTAGCACCGGTTACTGTCTTCCATTTTACTGTAGCACTCTTTGTACCTGCCTTTACGCTGGTGATAGATGCCTTTGCCGGAGCAGTAGTAGCAAGTCTTTCATTACTGAAATCGCCGTATACGATGCAGCCGTTGATCTTCTTATATGCTCTTACCTTGAATTCGTAGTTTGTGCCGCCCTTAAGCTTTTTGAGCTTGAGAGATCTCTTTGATGTAGTAGAGCCAACCTTTACGAATTCCTTCTTGGACTCGTCATACTTGAATACTTCGTAGCCGTCAGCACCGGAAACCTTTGACCAGTAGAGTCTGAGAGTGGTAACAGTTCTTTCGTAGTTTACGGTCTTAACCTTTCCTACGCTTATTTCTTCAGTAACCTGGAAATCATACTTACCTGTGCCGCCGTCAACTACGATGAAGTATCTGCCCACTGCGAGAGAAAGCTCGTGAACATCCTTACGTACTGTAGTCTTTTCAGCCAATGCGTTGTTCTTGCTGCTCCATACTTCCTTATGATCAGCATCGAGAACACGGATGTTGTATGAAGGCATGTAAGAAACGAAAGCGATCATTGCATTGAACTTCTTTGCTACTGTGATTTCATAATAATCCCTGCTGTCTGTCATTGAAAGATGACCGACAACCTTCTTATCGACAGCAATCTTATTGGGATTTACGAATGAATCGTTGGGCTCAACAGATGTAGCCTTAGCAGATTTGAAATTAACAACGAAGGAATAATCGCCCTTAGCCTCGGTAAGATACTGGGGGAACTTGCTACCCTTAAGGCTGTTGACCTTAAGATAGTAGGTACCTGCTGAGAGCTCGAATTTGTATTCGTCAGTTCTGCTCTTCTTTGAAGCATCCCACTGATTGTTTTCCTTTGACCAGATAGCGTTGCCGCCTGCATTAAGAAGATAGAGGCAGTAGTATTCCATCTTTGAAGTAAACTTTACAGTTACTGTACCTGCTGAATTGACAGTAAGCTTATAGAAATCGTTTTCATCATCGTTAAGGATTTTACCTGCGGATGTGGAATCGATCTTTATATCCTTGGCATACTTAAGCTCATTGTTTTTGTCGTTATCGGCGCCTGACTGGCCCTTTACCTCAGCAGTGAAGGTCATTCTGAAATCATAGGAGCCGGTCGAAGGAAGAAGACCGATATAGCCGTTACCTGTAATCTTGAGGTAATATGTACCTGCATCAAGTGCATAGTCGGGTACGGGATCATCAGCTATTGTAGAAGCTACTCTTACGAACTTAGCGACTTCTTTACCGCTCGCATCATGAATAGTAAGAGTGTAACGCTCCATACCGGTAGTAACATAGATACGTACTCTACCGTA
>JAZUOC010000195.1:0-8756 GCA_045604465.1 Acutalibacteraceae bacterium
AATCCGTTTGCCCGAAGGGCAACTACACCCAGCCGAAGGCACACTCGATTTAGCAACAAGTAAAAAATTATGCTTTTACAATCGGGTGCGGGTGTCCCGCCCTAACTTATTCACTATTCCTTCTTACTTATTACCTTGCCAAAAATCGACTCAAAGATTAGTGAAAAGTGAATAGTGAAGAAGTAATAAGTAAAAATCGACAACCTTCTGTCGAAGATTGTCGATTTTTGGCAGGGATGGCAGGATTCGAACCTACGAATGCAACAGTCAAAGTGTTGTGTCTTACCGCTTGACGACATCCCTATAAATAAAAATGGGGTGGATAATCGGAGTCGAACCGACGACCTCCAGGGCCACAACCTGGCGCTCTAACCAACTGAGCTATATCCACCACTTACTGGCGCGCTTGAAGGGGCTCGAACCCCTGACCTACTGCTTAGAAGGCAGTTGCTCTATCCAACTGAGCTACAAGCGCATATTAAATTAACTGTAAAAAAATGGAGCGGGTGATGGGAATCGAACCCACACGACCAGCTTGGAAGGCTGGGATTCTACCATTGAACTACACCCGCAAACCGATGCAACGTTGACTATTATATACAATCAACGCTGCATTGTCAAGTGTTTTTTTAAAATTAAATGAAATTTTTACTTATATATGTGAGAGAACTATCTTGTCTTCCTTAACCTCTACAGCTATAGCACTGACAGGCGAATCTGCATAATCAATGATAACGTTAGCAATACCGTCCTCTATCTCCTTACGGATCAGATTACGTAAATCTCTGGCACCTCTGGAGCCGCCCTCGGATTTCTCAGCAAGATAATCATTCACTTCTACTGTCCATTTTAAATCAATAGCCTTTTCTGCAAGTGAATCTCTGAGTTCACCTAAAAGAAGCTCGGAAATCTTCTTATAGTCCTCTACGGTAAGAGAATTAAAGACCGCTACCTCGTCTACTCTTCCGATAAACTCGGGACGAAGAAAATCAGCGAGAGCCTTCATAACCTTTTCTTTTGTCGCTTCACTCTTATCCTTACCGAAGCCGATGGAGCCGCCCTTTCGCTCACTGCCTGCATTAGAGGTCATAATAATAACCGTATTTTCGAAATTAACGGTTCTGCCCTGAGCATCGGTAATTCTTCCCTCATCAAGAATCTGGAGAAGAATATTCATTACATCGGGATGAGCCTTTTCTATTTCATCGAAAAGAATAACGCTGTAGGGCTTTCTTCTTACCTTTTCCGTGAGCTGTCCTGCTTCATCATAGCCCACATAACCCGGTGGTGAGCCAATTATACGGGAAACACTGTGTTTTTCCATAAACTCACTCATATCAAGTCTGATTAGGGTTTCAGGTGTAGAGAAAAGCTCTGTAGAAAGCTGTTTTACGAGTTCGGTTTTACCGACACCCGTAGGACCTACGAAGATAAAGGAGGCAGGTCTGCGACGCGGACTTATCTGCACTCTGTTACGCTTGATAGCGGCTGCGACCGCTCTTATCGCATCATCCTGACCGATAACCTTGCTTCTGAGCTTATCCTCGAGACCCGAAAGCTTTTTAAGATCGCTCTCGATTATCTTTGATGAAGGAACACCTGTCCACAGCTCGATAACCTTAGCTATGTCCGTCTCGGTTACAGCATTATCATTCGCCGCATCGGAAAGAGAAGACATATCGCTTTCACATTTGACGATTTCAGCCTTGATTTTAGCTATAGCCTCATAATCAGTAGAATCGGAATCGTTCATAAGATCTTCTTCATCTTCCTTAAGCTCAGCGAGCTTTCTTTCGCTGATTTCGAAGTCGCTTATTGCCTTGTTGCGAAGATTGGCGCAGGTGCATGCCTCATCTAAAAGGTCAATAGCCTTGTCGGGAAGGAATCTGTCCGTAATGTATCTTTCCGAAAGAACTACAGCTTTCTTTACGAGTTCATCAGAAATTCTTACTCTGTGATAGCCCTCGTAATATTTTTTAATGCCTAAAAGAATAGCTGTGGCATCCTCGATGGAGGGTTCCTCGATCTTAACAGGCTGGAAACGTCTTTCGAGGGCGGCATCCTTTTCAATGTTCTTTCTGTATTCTGTGAAGGTGGTAGCGCCGACCACCTGAATTTCGCCTCTGGAAAGTGCAGGCTTAAGAATGTTAGCGGCATTCATTGAGCCTTCAGCATCGCCCGTGCCCACGAGATTATGAACCTCGTCAATGAAAAGAATGATGTTTCCGTTATATTTAACCTCGTCAACGAGATTTTTAATACGGCTTTCAAACTGACCTCTGAACTGTGTACCCGCCACAAGTGCGGTAAGGTCTAAAAGATGTATTTCCTTGTCAGCTAACTTGGCAGGAACCTTTCCCTCGGCTATTTTCTGTGCGAGTGCTTCGGCGATAGCTGTTTTACCTACACCGGGCTCACCGATAAGACAGGGATTATTCTTTGAGCGTCTGCAGAGAATCTGCACTACTCTCTCAAGCTCCTTATCTCTGCCGATAATATTATCTATTTTACCGCTTTTAGCCTTTTCGGTAAGGTCAGTACAGTAAAGAGAAAGGAACTTACGCTTTTTTTCCTTATGTCTGTTTCTCTTTTTACCGGCCCCCTTCTGCTCTGCGGTGGCGGGAGCTGCTTTAGGAAGATTCTCTCCGCCTTCATTTTTCACGGTAAGACTGTTAGCAAGATCTCCGAAAAGGCTCTGCATAAAGGGCATGGTGGGAGATCCGCCGGCTTCAAAGCCGCCTTCCTCGTCTGTGTCGGGGAACATATTCGAAAACTGCTCACTGATGGAATCGACATCTTCTTCCGTAATACCCATACTCTCCATCATCTGTCTGATAGGACCGATGTTCATTTCCATAGCACAGTTAAGACAAAGTCCCTCCGGAACTGTTTTACCATCGATAATTTTAGAAATAAATATAACTGCAGGACGTTTTTTACATCTGCTGCACGTAACCTTTTTCATTTATAAACGCCATAAGACCGCAAAAATTACAGTCTTTCCTTTCTTGAGTTTTTGCCTTTTTATGCCTTGTTTTCCTTAGAAAATCTTTCCTTGAACTGTCTGAAGGTTTCAGGCATATAGCTTGCGAAAGCTACAATAGTCATAATAGCACAGATAACGATAATTGCACCGATTATGAAATCAGGAAGAATAAAGTACTGACTGAATGCACCTACCTCAGGTCCGAAAAGAAGAATAACTACCATACCTGTGTAGAAGCAAAGGGTTGCCAACTTGCCGAAAATTTCAGCAGCACCGGGTCGGATACCGAGAAGAAGCATAACGAGACCGCCGATAAGCATAATAGCTTCCTTGGCAAGGAAAACGATGAAAACATAACCGAATGCCTTCATAAAGGGATCTGTAGCATTATGGAATTCGATAAGAAGAATAACGGCAATAGTAATCTGCTGAACCTTGTCGGCTACGGGGTCAAGTATTTTTCCGAGTGCGCTGACCTGATTGAATTTTCTGGCGATCTGACCGTCAAAGGTATCTGTAAGTGCAGAAAGAGCAAGAATTACAACTGCTGCAATTTTCATATCGTTTATAAAAAGATATGCAATTACGGGCGTAAGAATAATTCGTGTAAGTGATAAGAAATTAGGGATGGTTAAACTGCCTTTGAATAAATCTTTCATTTTATTTTACCTCACTTTATTATTTTAATACCGCGCCGCTGAGAGACGACATAAGATTCTGTACCGCCGAAACGATAACTGAATTATTTACAGCTTCTATTATCGCTTCGTTTCCGATAAAGCTGACAACCGTTCCGATAAGCATAGAAACGATAATTACCGTAAGAAGACCTCGCAGAACACCGACAACTACTCCGAGTCCCTTATTGAGGCTCTTTACTACGGGAAGCTTCTTAATAATGAAATCGAGAAGCTTAACGATAACCTTGAGTCCGAGGGTGAAAACGACGGCAAGAATTACGAAAAGCACAAACTGAATAACAGCTGTTCCCACAGGTGTTATGATGTTTTCCATAATATTGTCTACCAGATTACCCTGGGCAAGCTCTGAGGATGAAACCTTTTCAAGTATAGCCTGCTTATCAATGCCGATAAGATTCATTATTCCGCTGAAGGAATCGGGAATGGAATTAATGGCACTTTCCACCTGTGTACCGTAGTCAGTAGTACCGGCTGCGCCCAGACTGTTTGTCAGAGTGATTCTTGCAGGTTCCTTTATTATCATCTCAAAGCCCTGAGGTGCCAGCGATGAGGAAACTATTCTGGCTGCCAGAACAGAGACCAGAGTTCCGATAAGATCAAAGAGACTTCTGAAGAATCCCTTTTTATAGGAAACGAGCACCGTAATCAGAAAGACCGCAATAATAATTATATCAACTATGTATGTCATTAAATACCTCCTGAAGAAGATTTTCTGATATTGTATCACATTAAGATTAAATTAACAATAGTATTATTAACTATTTATATCAATTTGACCTGTAGAATAGTAATAAAGCCTGCTTTTACAGATCACCATCCCTTCCCCTGATATTTCCTTACCTCCGACAGCTTCAAATGTACCGTCAGATGAGGATTCATATATTGCAGAATCGGTAAGCAGATAAACCCTTTTACCGCGGCAGATAACATCGACGACTTTCTCGTCGGTGTAACCTACATAAGTAATTTCGTTATTTTTATTATAGACAGTTATCTCGTTCGTACCGAAAGAGCCTACCTTGTTAGTAACCACTGCGGTGTTTCCGCTCTTATCACCTGCAAAGGAAAGAATTCCGGAAGAGTATGAGACTGCCTCATCCGTAATACCGCTGCTTCTTACGGTAAAGACCGTTCTGGAATTATTGCAGGTAGCTATAACCTTTTTCCCCATAAGTCTTACATCAACTACCGCATTATCTTTAACAGTCATTTCTTTTACATCACTGTCAGAATAGGTTTCAAGCAGATAGAGCTTAGAATATACCGCACCGTTTTCAGAACCTATGGTACCGCAAAGAATCTCTCTGCTGTCCTCGGACATATCAATGCTTACACCGTATTCCTCAGCACATGCCCAGATATAAAGCACCTTGCCTTTTTTATCTGTCAGAGATATGCGGCAGGCTGAATCGTCGCTTTTTGTAACAAAGGCAACATCGCCTCTGTTATTGATTTTTGCAGTTATAATATGTTTTTTGTTTTCTGTTTCGCCTTCATATATAACGCCTTTTTCCGTAAAAATGAAATACTTTGATGATGCTCTGTCATAGACCAGTCCGTAATTTTCACTAACCTCCATTTCAGGATTTGTAAAAGTGAAAATATAATTGAATCTCACCGCTCCCCTGTCAGAAACACAGGTGAGAAGCTTTTTGCTCAGAACAAAAATCCGAGAAGAAAAGGATTTCACTCTGATTATGTCATTATTAGAAAAAGTAACGGGAAAGCCCATTTCGTTTTCGCTGACGGTAGACAAAAGCTCACTGTTCTCCGAAGAAACCGTATCATCGGAAATAATTTTATCTGCCGAAAAAATGAAAGCGCCTGATATTATAAGCAAGGCAGTGAGAACTACGGCTCCGATAAGAATATACTTACTGCCCTGCTGCTTCTTACTCTTTTTCTTTTGCTGTGACTTCGGTTTTGTCTGTCTTTTCTGATTTGCTCTGTCCATATTTTTCTCCTGTATCAATAAAACACCTTATTGAGATAAAGACCTTCAGGTCTTACCGTTATCCCGGCTCTCACCCTGTCTTTAGATAGAATTATGTCGGGAATGGTGTCTTTTTCTATTTTTCCGTTATTAATATAAAGAAGTGTGCCTACCATAATTCGTACCATATTATAAAGGAAACCGTCACCCGTAACCGAAAAGATAACCAAATCGCCTTCTCTTTTTACGGAAAAATCCTTTATTGTTCTGACAGTATCCTTTACTATACTTCCCGCGGCGCAGAAGGCGGCGAAATCGTGAGTGCCGATAAAAGCCTTGGCCTGCTCATCGAGAAGCTTTTCGTCAAGATTATAGGGATAAAAGAGTGAATATCTGTTCATAAAAGGATTACCTCTTTTACCGTTCCACACCTTATATATATATTCCTTGCCCTTGCAATCAAAGCGTGCGTGAAAATCATAATCAGCATATTGACAGCCGATAACTCTTATATCCTCGGGAAGCTGTGAATTCATTCCGAGAATAATCTTTTCCTCGTCTCTTTCGCCGTCAAAGCGGAAATTACAGCAAAACTCATTAGCATGTACACCGCTGTCCGTACGGCTGCAGCCGTTCACCGAAATTTTCTGAGCAAAGATTTTTTCAGCTGCCCTGGTTATACACTCCTGTACGGTTACGGCGTTTTCCTGCATCTGCCAGCCATGATAATCCGTTCCGTCGTAGGAGATAAACAGCTTTACATTTTTTTCCATTTTAAATTACCACACCAAAAATTTTATTAATCATTATTACACCGATAAGTCCGAAAACAAATACCGTTAATGCCATAAAATCTGACACCTTAAGCTTCATCTGCTTCATTCGCGTTCTGCCGTCTCCCCCTGTGTAGCATCGGCAGTTCATAGCGAAAGCAAGCTCATAAGCTCTTCTGAACGCAGAAACAAAAAGAGGAATAAGCACAGGCACGAGTGCCTTGGCTCTGTCAGTGAAGCTTCCGTTTTCAAAGTCTGCACCTCTGGCCTTCTGAGCGTTCATAATTCTCTCGATTTCCTCGATAAGAGTGGGAATAAAACGAAGTGCCAAAGTCATCATCATAGCCAGTGTGTGGACCTGAATATGGAATATTTTAAGCGGTGAAAGAAGCTTTTCTATAGCATCTGTAAGCATAGTCGGCACGGTAGTATAGGTAAGAATAGAGCTCGACATAATAAGCAGAACTATTCTCACTGCCATAAACACCGCCGTAAAAATGCCCTTACTCGTAACCGTAATGAAGCCAAATGAAAGAAGCTCTTTTCCGCCGCCGATGTAAAAAATATTAATTACAGCGGTAAAGAGAATTATAGGGATAATCGGCTTTAGACTTTTTAAGAACATTCTGAAAGGTACCTTTGATACCGCAACGGACACAACGAGAAAAATCCCTGTCAGCAGAAGTGAAAAAAAATTTTTGCACATAAAAATCATCACAAGAAACAGAACCGTTATAATAATTTTTATGCGAGGATCCATTTTATGAACAAAGGAATCTCCCTTATAATACTGACCTATAGTAATATCTGAAATCATTCGCCTTTACCCCCTTTCAGCAAGAATAAAATCTCATCTCTTGCCTTTTCGAGAGTGTAAACATCTGTATTCACACTGTAGCCCTTTTCCTTGAGCTTAAGGAAAAGAGAGGTAATTACGGGAATATTAAGTCCCATATTCTTAAGCTCCTCACTATGTGAGAAAACAGCATCTACGGTATCGTAATATGCGAGTCTGGACTCATTCATAACGAGAACCTTCGTCGCTATTTTCGATATATCCTCCATACTGTGGGAAACGACGAGGACAGTACTGCCGGTGTTTCTTCTGTAGTCGCTGATAAGAGACAGCACTGTATCTCTGCCTTTGGGATCAAGACCTGCACAGGGCTCATCCAAAATAAGAACATCAGGCTCCATCGCCATAACTCCGGCGATGGCCACTCTTCTCTTTTCACCGCCCGAAAGATCAAAGGGTGATTTTTCGAGATAGGATTCATCGAGTCCTACGAATTTAATAACACTTCTGACTCTTCTGTCGATTTCCCTTTCATCGAGCTTCATATTAGTCGGCCCGAAGGCTATATCCCTGTAAACAGTCTCTTCAAAAAGCTGATATTCCGGATACTGAAAACAGATACCCACACGGAAACGGACATTACGGATTTTACTTTTATCCTCCCATATATCCTTTCCTTCGAGAAGAACCGTACCCGATGTAGCCTTCAGCAAACCGTTAAAATGCTGAATAAGAGTGCTTTTACCCGAGCCTGTGTGGCCGATAATTCCCACAAGCTCACCTTTTTCAATTTTAAGGCTTACATCCCTGATTGCATCAACCTGGGATGTAGTACCCTTAGAATAAACATGGGTAAGATTTTTCGTTTCTAAAATCGAAATGCTCAATTTTTCTCCTCCGTGAGTTTAATTATATGAGAATACAGTTCATCAATGTCAAGTATATCTTCGGGCAGCTTTACGCCCTTTTCTATAAGTAAACGGGTAAGCTCTGTAGCCTCCGGAACATCGAGACCGATTTTTTTAAGAGTGTCAATGTTTACAAAAACCTCTTTCGGTTTTCCGTCAAGAACTATTTTACCCTTATCCATAACGATAACGCGGTCAGCCTTAACCGCCTCATCCATATAATGCGTGATAAAAATTACGGTGATACCGTATTCCTCGTTAAGACGCTTAACAGTGGCCATAACCTCCCTGCGACCTCTCGGGTCGAGCATAGCCGTAGGCTCATCCAAAACGATACAGTCAGGCTTCATAGCAATAATACCCGCTATAGCCACTCTCTGCTTCTGCCCACCGGAAAGCTTATGAGGCTCAAAGCTCCGAAATTCGTACATACCTACATTCTTAAGCGCCTCGTCTACTCTCTTTCTTATTTCCGAAGGCTCTACACCCAAATTTTCGGGTCCGAATGCCACATCGTCCTCTACTATAGTGGCCACTATCTGATTGTCGGGGTTCTGGAATACCATACCCACTCTCTGTCTTATGTCATAAAGTCTGTCTTCGTCGGCGGTGTCGATACCGTCAATATAAACCTTTCCCTGCTGAGGTACTAAAATAGC
>JAZUOC010000196.1:0-3119 GCA_045604465.1 Acutalibacteraceae bacterium
TCCCCATCTACCAGACCTCCGGACGTGCTTACTCCTACTTTACTGCCGCACAGGGTACTAAGGATGCCGAAAAAGCCCTCGAAGCAGCCTACGGCTTAGGTCTTCCCGAGAATACGGTTATTTATTTCGCAGTAGATTTCGATGCCACACGCTCACAAATCAAGGGAAATATTCTCACCTATTTCAAAAGCATAAAAGAAAGATTTACAACCACTCACTACACAGTCGGTGTTTACGGCTCAAAGGGTGTGTGTCTGACCGTGTCGGAAAAAGACTACGCAGATTACAGCTTCGTAAGCAGTCTTTCTTCGGGTTTTTATGGAAATTCAGGCTTTAAAATGCCCGACAACTGGGTATACAATCAGTTTTCCGAAACCACTCTGAAGGGCACGGGTATTTCCTTCGCCATAGATAAAAACGACTTTTCGGGACGCGATGAGGGTGTTTCTTATCTTGCCGAGCCACACAGTCATTCCTACAAGGTAACGATCACTAAAAAGGCAACCTGCACCAAAGCAGGCACCAGAACTCACTCCTGCAGCTGCGGTGACAGCTACACCTCTTCCATAGCTAAAACGGGGCACACTCCCGTCATTGACAGTGCCGTGGCTCCCACCTATAAAAAAGAGGGTAAAACCGAGGGAAGTCACTGTAAGGTATGCGGCACTGTCATCAAGGCACAGAAAACCGTAGCCCGTAAGACCTTAGGCAAGGTAAAAGGTCTCACCGTGAGTAAATCCGCCTCCTCTTACATTAAGCTCAGCTGGAAAAAGGTAACCGGCGCAGAAGGCTACAAGGTGAGCTATTCCACCGATGGCAAAAAATGGACCACCGTAAAGACCGATAAAACCTCTTTCACTCTTAAAAAGCTTAAATCAGGCCAAAAATACCGAATTAAAGTACGAGGCTTTGTAAGCGGGAAAAACGGTCCCTACTCTTCTGTCCTTAACACTGCCACCAAGGTAAGCACCGGAGCACTCAAGAGCCTTAAATCTGCAAAAAGCGGTACTCTGACCGCCACCTGGACTAAGCTCAGCGGTGCAGACGGCTATCAGCTTTATCTGTCTACGAGCAAAAAATTCACCTCTAAAACAACCAAAAAGGTTACTGTAAAAAAAGGAAAGACAGTAAAAACCACCGTTAAGTCTCTTAAAAAGAACAAGAAATATTATGTCAAAATCAGAGGCTATAAAACGGTGAATGACAAAAAGGTCTACGGTGCTTTCAGCAGCGTAAAGAGTGTCAAGGTGAAGAAATAACAGTAAAACAGAGAGTTTTCCACACAGAAAAGTTTTCAACAGGATTCCTACGGTTCCTTTTTATTTACGACTACGATTTCCTTTTCCTTTATCTTTACATTACGATTTCTTTTACCTGCAGATGCTACAACTCTTACAAACGGATGCAAATGCATAATGCTTAATAAAAAAACGAGGAGCGAATGTGAGTTTTCCACATCGCTCCTTTTACTTTTAGCTTTTAAAAGTAAAATTTATTTCCGGCCTGTTTCCGACGAAAAAAAGCCACAGAGGCCTTAAACCTCCATGGCTGAAATTTTAAGCTGCGCGGACTCAACTGTGGTCCTGTGTTACAAATTAATTATTAAAGAGCGGTCTTTCAATATCATCAGATAATTCTCATTTTTTTAACAAGAACCTCTGAATCGAAAAGGATATACATACGACTTAGCGCATCGTATGTAACTTCAATTTTATGGCCGTCCACAATCGCCAGCAACGTGTGTGGTTGTTCAGCCAAGGCTTCATACTCATCATATACTCTGCCGTTAATAACAAGCTCATTGGTTTTCTTTACTCTGCGGTAAACAATCCTATATCCTGATTTTTCCGCTTCAAGCAAAGTTCTTGATTTTACATCTGTGTCAGCCATTCTGATAATAAGAGAATCTGCTGCCTCAATATCTCCGTCGATGTTCTCCACCACATCATCAATTAACTTTTCCGAGTAATCCTCAGGAAGCTTTTTCCATTTGTTATAATTAACAATGCCGTTTATAAGGCTGAAAGCAACCCATGCATGAAAAGCTATATCCATTATCATTTCTGTGTTTATACCCGAGATAATAAACATTGCAGCGGTATCGATGCAGAAAAGAACAGTAGCAAAAATCAGCCAGCCAACCTTTTTCTTTCTCGCAAAGAACCAGCTGAGAAGAAAAAGCAGAATAACTATTATCGCGACGGCAATACAAATAATCAAAAATGACTTGTCCGCAAACTCAAGATCAGACACATCCTGATAATACTCAGCGGGATATGAACCGCTGTAATACATACCAAAATCTGCAATAAAATAAGGAACAAAGGCAGAGAACAGGAAATATGTATTTGAGTTAGCTACAAGAAGCACCACATTGACTACACTGAATACCACAACAAGCAAAAGATTTACGATGCTGTTATTATATTTTGCTTCAAGTAATTCCTTTCGCGACAAATGTTCAGGTTTTTTACCAAAAAAATCAGCCATCTTTTTTTCTCCTTTTTATTTTATAATATCATCAGTATAAAGCCATGTCAAGCATAACTTTATACCGATCTCACTGTTTATATTATACTCAGTCTTTGAGTTCTTGTCAATACTCAAAATAAGAGTATTGTATGATTTTTCTGAGGTGAGAATTATGGATTATCTTGATAAGCTTATTGCACTGAGAATAGACAGTGACCTTTCACAAACCGCGGTCGGAAAAATAATAAACAAATCCCAGCAGGGCTATGACCACATTGAAAAGCGTCGGGCAAAGCTTACAATCGAGGACTTCAAAAGGCTTTGTGAATTTTACAACGTCAGTGCAGATGAATTATTGGATATAGCGGTTAAATAAATCCGATTGTGTCCAGCTTATGCTTTTTACACATTACAGAAGAAGTGGCGAATGTTTATTGCACTACGAATATTCAATTTCACTTGTTTGATAATTTCTCGATGTTGATTACTGTTTACATAATTGCGACAAAGGAGCTGTAAAAAAACAGCCTGAATAAAAAAGAACTACAAGTTTACCAAAAAGGTAGGCTTGTAGTCTTTTTTGTGGTAAAATTTAATTGATGAGAAAAAACAAACCACAAATGTATAATACACCATATCAATTAAAA
>JAZUOC010000197.1:0-7554 GCA_045604465.1 Acutalibacteraceae bacterium
TGTATGATATCTCATATTGCTTTCACAGTCACCGCAACGGATAAGAGCGCTGAAAATATGCTTTCTTCGTATGTTTTTTTCTGCAATTAAATTATACTATGAAAGCAGCCACTGAGCAACCTCTTACGGTAACTCAGTGGCTTTATTCTTTTTATTTAGGGGCTGCCTTAGTGCAACAGCCCCTTAATTTTATATCCGTTATAACCTCAAATCGTCCTCTTTCCTTTGCTTCTTATCATTGATAAGCCAGGGAATGCCGAAGCCGAGAGCTCCGCCGACGGCAAGACCTATGAGAATGAACAGCCACCAAAGAGGATTTTTCTTCTCTTTTTCATCTTCATTGGTGGTAGCAACCTGCTCCACCTTTTCTTCAATGATCGTGTTGACATCGGCAGTTTTCTTGTACTCTTTGCCGTAGTCGTCCTCGTAGGTGATGGTGATTTTACCCGAAACCTCGCCGAGGATGTCGCTGTCAACTCGCAGATTAGCCGAGCCTTGGGCGCTCTGTGCGGGCTCAATATTACCCACAAACACACTGCCGCCTGACTGCATACCCTCAATGTCGAAATCAAGAGTACAGTTGTAAATCCTGCTCTTGCCCGTGTTCATCAGCTCGAGAGTAACGGTCTGTGTGTCGCCTTGAATCACCTTTTTCGGAAGAACTGCACCGCTGTATTTGAGTTTCACACTCTGCTTTACGTCTATTCTAACCGTGTCGCTTGAAGAGTAAGAGCCGAAGTTTTTGTCCTCGTATTCTGCCGACACCTGAAGGTCGTGCTGACCGATGGAAGCCGTGTTGATGGCTTTAAGCTCGATTTCCCAAGTGTAACTGCTGCCGGCATAAATGCTCTTCACATACTTGGTGGGCATTCCCACCGTCAGAATATCACCGCTCGGGTCCTCAAGGCTGAACTTAATGTTATAGAGAGCCTTGGTGGTGCTGTAGTTTTTGAAGGTCACCTTCAGCACCGCCGACTTTTCGGGAGAAAGACTCTTTTCGCTGAGCTCATAAGAGGTCACCATAAACCTCGGTGTAGAGTTATCCTCGGTGGTTGGCTCTTCTTCGGTTTCCTCCGTTGGCTTTTCTTCGGGAGGTGTCAGGGCAAGATATTCACTTGTGATATACCTTTCCTCGCCCTCATAAATCACCTTGCTCCAACCGTCAATTTCATCGATACGGGTAATGCTTTCACCTTTTTTAAGCAGTGCCACCTTTTCGCTTTCCGTGGTGGGCTTGGTTCTGATGTTTACATTTTCGGTGGCGTAGACTGTTTCTTCCTCGCGCTCTGCCGAAGCGGTGAGCGTAAAGGAGAACAGAAAGATAAAGCAAAGGATAACGGCTGTTATTTTTTTCATATTATCACTCCTTTACAGCTCTCTGATATTTTCTACAATGCTGTGCTTCATTTCTTTTCGGATTTTGATGACAAGATTTACGGCACAGATTACAAAAAGAATACTGCACAGCGCCAAAGTTTCCAGCATTTTCAGTTCAAAAACATCTTTGTTCCACTCCATTGACTTACGGATTGCTATATAAAGAAGATAACCTATAATGTAAAGTCCGAAGCCCATTCCGTAGCCCCAACCGAAAATTACAAGTAACTGTCTGATATATGAGGAAGAAAGTACCTTTAGGTCGGCACCTACCGCACGGAGAGTGCCTATTTCCTTTTTACCCTCTCTGATTCGTGCAGTAAGAGCGTTATTTATTACGCTTCCGCATATAGCAAGGAAGATACCTACGAGACAGTACAGACCGAAGAAAAGAATTTTCATATCTTTTGCATCATCTCTGTGAAATTGGTAGTTGTTTTCAAAGTATCCCTCGGGAATGGAAAAGCTCATATTTTCTACAAAGGGTGCCACAACTGAATCGAGTTCATCGTTAGGTTCACCTTTCACTTTAAGAT
Source organism: Acutalibacteraceae bacterium (assembly GCA_045604465.1). Classification (GTDB taxonomy): domain Bacteria; phylum Bacillota; class Clostridia; order Oscillospirales; family Acutalibacteraceae; genus UBA6857. Next base: position 1,914 of record JAZUOC010000197.1, read on the forward strand.
AGATTTCTTTATAATCCACCTCGGGAGCAAAAATGCTGCTGGCCTCATTAGTAGTAATCACACCAATGCTTTCAATATAAGTGAAGCCTCTTAAATTCGGGGGATCATCGTTAAGAATGGCTCCTATTTTAACCTTTCTGTCGTTTCTGACGAACTTGTTTTTATCCTTATTTGATGAACAGACAATGCTCAGGTCAATTTCATCGCCAACCTTATAGGTGCGTTCCTGAACCTCGGCGTATTCTGTTTTATTATTTGAAGGCTTGCTATCATCAATGAAATCACTACGAATAAAGGTATAATCATCAAATTCATTCTGAACATACACACCGATTTTTTGAGGTGCTACCAGAATGATTTCTTCACCTGAATTAATCTTATCCATATTTATTTCGCCTTCGATCACACTTTCCTTAATTTTTTCGAAGTATTCTTCACCCATACTGATGAATGTTACAGGCAATGCCAAAGAGTTATATCCATATTTTTCTATTTCTTCCATATAACCTTGTGTAAGCTTGGCCGTTGCTTTTTCTCTGACGTTTTCATTTGTAAGCCCCTTATCCACTTCCTCGTATATGGAATAACCTATTCTGTCGCTGATAAGCATCAGTTCTTCATAATCGGAAAATTTATCAGTAAGTATATTTGCGGAACATTTTTTTGTAGCATATATCTCTGAAAAATATCCTGATGACCACAGCTCCGCAATATCGTTATTACTATAACCTCTGCTGTCAAGTGTACAAGTTGCCAGGTATTCGTCATATCCTGCACTATCCCGAAGCCAATACTCATAATCAGCGGTTCCTAACTCCGAACTTTCGTGACTTAATCCGGAAAAGCTGAAACAGGAGCCGATAACAGTCAGAGCTAAAAGAACACTCACTACAAGCTGTCTTGAACGGGAAAGCATTATGTTTCTCTTTGCTAAAAGTGAAGAAACATTAAAGCTTTTCTGTGAATGTATTTTCTTTTTTCTCAGTTTTCTCATATATTCCACATTGCGGATAGCCTGCATAGGCGAGCTTTTTGAAACGGAAATAAGAGGTATAAGTGCCGCACACATAACAACAATAACACCGAGTAAGGCTCCGACGAAAAGTATCCATACCTTTGGAATAAAGATAAGGTCCTCACCCAACATTTTTATTATAATTTTAACTCCGAAATATGAAACAAGGATGCTTATGGGAGCAGAAATGAGACTAATTAAAAATGCTTCACGGGCATAAATTGATATAATCTGCCTTTTAGTAGCACCTACGGCACGAAGCATACCAATCTGTTTTTTCCTTTCGCGCAGATTGTTTGAAAAAGAATTAACTATAGTAAGACAGGAAACGAGAGTAAGCATCAAGCCAAATGCAATGCTATACATCATAGTGCCCCATATATCAGTTCCGGAGGTACCGTCAAAGCTGTCTTGGTCCATAAAATAAGTGTTTACTGTTATGTAACCTTCTGAAAGATCATAATATCTTTGCCATAATTCATCTGCATAAGTATTCATCTGACTGATGTATTCATCTTCGTACAATTTAATATTCACGAAAGCTACAAGCAGTTCTTTTCCGCCTACCGTTACTTGTTCTCCTTTTGCCACGAAGGCAGACGGCATATATATTTCAGTTTCAGCAGAACGCCACTCGAATATGGCAGCTCTTTTATTACACATTATACCTGTGAGAGTATATGTTCTTTTCTCTGTTTTCTCGGAAAAGCCTTTGCCGTCCGGAATTTTCATTGTGAGAGTGAGTTTGTCACCGACATTCGCTTTTTCATAGCCCAACTGAATCAGAACCTGTCTTTCGACGGCTATTTCACCGATACTTTCAGGCAATCTTCCCTCGTAGAGATAGGGATAATACATATCCACAGCGTTTTCATCAAGCCAGGATACAGCCGTTCCTACATCAGTATTTTCTTCATCTTTGACTGCATAACCTATTGTATGTGCGTAGCCGTATTTACTGACATACTCCGAAAGCTCACCGTTTTCAAAATCTATGTCTGTGGCATTAAGATAAATTTCATCCTGCTTACCGTACAGTCTGTCTGCATTTTCTTCCCATGAGCTCCACCAGCAGGAAAGGAAAAACGTTATCCCCGACGAGAAAACCATAGCCAGCACAATACCGATAATAAGAATTGTATATTGCTTTCGCCTTTGCTTCAGGTTACCCATAGCAAGGGTATTTATTGTTAGCTTGTTTTTCTTCTTCATTCCGTCACCCCAATTCTCTGATATTTTCAACTATGCTGTGTTTTGTTACGGTTTTGATTTTTGCTCTGAGATTGATATAGCAGGAAATCGCTATTATACCGAAGACCAAAAATGCAGGCCACAGCACTACAGGCCAGTATTCACCGGTGACTATAAATCCGATGGCATAATAGGACACCGCATAAATCACCGTTCCTGCTCCGAAGCCCCAAAGAAGCATAGAGGCTATCTGTAAAAGATAAGAAAGCGTAAGCTCCTTTTCCGATGCACCTACGGCACGGAGAGTGCCTATTGAGCGCTTGCCCTCACGGATCTGTGCGCTGACGGAGTTATTGATAAGAGAAATACACACTGTCAGCATAACGATGATAAGAGAGCCGACGGAAAGCACGGTAGTGCGAAGCTCCTGCTTTTCACCCTCATTAAAGGCAAAGGCTGAGCCTATATCCTTTCCGGGGAACATAGCTGAAAGCTCTGCCTGCATTTCCGCATCGATTTCAGCCGTACAGTCCTCTTTAAGCTCCACATCGAATTTGTCGTAATTAAAGACGGTGCTGAATTTATCGAGACCTTTTACCGTAGTGTAAATTCCGAAATTGCCTGCGGAGTTGTTTTTATTGCCGATAACTGCACCGATTTTCACCTGACGGTCCTCTCTGGTCAGATTACCGTTTCCGTCATCGTACAGAAGACAGAGAGTGAGAGTATCTCCCGCCTTAAAGGGATTTTCTGCCTGCGCCAAGGTGTTACCCTTCATCGCCTCGTCCATCATACTGCCTGTCTTTTCGCTCTCGTCCATATTGTAAAGTCCCCACGAAAAGCCGTCGTCATATTCCACTATGCTGAAGCCTATCCTTTCGGGGGCGAAGATAATAACCTCTTCACCGCTGTTGAGCTTGTCATAATTTATCTCACCGTCCGTTATTAAATCCTCATTGAAGTCCAGTATTCCTTCACTTCGGGCAATTACGGTAGTATTGAAAAGCTCGCCCTCGATTCCTGCCGCCTCTTTGGTATAGGTATAATCAGGATTCGGTGCATAGTGCATATATTCTTTGACGTTTTCTGCGGTTGGAGATATTTCTGCGGGATGCTCTGCAGAGCCTCCGGCAGCGGAAACTGCCTCAGAATAATAAGAATCCATTCTCACATCGTATGCGGTTTTGTAGCGTGAGGAGGTACTGTGAAATGACGCATATTCATTTACCTGCAGATACTCCGGAACATCTTCCTCGAAAAGCAGATTAATATTCACTGTCTTCTGCCCGTAAACATTTGCCACCTGCGGTAAATCGTAAATCTCGTATTTAGAATTTTCAGTAAAGTCTGTCTGAAGCGATTTATAGTTAATGAAACTGTTTGACGCACCGGAACGGCCGTAATCACTTATCTGATAGTCGGAATTATAGATTTTATAGGACTCCGATACCGTAGCATAGAGAAATGACATTGAAATGCAGCATATAACTATGGATAAGGTAATAATCAGACACACTCCGGTCTGTCTTACACGGGAGAAGGTCAGCTTTCTTTTAGCCAGAAGACGGGAAACATTGAACTGCCTCTGACTTTTTATCTTCTTGTTCTTCATCTTTCGCATCAGCTCTATGTCTCTTATTGCCTGCATAGGCGGTAATTTTGAAATACTCCAAAGAGGAATAAGAGCCGACAGCATAACACAGATTATGCCGAAAAGCGCACCGAGCAAAAGTACGGTTACATCCGGCTTAAAGATAAAGTTTTCACCCATAAGACCTGCGAAAAGCTTGACTGCACCGTAGGAAATTCCTACGCTTAAGGGTGCGGAAAGGACGCAGATGATAAAAGCCTCTCTGCCGAAAATGTTTATTATCTGTCTTCTTGTGGCACCGACTGCTTTGAGCATACCCACCTGGGTTTTGCGCTCCTTGAGATTAGAATTAAAGGTGTTTACTATGCCGAAGCAGGAAAGAAAGGCCAAAAGAATAAAAAGGAAGGCAAAAGCAAAGGAGTTGTTTGCCACTTCCGAATAAGCATCGCCCACAGAAATGCCCCTTACATAGTCGCTCTGTATTCTGTCCTCATAGGGGATGTTTTCCCATAAAAGACTGCTTGGCATATATTTTTCGGTAAGCAGGGCGATAAGTGCTTCCTTGCCGCCGATTTCTGTCTGTGCGCCTTTAACCACAAAGGCGGCGGGAATAAGCGCCACAGCATCCAAAGCCTCGGAGTGCATACTCTCCAAATATGATTTTTTATCGTCCATAATACCGACTAAAGTATAGGTCTTTTCCGTTTCCTCGGCCAGAAATTCTCCACCGTTACAGGTAAGCTCCTTAAAGGTGATTTTTTCTCCTACCTTTGTTTCCAGACGCATTCTCGAAAGAGCATTTTTTTCTATTATGATTTCACCCTCTTTTTCGGGCATTCTGCCCTCGATAATCTGCGGATAGTAAAGTGACTCTGCCGTTTCGTCCAGCCAGCCTATCATAGTGCCGTCGGAAAAGTCTGCTCTTTCATTTTCCTCGCTCCAGCCGTAGGACAGAATATGTCCGTAGCCTATGCTTTCTACAGAGCCTTGCTCAAGCATCGGTGCGAAATCGTAATTCTGTGCATTGATTATAATAAAATTCTGTTTTCCCTGCCGTCTGAATCTTATCTCCTCCTGCGATGATTTAGAGCAGGAGATAAAAAATGGCACACCCGAGGTAAATATCATCGCTAAAATTATACCGATTATCATAAGGGTATATTGCTTTTTCCTCTGTCGCAGATTTCCGAAGGCAAGGGTATTAACCGTGAGTTTTTTGTTCATTGCCGTCACCCACTCACCGCTTTATATATCCTTGACAGGCCTTGTGTCCCCCACTATCTTGCCGTCCTCAATGGTAAGAATTCTCTCTGCCTGCTCTGCAACGTGCAGGTCGTGGGTTACAAGAATAAGGGTAACGCCAAGCTGCTTACTGACATATTTGAGAAGTGACAGCACCTCACGGCCACTCTTACCGTCAAGATTACCCGTAGGCTCATCGGCAAAAAGTATGGCAGGTCTGTTGGCAAGTGCTCTTGCGATAGCAATTCTCTGCTGCTGACCGCCTGAAAGTGCAGAGGGAAGATGCTCTAATCTGTCACGGATGCCGAGCATATCAATAACCTTGTTAAGATATTCTTCGTCAGGCTTTTTACCGTCAAGCATAACGGGAAGCAGAATGTTCTCGTACCCCGTCAGCTCCTGAACAAGGTTGTACGCCTGAAAAACGAAGCCGAAACGACGGCGGCGAAGAATGGAAAGCTGATTGTCATTATATGACGAAAGTGACTTTCCACCGTAGTAAACGTGACCGCTTGTGGGATTTTCAAGGGAAGAAAGCACGTGAAGAAAGGTTGACTTACCTGAGCCTGAGGGACCCGTAATAGCACAGAATTCGCCCTGCT
>JAZUOC010000198.1:0-1774 GCA_045604465.1 Acutalibacteraceae bacterium
ACTCCACGAGCCTCGGTGCTATGCTCGGTGGTATGAGCATCGACGACATAAAAATCAAGGTCGGCGGTCTTCTGAATAACACCGATGTACTCAAAAAGGTTATCAAGCTCGGCACTGACATCGTTGCCGCTACAGCCGTTACAGCCGCTATGCCCAAAGAATACAACCTCAAAAAGGTATGCAAATGGGCAGATAAGTATAATAACTGCTTTAAGAGATAATGCGAAAATACCTCTCAGTCACTCGGTTGACGGAGAGATATAACAGAATAAATTAATCCCACAGTTTTTCTTGATCTGTGGGATTTTTGTATTAAATTAATACTAATGCAGAATGTAATTCGCTATTGTAAATGTTTTTATAATGGCGGTGTACCATTTAATACTTTTTGAAAACTCACCCGCAATTGCGCATTGTGCATTGCGAATTGCAAATTTAAACTCACCCAAGCACCGGTGTATCAGTGAACTCAATCACAGGCTCACCCTTTATTCCGTCAGACTCGAAGATAACTATTTCATTCTCACCCACTTTAAGAAGTGAAGCGGGAATATAAAGAGTCTGCTGAGGTCCTATCTCCCAGTATCTGCCGATATTATAGCCGTTGACCGTTACGAAGCCTTTAGTGAAATTATCGAGCTTAAGAAAGGTGTCGAAGGCTTCATCCACATTAAAGGTTCCTTTATAGAACACGGACTTTTCCGGTATCTCTTGCTCTGAATATACGACTTTACCGAGATTATCCATGGGAAGGGTGTATACATCCCAGTTAAAGTGTATTTTGCTACCGAGAAGACATCTGCCTGCTATGCCCTTTTTACGCATCATCTTACTGCCGAAATTAGCTCTGCCCATATTCTCGCACAGAACGGTAAGTCTGTCCCCGGCCTTAGCGGAAAGCTCTGTTTCGAGAGAATCGTTAATGTAAAGAATGTCAATAAGGTCTCTGTTAATGTATATCTGCGCTCTGTCTCCGAGGCTTTCGAAGGAAAGCTTCACATTTTCGTAGTCTCTCCCGAGAACAGTAGTATAAGCGATGTAGCCGTAGCCCTGACCGTATTTCTCCATCGGGAGAGGTACATCGGAATGTACGGGAGATGAGAGGTTATCGAGGTTATCGAAAATGCCCGCTTTTTCCGTAAGAGTAAATTTGCCGTAGGCCTTCTTTACTCTGTCTGCAGGGATTTCAGGTAAGGCTTCACCTGTATGCTTCATAATGATGTTTCTTATGGCGTGATACTTCGGTGTAACATCACCGCACTCTGTAAGAAGTGCATCGTAGTCGTAACTCGTTACATCCGGAGCAAATTTTTCGTAATGATTCGCACCACTCATAAATCCGAAGTTAGTACCGCCGATGAACATATACATATTCACGCTGCCCTTAGTGAGCATATCATCTACAGCCTTGGCGTAATCCTCTGCCGAGGTAGTATGATGAAGTTCGTCACCCCATGCATCGAACCAGCCGTTCCACATTTCCATGCACACCTTGGGCACGTCGGGGAAAAGCTTATCGTGTGCTCTGAAATTCTCCTCAACACGGCTACCGAAGTTCAGCGTGGGAAGGCAGCCCTCGATATATCCGTCCAGAATGTCTGTGACGCTCGTTCCGTCGGAGGTGAAAAGAGGCACGTCTATGCCGCGGCGGATGTATCCGTCGCGCAGATATTTGAGATATTCCTTGTCGTCGCCGTAGTAGCCGTATTCGTTCTCGCACTGAAGCATGATAACGGGACCGCCGTTTGTGGAAAGGAACGGCCTCACCTCTGCG
>JAZUOC010000199.1:0-2399 GCA_045604465.1 Acutalibacteraceae bacterium
TTACGTCAATTAACCTTGACGCTGTTTGTGTTTGGGATTTTCGCAGATAACCATAATTTTGCCGTTACGCTTGATTACCTTGCACTTTTCACATATTTTCTTTACAGAAGGTCTGACTTTCATAGGATTGCCTCCTTTAAATTCAAAAATGTCAGGTTTATTTGCTTCTCCATGTTATACGTCCACGGGTTAAGTCGTATGGAGACATTTCGACTGTAACCTTATCACCGGGAAGAATACGAATATAGTTCATTCTGAGCTTACCGGAGATGTGTGCTAAAATTTTATGACCGTTTTCGAGTTCAACCTGGAATGTTGCATTCGGAAGAGCCTCCACAACAGTTCCTTCGATTTCAATCATATCCTGTTTTGACATAACCTTACCCCCCTGGGTTCGCTATTTTGTTCAGTATTTTTCTAAGCTTACGATTTGTTGCCATTGAGTCCTTTTCAAGTGTGACTCCTGTTAAAGCAACGTGTTTAACATTTTTCGCCTTGGGCTTTTCCAGCTTACGGCTTTTACCGTCACACAGAAGAACTTTTCCGTTTGCAATTTCCTTCACTGCGAAGAGTTCACCTTTATCGTGACCCTTCAGTGAAAGAACTACCTGTCCTTCTCTGAAATCCATAATGACCTCTTATTCTTTAGTAAGAATTACGGGACCGTCCTTAGTGATAGCCACCGTGTGTTCAAAATGGGCGGACAGCTTTGAGTCAAGGGTTTTTACAGTCCATCCGTCGGGAAGGACTTTGACTCTTGCAGTTCCCTGGTTAATCATCGGCTCAATAGCGATTGTCATGCCCGGTAACAGGCGTACGCCTCGGCCGGCTGTGCCGTAATTCGGCACACTGGGATCTTCATGTAATGCCTTACCGATACCGTGTCCCGTGTATTCGCGGACCACACCGTATCCCCGTTCTTCGCAGTAAGCCTGAACGGCGTGGCATATATCGCCGAGTTTGCCGCCGGGTACAGCGTATTTGATCGCCTCATAGAGACTCTCTCTCGTTGTATCCATCAGCCGCTTTGCCTCTTCACTTACGTTTCCACAGGCAAAAGTAGCAGCATTGTCGCCGTTATAGCCGTTTATCTTCGCACCTAAATCGATGGAAACGATGTCTCCGTCTTTAAGGATGCGTTTCTCACTCGGTATTCCATGAATGACCTCATCATTTATGGAAATGCACGCAGTAGCCGGAAAGCCATAGAGATGCAGGAAATTAGGTTCCGCACCCTGACTTATGATGTAGTCGTAGGCTATTCTGTCAATCTCCTTGGTACTGATACCCGGTCTGACTGCCTCGCCGGCCACTCTGAGCGCTCCTGCCGAAATTCTGCAAGCCTCTTTCATAAGGGCAAGCTCACGGCTGGTTTTGAGCACTATCATGCTTATTCCTCCAAAGCTTTGAGAACAAGGGCGGAAGTGTCAGCCACTTCTTCCTGTCCTTCAACTATGAAAAGTTTGTTTTTCTTTCCATAGAAATCCTTAAGCGGTTCAGTCTGACTGTGATAAACATCGAGTCTTTCCTTAACCGTATCGGGATGGTCATCTTTTCTTAAAACAAGTTCTTCGCCACAGGCATCACAAGTATTTTCCTTAGCGGGCTGTTTGTAAATGAGGTGATATGAGTTACCGCATTTGGGACAAACACGTCTGCCGGACATTCTTGCCACGATTTTCTCGTCGGGAACCTCGATGTCGATAACCTTATCGATTTCGATGCCCATTTCGTCGAGAGCCTCTGCCTGAGGAATTGTTCTGGGGAAGCCGTCGAGGATGAAACCGTTTTTGCAGTCATCCTCGCTCAGGCGTTCCTTGATGATGCCGATTACAACATCATCGGGAACAAGCTGACCGTTATCTATGAATTCCTTGGCTTTAAGTCCCATTTCAGTGCCTGCCTTGAGAGCAGCACGGATAATGTTACCTGTCGAGATTGTGGGGATGGAAAGCTTACCGCAGATGAACTCTGCCTGTGTACCCTTACCAGCACCGGGAGCACCTAAAAGAATTAACTTCATGATGTAATCTCTCCTTTTAAATTAGTCAAGGAAGCCTTTGTAGTGTCTCATCATCATCTGGCTTTCGAGCTGCTTAACAGTTTCGAGAGCAACACCTACAACGATGATAAATGATGTACCGCCGAGGGCGATAGTCATAGGAGATCCGATAAGATTTGTGAACAGAGTTACGATGTTCGGGAAAAGAGCAACTACTGAAAGGAGTAATGCGCCGAGAAGAGTAATTCTGTTAAGAATCTTCTTAATGTAATCGGATGTGGGCTTACCCGGACGGAGGCCGGGAATCATACCGCTGTTCTTTCTGATGTTGTTTGCCATTTCAACCGGATTGTACTGAATGCTTGCATAGAAGTAAGCAAAGAAGAGAATCAGGAAG
>JAZUOC010000200.1:0-41938 GCA_045604465.1 Acutalibacteraceae bacterium
GCTCAGGCAGCGTGAAAAATTCCACCCTGCTGCGCAGCAGGGTGGAATTCCTTCAACTAAATATATTTTTGTTTTTTTAGTCTGTCTACTTGACAGGGGGCGCTTCAGAAATCTGCAATCTCAACGGGGCAATAGTATATCTGAAATTCTGTGCACTAGATTTGGTAAACAATTATGGCAAGGCTATTTTTTCATTTGTTAGGTCTAATGGTTGGAGTATTACTAGTCTGTATCGCTATCTGATGCGTGTATAATGATATTATCAAGCGTACCAGATATTTTGATATGTTCGTAATCTTTGTGGGAATGCGAAAATTCTCTTAATGCATCAGAAAAATAATATTGCACTTCATCTCTGAGAGCACGAACACCGAAGTTTTCGACTTCTCCTGCCGTAACATTAAGAAATTCTTGCAATATTTCTGTATCAATTTCCGTAACATAGAGATAATGATCTTTTGCTGCAATATTGCTGATACATTTTGCAGCTATATCTTTTACTGCATCTCCAGAAATAGGATTAAACTTTATAACAGCATTCATTCTGCCGATAACTTCTCGTCTGAACTTGCCTGTTTCAGCGAGTTTTGTTTTTGCAATTTTAGTTTCATTTCCGATTATTCTTGCAACGTTTTGTACAGATAAGGTTTCTGTGATGCTTTCCCTGAAAACGGGTGATTCGGCGGCAAAACCTAACTTTTTCTTTTCGTTGACTTCTACATTGCTTGTAAAGAAAATAATGCAGTTAGAGAGATCGTAGAAGTTATTTCCGTTTTTTAATGTCTTGCCATTGGTTTCCTGTTTTCCGGTTTCCATTGCCTGCATGATAACCTCGGTTGCGTTATTTGCGGCTTTCTCAATTTCTTCAAAAACGAAAACTGTATTGGGGTTGTCTTCAAGAATTGCAAACACGCCGGGTTCATCAAAACCAATATATCCAGGAGCTGCACCTGTTAGTCTTGAAATGTCAGCTCTATCCTGAAATTGTGTACAGTCAACGGGCCTATACGCAAATGATTTATCAGGATCAATTTGTTCATTTATTGCATTAACAAGAGCTTCGACAACTGCTGATTTTCCAATGCCTGTAGGACCATACAAGAAAATGGATAGTGGTCTGGATTTGTGCTTGGTGGCGAGGTGATTGCATACAAGATGAGCAATTTTTAAAATATTCTCTTCCTGACCAAAAATTTCGTCATTAAGGTCAATAATTAGTTTTTCTTTGTCTACAATAAGATATTTTTTATTAGTTTCAGGAATCGTAAGAGCCTCTTTATTGTATTTCATTTTAGGCCTGGGAGGGGGAGCAGAAATTTCGTTGTCTTCAGGAGAACTTGAACTTGATACCGACTCGTTGTGTTGCTCAGGAACAACTGTTGTAGAGTAGTCCCTTGAAAAAGAATAAAGAAACTGTTTAAGCTCATTAAAGTTGTTAAATTCTTTAACACCTGAGTTGAGCCAAGATGCAATATTACTATTGGAACCGGTATATACAAGAGGTGCATCAGAACAGGTCAGGACAATTCTTGTTTCAGAATAGTATTTAAACTCAATTGTGCAAACAACATCGTTGCATGTTTCGGGCATTTTTACATTGTCAAGAATATAAAGGCCGTTGCTTGCTCTGAGTTCATCATAAAGTTCATCAAAGCCTCTTCCGTTTGAACAAAGTTTTTTCCAATTAAACATAGTATTCATATTGATCTTCCTTTCATAATAGAGTTTTCTTATTTTTGAATACAACGAGTATCCTTTATATCAAATTTAGTATAATTAATGTTTCCTGTTCCACCACAAAGGGGGCAATTTTTTTCAGGAGACTGACCTATGGCGATTGTTAAGAACGGAAATGACAAGTCTTTTTCTTTAGATTCAAGTTCTGTGATAGGTTCAAAAGCTGGTGCACTAAAATCATCTGAACATTTTGTCATTAAATAATTTCGGTCAGCGTACTTATCAAGATCATGATAATAAGGTGTGTTCTTTTCGCCATAACAGAGTATGTTAATGGCCATGTAAGATTTAATTGCATTCAGGTAATCTGTTACACATACCGCTGTACCTGCCGATGAACCCGTACCTTTTTCTGTTGATGAAAGTATCTTCTTATATCGACTTTCAAGCATACAACGAGGACATGAAGGGGTCACTCCTGGGTACCAGAAAATAACTTCATGACCTTTTCCTTTTTCAAATATTTGTGCTGCAAGATAAGGAACGCCATACTTGAGACTTAACTGTGCACATCTATCCTGTGCATAGAAATTGTCTGTACAACCAAGTATCAAAAAATCCTCTTTTTTATATTTGTCAATGCCGGTAATCATAGCAAACTCTTCATCTGTAACACTGTGATCAAGATAACGGTTGATGCAAACGACCTTTGCAAGAGGATTGATATCAAGGATTCTTTCCTTAGTGACTTCACACTTAAATTTGCCTATTTCTGAGATGAATGCTCCCTGCGTTGCGATGTTTGTATCTTCTACTTTATCTCCATCCCAAAGAAAAAAAGTTGAAACACCACAGCGTGCCAATGATTCAATAAAAGGTCTTGAACCTCCTAAGCCCACACAGTTGACAGCTTTTTTATTCATGATGTTATCAGGAAAAACACTCTCAATACGCTTGAATCTGTTAGGAGCTTTTTTATCGAGTTCTTTAAGACGACGTTCTTCTGTTTTGTCCACCGAAGACTCTTCAATTACCATTGCCTGATTTTTCATTTCAACGGTCTGTTCAAAGGTGTAGGGATAAATTTTTATATCTCCGCTAAGTTTAGGAGAAACCTGAACAATGGGAGTAAAAAACTTCCCTTGCACATCAATAGTTTCAATGATATGTTTAGCAGTTTCCATGTCTCCATATGACGGTTTGTTTATTCCTTGAGGATGAGAATGGATAATTCCGACAAGCTGAATTCCATCATCATTCCACTTGTGGATAACTTCATTAAGAGCTTTTGTATCCATAGTATAACTTGCTGATGAACGATCTGCAGTTTTATCAAAGTAATAATAGTCGATGTGTTTACCATCGCTTGAACCGAGAATTCCGCCCTGTTCTGGTTTTCTGCAACCTATTGTTCTCTTGATTTCTTCATATACTTCCGCTGTAATAATCCATGATTCGTTAGTGCTGACATTTCTTTTTTTCATTTTAAAAAACTCCTTTATTTTGTTGATAATATTTTTCATATTGATATTATTCCTTTTGACTTCAATTTTGGTTGTATGCTCTGAAAAGAGCCTCCGTATCTTATGTATTGTGAAGTTATTTCCGACCAAGTTTTTGCTACTTCACGCATATTTTCCAATGACGTTATTGTTGTTGACCAACAAATGTAATGAATGGTTGTTTTATTGTAAGGGACATTATTGTTTCTTATAAACGCCTGTACTTTGCCTTTCAATGTTTCGTCATGTTCAGTTAATCGGTGTATATCTGTAATTGAATCAGAACGGGCTGTTGAAAATTGTTTATAGTTTAAATCTGTTAGAATATATGCTCTCCAGTTTGACGGACTCGTTTCGACAAAGAGAAATCTTATGTCAAGCAATTTATCAGAGGTTCTGTATGTGTTATATTCATATCTCATCATATTACACCGTCCTTCTCAAGTTTCTTTTGAATTGTTTCAAAAGTTCCGCCATATCGAATGTAATATGCGGTTATTTCAGACCACATAACCGCAAGTTCTCGCATAGTTTCTAAGTCGTGTATGGGTTTAGTCCAGCAAATATAGGGGTAATCTTTGTTCTTATCTATATATCTGTGCTTGTTTTCATCAATGTATAAATGTGTATCTGTATAGATATTTGATCTTTCGTTCGAGAACTGTTTATAGTTAATTTCATTTAATACATATCCTCTCCAACCAATTTCGGAACCAAGATTTAGAAAAATGAATTCAATATCCAAAAGTCTATCTTTTGTAATATAAAAGTTATGTTCGTACTTCATAATTAACCTCCGAGTAGATAAAGCACAAGAGCAATTGCTCCCAAGATAAGTACAGCTTTAAGAATCCAAAGAAGAATAGCAGCTACTATAGGTGCTGCAAAATATATTCCTACGCTTCCTGCTGCGAGACATAAACTACCGGCAATACCCGTAGAGAGCATTTTGAACTTTGTTATTGCCCATACAGAAAAAGCCGTGTAAGCGATTAAACATATTACGGTGATGATTATTTCAAATGTATCCATATCTTTCTCTACCTTTCAAAACCGGGAGCCGGTATACCGGTATCAATAAAAATTTGTGTTGCATCTGCCCAATTGCGACAAAGAGTCTTTGCTTGCTCAGCGTATTGTATTTTTCCTGTCCAGCAAACATAATGTTTGTCAGTCCCGGTTTCAACCCAATAATGCGGCATATAATTTGCTGTTGATCTTCCTCTAAACGAAGGAGCATGCTCAATGTAGCATCTATAACCCGAACCTACTCTTTTTACTCTGAATTTGTATGAATGATCTTTAGTTGCATATTTGGTTTTCGCTGAGTAATTAAATATGAAATCATTAGGTTCACATAAAATATTGTAGCGAACAATAAAAGTAATAATGATTGCAACTATCGGAATAAGAATCAATAATGCCATAGAGAACATACTCCTTTTCTTAAATTAAAAGCTTTTAAAGAGATTACTTATGCAGAACTATGCCATGTGCCGCCGCCAAGGTCTCCCTGTCTGCCACCATGCCAGGTGCCGCCGTCAAGGTCTCCCTGTCTACCACCATGCCAAGTGCCGCCGTCAAGGTCTCCCTGTCTACCGCCAAACATAGTAATATTTGTGAGATTGTTCTGATAATTAGTATTCATTTCTTTGTATCCTTTCTTTGATAAAAATCATTATTTTAATTTTATACTATGCAACATTTTATTTGCCTTGCTAAAGCATAATAGCCATCTTTCGCCTCCTTTTGTTTTGGGTTTAGTTCATATAATGTCACGCAATCACCTCCGTTTATCTTATGTATATAGAATATACTCTCCTTGATTTTTGTGATTTAGGGGGTAATTGGAGAGGTTTTGTCGTATATATAATCGCAAATGCCATATCTTATTGCTTCGTCAGCATCCATGTAATAATCTCTGTCACAATCTTTGGCGATTACCTTAATAGATTTACTAGTGTTTTCAGCAAGAATTTTATTGATTTTATCTTTTGTCTTCTTTATATGTTCAGCGGTAATTAGTATATCTGATGCTTGTCCCTGTGTGCCCCCGAGTGGTTGATGAATCATAACCTCACTTAGGGGTGTGATATAGCGTTTGCCTTTTGTACCGCAAGATAAGATAAAAGCACCCATACTTGCAGCCATACCGGTGCATATAGTACACACATCATTTTTGCAGTTCTTAATAGCATCAGCAATAGCCATTCCATCTGTTACTGAACCTCCCGGACTATTGATAAATACCTTTATATCTCCGTTTGTTCTGTCAAGATGTCTGAGCTGAATAATTATTTCAGTTGCGGAAGCTGTGTTAATTTCATCATATAACCATATTTCTCTGTAAGTATTAACTGCATCTGAATAGAGGTCGATTTGCGAACGGCCTTCCTTAGTGTTTTTTGTAATATTAGGTATCATTTTTTATTCCTCCTCTGACATTGAGCCGAACAGCTCATCAAATTTCATTTCAAGTTCTTTTTGAATATCCATGCTAATATAAGAATCTTTTGCAGTTTCCTTCTTTTTGCTTTTCTTGAACTTCGGTTTAGGTGGCTCACAAAATGGACTTTTTGCTTCCTCGATTGAAATATCACGCAACAACTCACGGAATGTGTAAACACTTACTTTAGGATGCGTGATATCGGGTAAATCACTTCTACCGTAGCATGTGAAATTTTCATATTGTTCAATTGCCGGCAAATTGGTGCAATATCGAACTGATTCAGCAAGATTCAAATACAGAGCTTCTTTAGAATCCCAAGACTTTTTTAAAGTCATAAGTTCAGGGACCGAAATTAAAGGCTCTTTTTTACCTGAATATGTCTTTTCTGTTTCTCCACATCTTGTGCTTATCATTTCTAAGAGTTTCATTTCCGTAGAACCAAGAAAAAGAGTAGTCGCACAGTTAGCCAGCAAGCTTTCATAATGAGGATATCTGTCACTTAATGCATCAATTGATTGAACGCAAAGGTAGTATTTGATGTTGCGGCTGCGTTGAGTAGCAAGAGCTTCACATATGCCGGGGATAGGTAATGAGCAAAACTCATCAAGAATGAAGTTTACTCTATTATCTAGTTTGCCTTTTTCTGTATGAAAAGCCTTATCAACCAAAACGGTTTGCAACTGAGAAAGAAGAACGCCTACAATAGGATTACAAACAGTTGTTGTATCGTCCGTGATTATATAAAGAGCAGTTCTTTCATTGGCTATATCTTCAAGCTCAAATGTGCTATGGCTTAACATGTTTGCAAGCTTGTCGTTCTGTATGAATGGCTGGATAAAGCTAGAACAAGTGGCAAGAGTACTCATTCGTGTTTTTTCAGGCTCAGAAAGAACTGTCTTGAGATTAGTCATTGCAGTGTTGTTAATTTTACTTTCATTTACAAACTCTTTTAAAGAGTCAGCTGTTCTGTCAGTATAATAATCTGCCAAAGAAAGTATATTTATGTCATCAATTTTGTTGTATGAATCATACATTAGAGGAAGTACGCCGGCATTGAACGATTTAGCGGTGACGGGCCAGAAACTGTCAATGTTTGTATTACTATCTTGTTTTTGTGCTATTGCGCTATTGAAATCGTTAGTTATAGAAGCTGCCTTATCAACATTTCCAGACTTCCAAAGTTTGGCTGGGTAATGTAACGGATTGTATCCATCACCATTAAAGTCTCGAAAATTTAAAACAATTATCCTATAACCGAGAGATTTAAGTAAAGCTGCCGTTCTGGAATAAAGTTCACCCTTGGGGTCGTGGATAACCATGCCCTCTCCAGCATGAGCCAGGCAATATATTGTTGCCATAAACACGCAAATACTTTTTTTAAAACCTGAAGCACCATAAATAACACAGTGATTATCGGAAGTGTCAATATAAGCCGTTTTGCCATCTGAGATAACCGGGATACCGCCTGAAGAGAACGTTGATATTTTATTAAAGTCTACATAAGTGAGTTTTTCTTTTAGTTTAGAGGTGCTAGTCCAGTTCGTTTTTGGGTCCTTGAACATATATCCGGGGATAGCAGTATAGTTTGGAAGAATTGTCATCTTTTAGCCTCTCTTTCTTTTATCAAATCATTAAGTTTATTAATTTCTTTTTCATTCATAATGAAATGTGTATATGTATCATCTGAAAGATAATTAACAAGTTCATCGCTTAAAAGCCCTTTTATATCTCCGAAATACATAGCGATATCATTTGCGATCTTAGATATAGTTTCATTGTTAATTTTATCGTCATCACCGAAAATGTCTTTAATAATTTTCTGACTTGATAATGCAAGTTTGATGTTATGTTTTTCTTTCATTTCCTCTGATAACCTATCTGTAATTTTAGAATTCGAAAATGAATCAATTTCAAGTTCTTTTGTCCAGATTTCGCTTTTTATAAAATCAACGGTCTTTTTAATATCTTCATTATTTAAGGATTCATCAGCAAAAAACACATATTTCCAATGTGGTGACATTTTTCGAAGAGCGAGAATACAATTTATAAAATGCTCCTCCTTAGAATGCCCAATCCATTCGCTTATATCAATACCGATATATCCGTTATACTCATCTTTGAAACGAGTTTTTAAGATTGCTTCAATTTGTAAATTTTTAATTTCCAAGAACTCAGGAATTTTCACATAAGGCGGTTGATATTGAAGCTTATAAATAAAGTATTTTGTTTCTGCATCAAAGCATTCTGGGGCAAGGACAGAAGCTTCTTCAGATATTTCTTTAATGATGGAATCAATATCTGTATAAGCATTTGTTTTTATAAAGAAATTCTGAGGATAAAAAAGGTTATTTTTGAAAATATTTTTCATTTATACAGCCTCTCTTTCTGTTATTTTGATTGAATATCTGGTTTTTTTATTAAGTGAATCAAAGGTATATAAGCATGTTGAGAAGTTAGTTCCGAACATTGATAAATCGTCTGTAAAGAGGATTTCTGCATTAAAATTCTTTTCTTTTAGCTCTTTAAAAATTTCAAGATTCATATCCGTGTCTTCACCATTAATTACAATAACGGGAAGAGTATCTTTTCCGAAAACCAATTTATAGCGATTGAGCTTTTCAATAAGGTCATCAAGCCAGCCCTCGTGCTTTCTTGGAACCTCAAAGTATATTGTTTCATCCCAAATATCGATGGTTGCAGCAGGTCTTATGATTGCTCCTGCATCTGCATCAACAACCTTGACAGGACGAACAGAAAAACTGTCTACGGGAAGGTTTTTAAGCCAATTACAAATCAATTGTGCTGTTTCTGTTCTTGATTTTATTGCATAAGGTTCTGCTGATGCTGTAGCAATAGGGTTGAAACGATGAACAACACCAAGGCTTTTTGCCAGTTGTGAACCGTATTTCATCAAAGTAATAATGCGAGTATTTGATTGCTTGCCGTCCGGGAGTCTGAATCTGGAAAAGTTTATAAGATGATATCTGTGAAGCCTTTTAACAGAACTTTCAAGTGTGTTTCTGTTAACATCAACATCCATAAGTGTCAACATTTCAAAAAGAGTTTTTGTTGTACAAGCAGCGCTTCCGAATACAGCAATAAGTGAAAGGACAGTTTTATCAAGTTTTGTAATGCTTCCATTCTCTAATGCACTAGTTATCTGATAGAAGGATATGTTTTTATCTCTCTCTTCAAAGATATGTTCTTCATTCGGATACGATTTAAACGCTGCTGTTTGCGGTATAATTTCGTTAGATGTATTTATGAAGCCTTTACGGTATGTTGAACCGAGTGTTAAATTTCTCATATTATTTTTCCTCCTCGAAAGCTTTGTCGATCATTTCAATAAGTGTATTTTTAAATGTGTTAATATTCGCACAATAGTATTCGTAAAAGTGTGAAATTCCTATCGCAGCATCATTTGATTTTTCTGCAGCTAAAAGAATCAGTTTGTTCGGTACTACTCCCATCATAATTCCGATTTTCCTGTACTTGTCGGCATCAAATTCACCGGATTTAATTTCTCCCCAAAACACATGGTCGCCGATTCGGAATACAATGTCTAGTTCATGCTTTTCAGTGTCTTTAATGATATGTACGTTATGATAGAATTCATAATCGAGATTATACTTGTCTGCCGCTTTTTTAATAACACCAATAGTTACAGACTTTGCATATAGCTCTAGAAAATCTCCGTTGATGAAGTTTATACATCTCGGGCATGAACTTATTGTGCCTTTAAGTGTGTTGTTATTCTTATTATAGAAATAGTTTGATATTAATCCGTATTCGCTTAACTTTTCAGCTAAAGATATAATCGCTGTTTTGTCACCTGTTGAAAAAGATGCAATTGAATATGTAAAATCAAAAGCTTTCTTTGTTATACAGTCTCTTAAAAAACGTATAAAAGGTTTTGTGCGGGGGTAATTGATTGAAATAGTAAAAGCCAAGGACTCAACAGGAGCTACAACATCGTTACTATCAGAAAAAGTTAATTCAATACCATTGTTTTTAAAATATGATGCAATAGTTAAGCGTTCTGTTTTATCACAGGTTGAAGAATGAATATCTGATGAGATATTAACTAAATCTGTAGCAGAGTTAGTTTCAATGGATTCAGTGTAAATATCTTCTTCATTAAAAGTGATTGAAAAATCATTGTTGATATTTTGACTACTGTTGAGCGGGTATAAATGCACAGGTTCTGTACAGGATTCCGAAATCACATCTTCTCTGATAACTTCCTCCGTAAATGGAGTTAAAAATTTTTTGATAAATGACATAAATAAAAACATCCTTTCTGTTTATGTTGACGTAATTGTCTCATGTACCTTTTTATTTCGATAATAGGGGGGAACTGACTACTTTTTTGAAATATTTTTTTGTAGCCATTCTTCAGATATTTTTTTAATTCCATATTCATAAAAATCAACCTCAAAAATTTTACTGTTTCCGGATAATGTAATGTTTACAATTGTTCCTTCGCCAAATCTTGGGTGAACAATTTTTTCATTTAGTTTAAGGTTGTTAAATGTCAAATTCGGATGATGAACTTTCTTCTCTCCCTTATATACCCAGTAGTCTGCTATCTTTCTCGTTGTGCTGTCCCAAGTGTCCTGAATTTTGTAAATATATGTACCATCGTCTTGTTTGATAGGTAAAATCGCTGCGCAATGACTTGAACCTACATAAGCAAAAATTTTTTCGCCTTTGAAGTATGTGTGAGAAATTAATTCGCAGAATTCTTTTCCGGTGAGCATTTTATTGTTTCGATAAATCTTTTTATGATGTTCAAAACCAAGCTTGCTTAATGTCAGATTGATATTAGGTGTACAGTTTATAATAGGCTCGCAATAATTTGAGGCTTCTGCAAGATGGTCCATGGCTTCATCCCAAGAAAAATCGTTGTAAGCGGCGCTCAACGCTCTGATTACGCAGTCGCCAATATATTTATTTTGAGGGTTGAGATTTTTAGCTTTAAACCCCTTATGGTCTTCGGGCATAGAACGCTTATTTGTTGTTCTGGAAAGACCTGTTCTGTTATCAGTTCCGGGATAGAACTCCCAAACCTCTTCTATGAAGCGATTTGAAATGTTTGCATAACTATTTGTGATACCTTTTACTACATATAAATCTGCTTCGTTAGGAACTATAGCAAAATATCCTGAATAACGCAGTTTTATAATGTATTTCTTTGTTTCCTTTTGATCATTGATTTTTTCAACAAGGTCTTTGACATATAAATATGAATCAGATTTTTTAAATCCAAACATTCTTATCATATCGGTTATGCAAGTAGAATAACTAGGCATGTTCGAGCGGATATGCGCCTGTTCTATCAAACTTTTCACAACTTCCTGCCACGAAATATTAGTAGCAATTGCAACTGCATTTACTGCAGTGTGTGTTGCTGTTAATTTTCTTTCACCTGTCGGATTCAGATTGGTTTCTTCAAAGTGTAGTGTGTTCATGGAAAACATCCTCCTTAACATCATGATTCTATTATCTACACAAAGACAATGCTCTGATTTAGGGGTAATAGAAATTAAAATGAAAAGGACGAGAGTTGTTGAAATTAAATGTTTTTTATTATATAATTAAAAAGGTTTAGTATATACAAATTAAAGATGTATACGCATTATCAATGGTCTGTTTTCTTATCTTAAGGTACGAAAAAAATCCCCCCTATTTTTCAGGAGGAATTATAATGTTAATATATATTTGAAAAATAATATTTGGGGTATAAAAAATGTGATGAACTGAGGAGGCTCTATTTATGTCAGAGATTTTAAGAACAGATTACACTCATCAATTGGAAGAAGCAAAAAAAAGATTGGATAAATTTTTCCGTATTGTTGTGCGGGAAGATGCAATGCGGATTATCGATGAAATGAAAAGTATTCTTTTAGATAAAACCAAATGGACACATCTTGGCGACAAACAGGCGGAATTGCTTAAAATTTTAGAAAATGTGCCAGAGTATATGGATAAATATTATGTTGAGGGTGTAGACGGAACTTGTTTGCCGAAAGAATTGATTAGCTCATTTAGATATGAAGGAAAAAACAAAGAACTCATTGATGCGGCAATTCAAATATACAGTTATTATGTAGAAAAGATTAAAAGTATCTTAGAAATTAATAAAGATATTGATGTTTTATTTTTAGAGAAACTTAATGCAGTTTTTTCAGAATATAAATCATCAACAGACTATATGACAAGACTTGTTAAGCGTCTTCTTAGATTTAATGTTGAGAGTGATGGTATTTTTAAAGAAACTGATACAACAAGGGTTTTGATATTAAAACAGTTCATTAAACAGTTTGGATGGTATAAAGATATAAAAGAGTTTGATGTTAAAGATGTACAAACTCTTGTAAAAGAAAAATATGACGGTAAATATGAATTAATAGATGATGACATTTTTGTTAATTGTATCAATCAAAATGCTTTATGGCATGAAAGACAGATTACAGAAGGCTTTATCGATGCTGTTGCGAAGATGCAGGGTATAGTAAAGTATAAAGCGCCGTTTATAAAAATGGATTCAGGTGTTTGTGAAATGATAAAATTTATTATCAATAATGACAAACTGATAGAAGAAACAAAACTTAAAGAAGCAAAATTTCTTTCTGAATGTTTTGAGGATTCTCATTACAATATAGATTTGGATTGGTTTAAAAAGCCAGAGGATGTGGGGGTAAATAATGAGTTTTGTGATGTCTTGTGCAGGGTTGTTGAATCGGAACTTTTAACATCTGAAGCGAAGAATGGTGAAGCAAAAACAATCAAAGAATGTTTTAAAAATGAAATTTTACCATCGGGTGAAGAAGGCTTTAAGAGTTTTGATGAAATTGAAATTACATCAAAAATGTGCAAGTATTTTTATAAAATTCTCCGAAAAGGTACAAATGAAGAGGAAAAACGTTCGCAAGCCGCAAAAAATGCTACAGCAAAAACACTTGCAGATTGTTTTGCTGTGTATGAACCGGATATGAGAATAACAAGCATAAACAGTATAGTTATGTATTTTTATAAGCGGGTTTATGATGAGTTAGATAAGCGTGTAGAAAATTGTACTGTAAAACCTTCTACTTATAATGACGCTACTAAAAAAGGCGGCGACCTCTATGAGAAAAACAGAAAGAAAATGGGATTCTACAATTTTGAACTATTACAAATTGTTGACGATCTTTCAAAAGCAAGGTTCAGTAGTCGAGGAAAAACAAGAGAATATTTATATGTTTTTGCAATTGCTTTTGATATCAGAAAGGTTGAAAAAGGCCATCCAGAACGTATTACAGATATAGAAAAGAATCTGTTTTGGGATTATTACGCCGATAATATTGTAAATAATCTCCCCAAGGTTGCCGGATTTGGTGACACTTCTGATGTTTTTATCGATGGGTATGGTATTAATTACAAGAACTTTGCAGAAGTAATTTTTCTTTGGAGCTTAGAACAAGAAGATAAGACTCCTGCAGAAAGGCTGAAAAAGGCATATGAAATTATTGAAGACTGCAAGAATAAGGGAAAGACTGAGAAGGAATTTTTAGATGATAATTCAAAGGCTTTTGATAAAAGGACTGAGATTTACAAAAATGAGTTTTCGATGATAAAAGAGTTGTCGGAAGAAAAACTCAAAGAATATATAATAAAAAACTACCCGTGTAAGTCAAATGATTCCGGTATTATGCAAATAAGCTCTGATCAGAGAACAGCCGGGGAGGTTATTCTTGAACAGGAGCAAAAGGTTAATAAATTGTTAAAAAGAATAAAAAAAGATTTGTTTTATGATGTAACAGAAGAAGATTTATTCTGGAGATTTTCGGAAGATAGTATTTTGGCAGAATTCTTTAATGAATATGAATATTTAACAAATAATAGTTGTAAAAATTGTCCTAAAAAAAGTAGAAGCGTCTTTCCGTACTGTAAGAAATATTTTGATGAGTTTAGCTACGAAGAAAAAGACGAAAGCGAAATACAAGGTAAAAAGACTATAACATTAAAAAACTGTGGAGGTTTTTATGTAAGATATTTAGATGATCCTCGCAGAAAAGTACAGGATCTTTTAAAACATAATGTACATCTTAAGGTGAAAAGTTTTAAACCAGTTGAAGAGCACTTTAAAAAGAGTTTCTCGAAGGTTAATGAGTTGTGTAACGATAATCAAGAATCTTTGAAATTGTTATTAAACAGAATTAAAGACAGACTTCAGGCTGACATAGCAGGTGAAATTCATTTTGAAAAAGTGAGCAGAACTACGGTGATAGCTTCGTGTTTTTATGAATTTGTTTTAATAAATTGGGTAAGAAGGCTTGCAAATGATACGATTATCGGAGCCTTTGAGAAAGTTTATGATAGCTTTTGCAATGGAGCTGTTTTTGCAATAAAACCAGATGATTTGGAAGGTAAAAACAAGGAAGACTTTGAGATAATTGTATATGAAGGTGCCAATAGAAGACTTGTAAGAGCTGGTTATCAGCCGATAGACCCTAAAAACATATTTGATATTTATTTGATATACATAGCCTATCGAGATAATTTTCTTCCTATATATTCTTCTCAAGATGATGCACTAATAGATCTTTACAGTGAGTATAAAAAAATATTTGATGAATTAGATAAAAGCAGAGGCGATAGAATTATTGATAAAAACAACATATCAAAAGATAGGTAAGTATCATTTAGAAAAAGGATCAGATAATCAGGATGTAGTGCATGAGGTTGAAAGCAAAACCGCAAAGATAATTGTAATTGCAGACGGTGTTTCGTCTTGCACAAACGGTGGAAGAGGAGCTGAAATTGCTTGCAAGGCTGTAAGCGATATTATGCTTAATGAAACAGAATATATGTTTTCTTCTTCAAAGGAAAAAGTAGCAGGTTTGTTGTCATCCTATGTTTACAAACAATTAAGTATTGTTGCGAAGAAGGATAAGCAACCTGTTAGCTCTTATTCTTCAACGCTCAGCTTTGTCTGCTACAATAAAATCAGCGGAGAGATAATGACATTTATTTTGGGTGACAGTCTCATTTATCTGATTTTAGATGGAAATATGACTCTTGCTTGTGAGCCTAAATTGTTTGATGATTCAAAAACGTATACAACGACAACTCAAAATGTCGCTGAAGTAATCGAAATAAATGTTTTTGCATCTCAAAACAGTGCTCGATATCTTTTAGCAACTGATGGGGCATGGAAGACCTTTTATTCGGGTGGTGTTTTGTCAGATAAAATAGAGCAAGCAGTAAGAGAAGAAAAGATTATTGATTATCTTGAAAAACAACAATGCATGGATGATTGCAGTATAGTAATGATGGATGTACTGAAAGGAGCTTAAAATGGCAGTGATATTAAAAGGCGAAGAGCTTGAAAGAGAATTAAGAGGAAGAGAGCCACTTACCGGAAGCATTAAACTAAGAGAAAGAGATTCTGAAAGTGAAGATGTCTGTGACGATTTTGAAATAGAAGGAGTTTTGCATGCCGGGGGCAGTTGTATTTGCTATAAAGCGACTCGCTTCTTTGAAAATTCAGATATGGCGGAAACCGGAACCTTAAAAGAATTCTATCCTATAGATTCTCAAGACAATTCGTCATTATCATATAATTTGAAACGATACGACATTGATGCCGGTAACTTGGCGAAGCAGCTTTATTCAGAAGAATCAACTCTTTCTAATTTTATAAATGCTCAGAATGAGTTTTATGAGTGCTATAAAAAGATTTCTGATGTAAAATTAGACAATGAAGCAAACGACAACTTTTTTGCACCGATTCATATTTACAGAGGTATACCTGCAAATAGCGGAAGCGAAAACCATACAATTTACATATGGAATCCCGGTGACAGTTCATTAAAGAGCTTTGATGACCACTTAACGGATATGAAAAAGAGAATAAACGATGAGATAGAGTCACCAAGTGGAAATATTAATTTCTTGTTGGCGCAGGAATTACATACTGTTTTACAAGCAATGAAAGCACTTGCAATAGGAATTCAAAATCTTCATTATGAGAATTTGTTGCATTTGGACATAAAGCCGTCCAATTTTGGTGTAAGAAATTTAGGTGAAAACAACGGAGATAATATTTCTGTTTCTCTTTTTGATGTAAATACAATTTATTCAAGGTCAAATCCGCTTGCAAGAACAGGCGGTACTCCATATTTCAGAGCACCTGAGATAATTGATGATGTTTTTAATAATTATAACAATATTCCTGTTGGCTGCCAAAGTGATGTGTATTCTCTTGGTGCAACTCTGTATAATGCTATAATTATTGGTTCCGGGGAAAGAGGACTTTATGAAACAGATAAATTTTCTGATATCGATACAGAGTTAAGTCGTTCTTTACTTTTTGAGTATTCAGAGTACAATTCAAAAGCGGAAATACATGATATTCTTGCAAATATACTTAAGCGTTCGTTGGCAAGAAATGTTAAAGACTATCTTCAAGGAATAGAGAATTATGTTAGTGTTGGTGAATTTCTTGCAGATATAAGCAATGCTGACGAATTGGTTAAGAGACAGCTTACAATTGCTCGTGAAGAAGGAAACGATAAAAAAGCCTCAATCAATGTTGTAAATAAAGAGGATTACTATGCAGAGAAGGTGGACGGCGGTGCCGTCAGTGCTATGCAGTGCCTGCTCTATGACCATCCTCTATACGATTATGTTGATAACGGGAAACTTAGTGTGCTTGTTTTGGGCGCAGGTGTTTTCGGTCAGAAATTTATTGATATAGCTTTTGAGCTGTCACAGATAAAAAACTGCTATCTTGATATTACAGTTGTATCAAAAGAGAAAGAAAAGGATGAAGCACGATATCTGAATTCTCGTCCGGAGTTTAAAAATTATTTTTATGTTAATGGAGAGAAACCTAAATATGATGATTATGGATGCATAAGTTTTATAGATATAAGTTCATCAAGTGCCGATGCTTTTTCAGTTGAATCTAAAAACAATATTAATATTTTAAAAGATTCATTAAAAGTGTCTGATAAAAAATTCGGATATGTCTTTATTAGCTTATCAGATGAAACATTAAATAAGAAATTGGCCTGCGATTTAGTTAAATCTGAAAATCTTCTAAACAATAAAGCGATTGTAAATTTTGTAAGTTATAAGGATTTGTCAAAAGAAGAAAAAACAAAGAAAGAAAAGGCAAAAGCTAAGGAGGTGTACAGGTTGTTTGATGCATCTTTTGATGAAGATGTAGAGCTTGCCGCCTTAAATAACATTAAACTCAATCCTGTTTTTGTAAAAAATACTTTGGTAAATCATAAGGATTTCAGATTTCTTACTCGTATGGCTTTCAACTGCCACCTTTTGTGGGGAGATGGATTGAATGTTGATATAAACAAATCATACGGCAATTTCAGGTCTGCATACAATTATACAGGATCGTTTGCCAATGCTCTTTCCATCAGCTATAAATTGCATAGTTTAGGTCTTGAGCTGAAAAATATCACTGCTGAGAAAAACAGAAAAGAGAGAGAAGATAAATTAACAGTGCTTACTCAGGCATATAGAAAGAAGATAGGAGTTGGCGGCAAAAAAAGTCAGGAGCAAATAAAGATTCTTAATGAACTTACAATGTATGAACATCGCAGATGGAATGTCAACATGATTTGTAGCTCTTCTTATTCAGAACTTTCAAAAGATGAGTATGTGAGTTTGAGAAATTCTAATAAAGATAAGCGTAATCGTAAACATTCCTGCATAGTTCCGTCCACAGAAGATTGGGCGTTAAACAAAGCAGATTGGAAGAATCTTTCTAAATGGGATCAAGAAAATCTTGAACAGTCAGAAGATTTCAAGAAGCTTGATCCTCTGGATAAGATGTCAGTAAGGCTTCACAGACATTTTATGGCTCTTTCAAGAGATTTTAATATGGATACGATTGAAAATGACGCTGGTATTGTCAGAAGATATTTATCCGATAAACCTGAAGCGCTTGCAGCTTTTAATGCTTATTTGATTTCAATGAGGGCAATTACGGCTAGAAAATCAAGAAATGATACTGCACAAGAAACATTCAATCATTGTGCAGAAGCATTTTCTAAAATTCTTAAAGATCCAAAACTATCAAATGCTGATGAAATCAAAAAAAGAGTCAGAAGTATAGAAGAAGCTTTTGAACCTGTTAGACTAGCTTATGATTTTACCGATTATAAGTCCAAGGACCAAAAACTTGTTTACAACATACCATTTATACTTAATTACAGTACTTCTACGAGATTGTGTATACCTTTTGTAAAAGGTAAAAGCAATAATGAATGGTTTGAAAATGTTGCTTCATCAATTGTTATTAATCCGTCAATGGTAACTTATTTAGTTGATATTGATGATTCTAAAAAAATCATTTCATCAATTAAGGACAATCTTTTAAATATAACACGAGTTATGGACGGACATAGCTTGCAAACTAAAATAGCACTCGTATTATATGTTAAAGAGAAAGAAGGCATTGTTGAGGATAATAAGAAAGTAGAAATTGATAAGGAGTTAAAAGAGATTTCTTCTCGTATATACAGTGTTGATGTTATTGAAATTAAAAATCAAAAAGACTTGGTTGAAAGAATAAAGAAAACATTTGAAACAAATCAAAAATCCTCTTCAAGGTTCTCAGCAATTGAAATCAACGATGAGTTTATAAGTGGTACTATATACTCTATATCCGATCTTACAATACCAACCTACGAATTCAATTCGAAAAAGAAATCTTTCCAAACAGAAGATAATGAAGAAGAATATATTTGGTTTTCAGACATTCCTTTCAATGCACATCTTCACATTGAGGATATGTTTCTTGCTCAAGGCAGATTAAGCGTTTATCAAGAGCCTGAATTACAACAGGACTATAAAGATATTTGGGATAATTGTTATTTTGATATAGTTCCTTCTAACAGACCGAAAAAAACATTAGGATGGAAGGCACTTTGTACAGCAATTAAGAAAAAAACGGAAAAAGATAATCTTTTACTTGATATTTCAGTGTGGAAAAATAACAAAAATAAAACAACTGTAACAGATATTTTTATTCCTACCTTCTGTAGGGCAACCATTGGAAAGATATTTGAGTTTTTATCATCCTCAAAAATACAGTTAATGGATGAATGTAATATTTTTGAACACAATTCATCAATGCTCAAGGTTTCATTTAAGTCTACGCAAGAAATGAAAACTGCATTTTTAGGTCTGTTTAATAATCCGTATGCACTGATAGATGAAACAAAAATCAAATTAGTTTTTAATGGTTCTTTTGCCCAGATATATTTAGAATCTTTACTAGTTAAAGATTTTTCATTTGATATGGTTAGGTGTGAAGCTCAAAACGAAAACAAGGTGATTGAATATGCTCAGAAAGCCTTTACATATCTAATCGAAAAAGGTTATATCATTTTGCTTTCCGGTTCTGTAGATAAAGAAAATATCAGTTTTTGTTTTGCCTCTTCACAAGTCAAAGAACTGCTTAGTAACGAAGGAGAACTTCTAGAGCTTTACGCATATTATCAAACTGTTGAAAAGGGATATTTTGACGAGATTAAAACAGGCTTAGAAGTTCAAAGAAGAAAAACTGATAATGAGTATGTATCAACTCAAGAATTCGACTTAATAGCAATAAAGGGCTTCCGTACACAGATAGTTGAAGTTAAAGCAAGAAAAAAGATTCAGCAAGAGTTTTATCAGAAATTAAAATCTAATGGTGATAATTTTGGTATTAATAAAGAATTAGTTTTGGTATCTCATTTTGGTGATAATTTTGTTTCACCTGACAATAAGGAGTTTATTGAACGAGGTCGAGAAGACTATGATGTTCAAACGGTTTATGAATCATCTGAGATTGAAAACATTGGGAAAGCTTTAACTGGAATTATGAGCAAGAATGCTAATAATTAAAAATTTTATTTCTGAGAGCAGCAGAGCTATTATCTGTTGCTCTTGGAGTTGTTCTTTTTAGAGTCCCCCTAATAATTGTCTTAGCGAAAAGTTGTAAGATATAACCAATATATAAAAGGAGATTGTTGTTTTGAATAATATGAACTTTAGAAAAATTGAAAATATTAAGGAGTATCTTGCAGAGGGGTTGAAAAGTAAGAGATTTCAAGCTAAGACATATCAAAAGTCAGGAGAAATTACTGCAAGAGTTGGCAAAATCGGCGAAGAAATATTGACAGTAATGGCTAATGGATTACAGGAAACAAAAAACACAGTAACAGCAGATGAAAACGGTAATCCCGGTTGGGTTGTTACCAATTTCACTGGTGAACAATATATTGTTTCTGATTTAGCTTTTAGGCAAAAATATGAAAAAATTGTTGGAACGGAAGAAAAGTTTAAACCAGTATGGAATCCTATAACAGCAGTTCAAATTGATGAGAATATTTGTTTCACTGCTCCCTGGGGAGAAACACAGAATTTGGTTGCAGGCGGTTATCTTGTTTTCAATAAGGATTTTAACGATGTTTACGGAATACAGCAAGAAGAATTTATTGAAACATATGGTATAATAAAAATTTAATATTTTATTATTTGTTTTCATTTTTGGGTTTTTTTGACTTTTTGAGCTAATTTACAATAAAGAATGATTGCTTAACAGAATTAGAATATATCGCAACTATATGCGAGCTACTGCTTGACAAAAGTGAGAAAAAGGAGTATATTATATATAAAAAATGAAGTATTTAATAAAGCAATGTTTGGAAGGAGCAATGTTATGGCTATTTCATATAACAAGCTGTGGAAATTATTAATTGATAAAAAAATGACTGCATCAGAACTAAGAAAACAAGCAGATATTGCGCCTAATACATTGACAAGAATTAAAAAAGACCAAGAAGTTACAATGCAAGTGCTTGAAAGAATATGTGATGCGCTAGAAGTGGATTTTGGTGATATAGTAGAGTATTATTCAGAAAAAAAATATTAATACTAATGATATTTGGATTATGTACGGTGAATGTCAATAGTAATTTGTTAGACGCATATTTTGCCTTTAGCTCAAATCATTCTCTGTTATGTAATAAAGTGGACTGAGGGGTGGATATTTTATGAATTGCAACGAAGCTTTTTTCTTCATTAGTTATAGTTGGAAAAACAATGTTGTAGATGAAGATTTAGCCTTTTTCGATAAAGAATATGTAAATTACTGGATTGATAAAGACGGAATGAGAGCAACGGACAATACTTGGATCGAACGAGCAAAAAAAACCGTTTTTGAGGAAAATTGTAAAGGTGCTTTGTTTTTTTTGTGTGAAAATTCATTGAAAAGCGAAGCTGTAGAAGAGGAAATCGATATAGTAAATGAAAGAAGAAAAGAAGACCCGAATTTTTTTGTAATTGCCGTTTTAGTTGGCGAAGACTCAATACCAAAATTAATTAAGAATGTTTATTTGTCTGTTGATGATTCAGTACTTGAAAAGAACTTGCCTTTATCTAGAATCGTAAAAATTGCTAGTCTGTTTACTGATAAAAAGCTTTTTATTATTAGGGACAACGAAAAGCTTGAAGAATACCATAATGAATTAGTAAAGAATCTAATTGATTTTGGAGTGATATTAAACAAGGCGTTTCTTGAAAATAAACTTCTAAAGCAGAATGAACTTGACTCATATAAAAGGTACAACTTTGGAACTTTTTATAATGAAATTTGTGTCCATGACGTTTATTTGATGAGTTACAATGTTTTTGAGGAATTGAATAGTAACATGTATATAAAACTTGATGACGGAACAGTTCGTATGGCGAATGCTATCAAGTGGCTTATATTGGATTATTCTGAAGGAAAGATGAAACTGATCTCTGAAAGAGTTTTGGAAAAAATTGCCGGAAAAGATATTGATAGTTGGCTAAATGATGTTTTCTATAATTTGGCTTTTTCAGAAGATGAGAAGAATTCAATTGTGGGAAAAATTAGAACACTTTCGGTTGAGGAATACTCGTTGTACAGTAGCAAAAACAATATAAATCCAACAAACGAGAAATTTTGGCTGGATAGTATTAACGAAAGAAATCAGTCAAATACGCTTATGTGTGTAAATGGGGCCAAACTTAATACAATAGGATTAAGAAAAGACATCAGATATGGGATTCGTCCTGTTATAGAAATTAGAATATAGGAGTAAACAAAATGGATAAACTGAAATTAAGAAGAAGAGAGCTTGAAGCTATAAACCACAAACTAAGCAATGTAAATATCAATGACTGTACCAAAGCACTTCTTGGCATTGTTAAGGACCGTCAGGATGGGACAATATTCTATGACTATGAGCAGAAAGAGACAATCGGTATGTACATATATGCCGAAATGCTCGATAAATATAATGAAAAGCATGGATTTTCGTTGTCGGATGATGTTCGAGAATCAGGATTGTTAACACAGACCCAGGGTGCGTGCAGTTTAGAAGTATTAATCAACGATTACATGATCTTGTCAGTTTTGGACGATGAGGATTCTATTAAATTGAGAGAGATTTATGAAAAGACTATTAAATCAATTCTTGATAAAGTAATCGGAGATGATGGATTGTTTACATTTGATGCATCTCCGTACAATGTCGACATTTTTAATACTGATTATGCCTATGTTGATTCGATGACATGGGTTGTGTCTGCCTTACTTGGGGCCTTGAATTTTTGCGAGTCGGATATTCAAACTTCAACGATTGATACAACAAACACGAATATTTCTTTTTCAAATGAAGTACAGCAAAAGATACTAAATATCATTTCGTTCTGTATAAAGTATATCGTTGAATGTTTTATCGATATTACAGATAAAAATGCAAAAAAGTTTTCACAGGGATGGAATTTTACAAAAAACTGTTCGGAACCATCTTTGTACTTTACTTATGCAGTTAGTGAATGTTATCTTGATATCTATGATGCTTTTAAGCAGATTATTGACAAACATAACATTGAAAAGAAAATCGAAAAAATCAAGAAAAGCTCAAAGTATTCACTCGAAAATGATACGGATTTCTATCTGTATTTGTCTGCAGATGACAGAATATCATACGAAAGCATTAATGAAGATAGTGAAGAGTTTAAGATCAAGCAAAGACTTTTTGAACGTATTAATGGTGAAGGTAATTATTATTACAAACTCGAAGAACAGGTCAAATTGTCAGCAAAAAACGCATGGTCTCTTGTCAAGGATGAGATAGATAGCAAATTCTATAATAACAATCTTTCTGGTGTTGTTGATGTTTCAACGATTGAAAGTAGTTCCTCAAGCGATGCTCTGTTCAATAATGTTTTTGTTATCAACAATGTTATTACCGGTGCTCTTGATGAAGAAATTAGTGACAGACTTGCAAGAGCAGTTGATGATGATGAAATGAATCAGATTCAGAGTGAGTATGATGATTTGCTCGAAACACTTCAAGCAGCGTTGCAAAGAACAATACGATACAACAAAACGTTGCAAACTAAGCAAAAAGACTATATAGTCAACGACTATATCATAAGCTGCAATGAGTTGTTTGAAGGAGAAGTAAGCAAAAAGAGTCAGGAACTCAGAAAAAAAAGAATCAAAGCTTTTACAATTTCACCACTTCTTGTCAAAACAAATAACTTAATTAGTGAGTTCTTGACAAAGTATCCGCAGTATGAAATGATTAAGTATTTGGACGAACTCCTAATGAAGAAAAGAACTATAGACAGTGAAGAGAATTATATTTGGATTTGGGAAAACGGAGAATATCAGGTTACATCTAACTATTATTATTTGACTTCTTTATCAAGCTTTTACAAGTATCTAGATGCTTATGAGAGTAGATTTAGCGCTATTGACCACAACAATGAAAAATACAAGACAGACTTATTGAAGACCCAACTTTTCGAACTTAGAAAAAATGGTGAAATATTCAAGCTAACTGATCAGAGAGATAAGTTGCAGATCGCAAATAATAAATTGCAAGAACATATCCAGGTACTAGAATCGCGAGAATCTGAAGTAGAAAAAGTGTTGAAAAAACTTTTGCGTGAGGAAGTTAAAGAAAACTTAATGATTTGGATGACAGAGGAAATATGCAACTTGGATGTTAATGTATTTCAGCAAATAATCAAGCCTGGTTTCAATGAGGATGATATTGGGAAATCATTTCCTGCGGAAGTCGCATTCTTTGATGCGTTTAAGAAAATGATAGGTATGTCATTTGTCACAACCGTTAAAGAATATTTGACACGAACCGAAATCAAAGATAATTCTGCAAAAGATGTTTCAGATTGTTTAGTAAAACAACTGGAAGAAGAGTTTAGGCAAGTTGCAAATAATTTTACAACTAGCCCAGCGTTCGCAAAAATAACGGAGGTAAAATAATGTATAAGATTTCTTTTTTTTCATACAAAGGTGGATCAGGCAGAAGTTCTACTCTCATAAATATTATCCCATTCCTTGTGAAGGAACTTAAGGCGGATCATACCCGACCGATTATTCTTTTGGATATGGATATTGACAGCACAGGACTTACATATTTGTTGCACCAAGGCGATAAAGTTAAATCAGCTCTTACCATTCAGAAAATTATGATTGATGGTGTGCCAGGTGGAAATAATTTTCAAAGAAGATTGGAAGAACATCAATTCTTTTCCAATCTAATCAAGGTTGGAGCAGAATTCTGTTGTGAAGAAGGTGCGGTTCTTTTGTTGCCCGCTGAAGCTGGGGTTTCCGTCGGCAAGGATGGTACAAACAAGAATATGACAAACAGGGATTCAAGTCATATTGAAAAAATCATAGATGTTTGTGAACGGTATGACTGTGCGGCAATAGTTTTTGACTCATCAGCGGGAGATCAGGATACAGCCAATGTCAGCAACAGTAAGTCTGATGTTATTGTATGCTGTATGAGACCTACTATTCAGTTTCAAGAAGGCACCCTTGACTATTTTAAGAGAATGAGCCGAATCATCCGTAATAGAGATGTGATCCTTCTACCAAATGCAGTCTCAAGAGTGAGTACTAATGTTGATGGAAAAATGTATCCGATAACAGCTAAAAACAGAATTATCGATGCATTTCGTGATCATTTTCCTGAAACAGGAAATACAATCCATTTTGATGCCATGATAGGTTCCCATTTTGGTGTTCCTCTTGTGGGGAGATTTTTGTGGCAAGAGTCTATACTCGCAAATTTGGAATGTGATGGGCTTACAGAAGACGAAAAGGAAGCTGTTGAAATGTATCAACAAGTTGCATATATGATTCATAAATATGGGCAGAAAGAGGGGTAACTATGCGCTCCACTACAGATCTTGAAAACTATCGTTCCGTTATAAGAGACAAAAATATTTGGTTGTATATTTTCGGAAAAGAGAATCCTGATTTTGATAATGCCCAGTCTTATTACCGCTATATCAATAATACGATTAATTTAGCTTTTGTTTATGCATTTTCATGCATAAAGGAGATATACAACATCGAGGAAAACATTGAAGAAAAGAAAAGATTGTTTAATCCAAATGCTAAGCGTGCGATGAAAAATATTGACCGCATTTATAACGGCTTCGATATAAGTTATGAACTTATCAATTATATCCTGTTAGATATTCAGTTTGATTTGGCTCTTGGGTCAGAATCATGTTTTAAACAATATGTTCCAGGTATATCTGCAGAATTCAACGTTTTGGATTATTCCCCGCGTATTCTTCATTGGATGACAACAGCAAAGTGCGAGAACAATATCACAATATCAGATTTAATAAAATTGTTCCAAAATTTAATAAGTTCTCTTCCTTTCATTGGTAGTACAGCATTACAGGGAGAAAAATATAATACTTTTTTTGAAACTCAGATCGGATTTGAAAGAAAAACAATTTATACAGACTATAAACTATTTATTCAGGATTGCGGTAGAGGATATTATCAATTCTATTTTCTTGAAAGAGTTGAAGTTAAAAAACACTTTCTGTCTTTGTACTATTCGACACCTGACTATGCAGACAAATACATACTTGTTTATCATGATGAAAGTTTTAAAGAAAAAAATTCAAGCGATAACAGTGAGTTTGTTCTTTCGGATGAAAATGATATTGAGATGATATGTAATAGAATTACTGGGTATGATGCTGAAGAAATATTCAAAAACGATGGTGTTTTATCAAATGGAATTAGCAATATATATACGGTTAACTATAAGTATATAAAAAATTTATCACTCTCCATTTCTGATGAATTGGGTAGAAGTGATAACACTTTATGTAGAGATAAAATATTGTTGAAATATGGTTTTGATCCTTATGGGGAAAACGATCTTGACAGTATTATTATTATGCAGTTGATTGAAAGATCCCCTTCGACTGTCCTGTTTGATTTGTTTTGTGTTGATAGTAGTGCATTCCATTCGATTATCAGAAATCTTTATAACAGGTTTAACTGCAAGATTAATTTTAAGTATATTGACTTTTCAAAGAATCCAGTGGATTATTCCGATTTGGATAGAAGTTTGATGAAAAACTTAAAAACAAGTTATGGTGCATATCGCAATATGGAAATTGCAGAATTACAAGCCAACTATATTCTTTCTATGATATTAGCCAATTCTAGAGAAAGCGAGGCTATGATTGAAAGAGTTTCAGATGTTATTGACTATATCAATATGCAAAAAAGTCTTGATGTTGCTCAAGCAGCTTGCACCAAGCTACTTGTTAAAATGTGTTGTTTTTATTACGGCGTGATTTCATACGGATACGAAAAAATGGAATATGATGCAGAATACTACGACAGTATGCCTTCGTTAGAAAAAACAAAGGAAACGCAAGAGAGATTTAGAACAACATTTTTGAATGCTGCGAAAAACGCTTATGAATCCATATATTCGTGCAATTTGTCAGATAACAGAGAGAAAGATTTTGCATTCGCGATAGATTCATTCATAGAATTAGTTGATAAGGTGGATAATAATATAGATTTAAGGAAAGCATTAAAGTGTGTTCTAGGTAAAAATTCTATTGTCGATAAAAGACAACTTGGACTTTCTTCCGGAATAGTTTTTTTGAGTGGCGATGAACAGACAAAACAAATTCTAAAGATTCTTGAGTATATTACCACGGGTTCTTTTGATAAAAATGAGTTAAAAGGCGATTTTAATTCGTCTATTTATCCCATTATGGGAAGGTATATAAGCAATATTGAAAGTAATGATCAATGTAGAGTGGCTAATTTTTCCATAAAAATTGATGTGGATGCAAATGGACAGTTTGATTATATGAAAACTGTCAATATTTTGACGGAATTCTATTATCAGATAGACGAGTATTATTATTGTCTGCCTAATGTTGGAAGAAGTAATTCAAATTGGTGGATCGATCCCCTCGTTGTAAGTGTTAATGAATTTGATTCTATTTTTGCAAAAAAGGAGAAATAAAAAATGTTACATTTTATGATTGATGCTTACGATACAATTGAGGAAAACTCAAACAATTTGATGTCAGTAAACGAATGCTTGGTAAAAGTTGCAGAAACCCTCAACTTAAAATCGGTTATGCCACCATTTTTGGTTCCTTACTATTATTCAAAAAAGATGGAAGATGGCGGGATTAGTGCTTTTATGTTTTTTGAGGGTGGGCATATTACTATACATACATTCCCTTACAGAGCTTGTTATTTTGCTGACATCATGTCTGATAATTTCTTTAGTGTGTCGGAAGCAGAAGCAGAATTGTTATCGATTTTCAACGCAAAAACAGTTCAGTCATATTCGCTTGACAGAAGAACTACTGAGAGTATGTCTGTAGCAAGTCATGATCCTACAATAGATTTCGGACCTCATTATATGATAACTGTTAAAAACATAGAAATGACTTTTGAAGGTATATATAAATGGCTTGATGATCTTGCACCAAAGATTAACATGGAAGCAATTACAAGACCGTATGTTATTTACAGTACTGTAAATAATCCTGAATATATATCTGGAATTTTGTTAGTGGCTCAAAGTCATGTTGCTGTCCATTATAATATTGCTGAGAAATCAGCTTATATAGATATTTTTTCTTGTAGCTTTCTTGAGAATAATCAAATAGAAAAGGTGTTAAGAGAGTCGTTCGGAGAAAAGTCAACTTACAAACTGTTTGTCCGTGGTAGCAAATATGAGTATTCTTACCAAAACAGCACCGTGCGTTCAGATATGTTTGGAAAATGGCAAAAAAACAGAAATTCATAGTGGTTTTACGGTTGATAAAAACCAACTTTCTCCAAACTTGAGATATAAACAGCGATTGCTAATGAGTAACTTTAAAGAATCTTTATTAAAGTATATTCAACAATTATACAATCAAATCACATTATATTTATTTAAGCTGGGCAAAATTGCTCAGCTTTTTATTGTGTTTGAAAACCCTTGGCTGTGCCAGGGGTTCAGAAAAGCTTTAGCATGAATAGAAAACTCCTCTTGCAGAGAGTGCGGCTACCAACAGCGCAGCTAAGCAAAAGGAGAACATTCAAAAAGAATGCTATTAGCAGTATACACGAAAGAAGTAAAGTTTGTAAACAGAACAACAAACAAATAAAAGTAAGAAAAAAAGAATTTGAATGTCAAATCTGTCTTCCAAAAGGCAGCCTTTGCAAAAGAAATACGCAGGGTACGCCTTAAGACGATGCCAGTAACATAGGGCTTTGCCCGCATATGAAGAACCCCCGGCTTAGCTGGGGGGTTCCTTTTGTCTTTCCCCCTAAATTTGAACATATAAATTTATGTTTTAATAAAGTAAAGACTTTTAGGAGAGGTATCGCAATGAAAGAACAGGAAAATAAAAGGTTAAATATATTTAGAATATTTTTTCAAACAGTACCAATTCTTTTAGCGTTTGGAATAATTATAGCATTTGAAGGATACGATTTATATTTTGCTGATTTTGATTTATCTTTTGGATTTGTAGGTTCGTTTCTTGTTGCAATATTGGTGTGTTTCGGAATGCAATTGTTCATAAATACAAATCCTATGTTGAAAAACAAAAAATCAGGTATTGTTGCCGGAACAATTTTGACGATAGAAATGATGCTGTTTTTGCTGTTTGCACAATATCATTTATTTACTACTAGTGTGATTGTTGTTGCCATATTATTCTTCTCGTCTTGGTTAACACAAAAAATCATTTGCGTTAATAAGGAAAAAAGAAAAATCACACCGAAATTAAAAAAATGGTGCAGAAATCGTTCTCAATCATTGATTGCTTATGTTTTGTGCCTTGTATTGATTGCTCCAGCCGGAATAGGTGTTTATGAAGAATATTATAAGTATTCCTTATCTTCTGAAGAATGGGCGGCATTTGTAGAGTGGTTCAATGAAGATAGCGAAGAAGCAAAGAAAGAAGAAAAAGAGGCTATTCCACATGAGGATAAAATTGCCGATTTGCTTAAATGGGATGAACTTAATGTTGCAGATAAAGAAAGAGTTATCAGAAGTATCGCACTTGTTGAAAAAGAAGAGCTTGGAATAAGTAAAGAAATTGAGATTACTGTATCAACTGAAAAAATGTCTGACTATACTTGTGGATATTACATAGATTCATCCAAAGAAATATTTATCAATTATAAATATTTAAATGAAGGAAAGGTTGAAGATGTCTTGCAAACAATTCTTCACGAGATGCACCATGCTTTTGTTCATTATACGGTTGAAAATATTGATTATGAATCTGAACTTGTTCAAGATAACTATTATTACAAACAAGCAAGAGAGTGGAAAGAAAATACAGAAAACTATATATCTTCGGATATAAATTATGATGAATACAGAAATCAACCGATTGAATCGGATGCTCGAGCATATGCCGAAGAAAGAGTGAATGTGTATTTGGAGTATATAAATGAAAAGCAAAAATAATCAGATTCCCCCTATATTTTCATAATCTAAGTATCATTTATTATGTTATCAAGGAGGTAAAAAGAGTATGGAATATACAAATTTATCAAAACTTTATGAAAGGAAAGGTATTTCAAAATGAAAAACAATTTTAAACACGATATAGGAAAAAG
The DNA here is from genome assembly GCA_045604465.1 of Acutalibacteraceae bacterium. GTDB lineage: Bacteria > Bacillota > Clostridia > Oscillospirales > Acutalibacteraceae > UBA6857. The sequence goes on from JAZUOC010000200.1 coordinate 29,609, forward strand.
AATAAGCTCTGTTACTTTAATGCCGACATTTTTGCTTGGTTTACAGGGGTGGCTTGATAGCCGTAAGAGTGAAAAGTCAATTCCTGATGCAAGAGTGGAAGGTATGAAAAATAAGTGTCTGGCCATTGAAAAACGAGAGGCTCTTCTTATTGAAAGCCGTTATGAGCCTATACGCAAGGAAGGAATGAAAGCTTTATCAAAAATTTCAAATTGTAAAGCTAATGAATCTTCTATTCCTGCTATAAGTAATGACAGTTCCCCTTATGCTATACGTTCCAATTCTAGAAATGAAGCAAAAAGAGCATCTGCAAGAGCGGATGCAGAACAGGCGAAAATAAAGCTTTTAGATGTTAAGGAATCACTTATACATGCAGATACAGTGCTTAGTGAGAGAATAAGACGAACTCGCGAAAAGGCTCTTAAAGTAAAAATTGCTGCTTATGTAAAAGGGGTACGAAAGGGAAAGATTCCTGATTACAACCCTAACCTTGATATGGTGGATGATGCATACAGTATATATATCAGTAAACACAAACAAGGCGATGATTTGATTTTTAACACCGCAGAAAAATTAACGCAGGAGGTTGTATGATATGAAATTTTTCAAAAGAAGAAACAAAGAAAATACCGGTATGCCTAATATGAACACCGTAAGTCTTTCCACTATACTTCCGAGTTTTAGTGTGCATCCTTTACCGTATGAACATAGCCGTAAGTTTCTTTTAGATGGAATAGAGCCTCTTGAGGTTGAACGAGAGCGCATAAAAAACAGAAGTGTTGATTGGCTTATTGCTGATATGAGGGACGCATCTATTGAGGCTGATTCCCGAGACGAAATTACATATGGCAAAAGACAGTTCACTAATCACACTTATTGTGTGAGTACAATCATGGCAGAGAATGAGGGCGAGCTTCAAGTTGCTACTGAGCAGGAAAAACTGATTCTTGCTGAAATTGAGCGATATAAGTTACTTGAAACTGAATTAGAGAAATAAGGAGTGTTGATATATGACAAATCTTAATCCGATTAAAATTTCAAATTATAAGACTCGTGAAGAACGTATTAAGTCAATTGATAGTTTTTCATGGAGAGACTTGTTTTCCCTTGCAAATTTAGCGACAATTCTGTTTGTTGCTTTAGACTTTGCCGTGCTATTCAGTCGCTGGGAAACGGTTCAGACAGAATCATGGTATATGGTTGCTCTTATTGCTGTTTCATCAGCAGTAATTCTTGATGTGCCTATGATGCTAGCCGGTAAAGCGATTGTAGAGCATCAACATAAGCTCAAAAGCAAAGGCAATATGATTCTTGTGGTATCGCTTGCTGTGGTAGCATTTACGCTTGTTTTTGTTTTCAGTATCTGGTTCAGTTATGTAACGCGTAATGCAACTTTTCAGGATGCAGAGGCTTCTATGTTGATTAACAATATGGCAACGCTTACAGAGAGCGAGAGTGGAGAAAGCATGTCTGTTTTAGCTGCATCATTATTCTCAGGTGTGCTGCCTCTGGGTACTTCAATTGCATCCCTTGTAATTGCGTTAATTACACACAAGCCTATAGAAGAAAAACGCAAAAAGATTTCTAGGGCGAAGGTTATGGCAGAAGAACATCTGCTTCATCTTCGACAGGGTATTGCTGAAAGTCAGGCGCACATTGAGCACGGTAAGAATTTGCTTGCAAGAGAAGAAGATCTTTATAATCAATTCGTGGCATCTGTATATGCACAAGAGCTTGTTAGAAAGAACGCTTACAGAGAGGCACTCGAAGAGAAGTGCTCTCTCGATGACGTAAATCACATTATCGAATCTGCGAAGACTCTTAATGAATCGTCCACATTTGATGATAGACCTTTCCTCGAAACCAGCAAAAGTGTAGATAAGGGACAGAATCCTTCGCTTAATGTGGTAAGTCAATCTGATCCTACAAGAAGAAGTGCATAAATAAAACTAATATTGAAAGGAAAATGAAATATGAAAAGAGTAATTTCCATCATTGTATCACTAGTCCTCGTAATTAGCTGCCTTTCATCGCTTACAGGTTGTAGCGGTTCGAAAGATTCCGTAGAAACGGAGCCCCTCGCTCTCTCAATCGTAATGGGTGTACATAAACATTTTCCAAAACTTTCTTTTACTTCTGAAAGTATCCAAAAGGCTATTTATAATGCCTGTTACAGTTATGGTGATGTAAGCACTTTCACGGTTGAAGGTGTACCTAGGCCTCAGGGCGATTATGATATTACGAAGCCGGACAAGTCTATAACCGACACTAAAAGAAAACAGCTTGCTAGACAAAATACTAATAGTATTGTTTATGATTGTTCCCTTGCAGCGGCAACAACAGAAGAAGTTGATACATTGTCTGCTCTCAGACTTTCCGCAAATGCTTTGCAGGCCTCTTCGGCATCAATTAAAGAAATGCTGGTTTATGATTCAGGTTTATGTACTACAGGTTTATTAAGTCAGGTTTCAAATGATGTTCTTTCTGCTAACACTGAACTTATAATAGAAAAACTCGGTGACATTCACAGTCTTCCAGATCTTGAGGGTGTTACAGTGAAGTGGCTTGGTCTTGGAGCTGTTTCGGGTGAACAAGCCGAAATTCCCGATTCCTATAAATATAAACTTGAGGAACTTTGGAAGGCGATTATTGTTGCATCCGGTGGCAAAGTCGAGTTTGACAGAACACCTGTATTTGGCGAAGAGGCTGAAGGACTTCCTGATGTTTCAACAGTATCGTTTGTACAGGATTCATTAAGCATTGATTTTTCAGATGTATCGGCAGTTAAAGATGGACCTATCAAATTCGACGAGTCTACAATCAAGTTTGTTGCTGATTGTGCAGAATTTATTGAACCTGAGTCAGCAAGAGAAGCTCTTACACCTATAGCGAAAATTCTGATTGATAATCCAACATTCAATATTGTTGTTGCAGGTACAACAGCATCAGCAGGGGATGGGTATGCTCTTTCTTTAAAACGAGCACAGGCTTGCAAAGATATCCTCGTTTCAATGGGTGCTGATTCCGATCAGATAGAGTGTATCGGCTTGGGAAGTTCAGATAATTGCTTCCATATCGATGACCTTGACTGCGATGGCAGATTAATCGAGGAATATGCGAAACTTAATCGAGCGATTTATATATTTGCAGCTGATTCTGATGTGGCAAAAACTATAAAGAGTACCTGATATCGGTTAAAGACTGCCGGACATCAATCGTGAATGACAGAAAATCAAAAGAGTTGATTTTCTGTCTGTATCCCCTCTTTTTATTATTAAGATATAACTCATAAAATAGTTGTTAAAATAAACAAACAGAAAGATGTGGTACATATGAAAATTAAAGCGGATGTAAAAAAGAAGATATTCGACAAACTTATACAGGCAAACCCCCATTTATCTCTTGTTATGGCTAATGAACTTTTACAAAGGCTTGTTGATATAGATGAAAGATTGGAAGTTAATCTTTATGAATGGTTAAATGATAGGCCGTTGAGTGATGTATGGATTAATAACAAGTACTGTATCGGTGCCGTGATGAGGATTCGAGATGATGACGATTTCATAACAGCGTTCCTTGTTCTGGATGAATATGCAAAAGATGTTAACAAAGAATCGTTTTTGTGGCAAGTAAGGAAATAAAGTATGATTAATCCGACAATAACTTCCCGAATGTCTCATGAAAAATTTTATTCCGAACTTTCTGATTCAGACTTATACTCCTGTTTTTGCCGAAACAACTGGAGCGAGTTGAATGAGTCCAACAGGTTGCTTTTGCTCAGTGAGGCTGTTAACAGAGAAAACATTAAATACGGCGGTAATTACTCTGTAAACATTGCCTTTGAGGATATGAAGAGCAATATTGCCGGATATCAAAAGAGTGATAATATTTTTCTTAACAGAGATATGTTTGTTAACGACCGTTTGACAGAAGTGTACGGAGATAAACGCATTGAATTTAAACTTAGTGACAGTAATTGGCAGGCATTGGAAACAGTACTTCATGAAAACAGACACGTTTTTCAGGATAAAGTTGTTGAAGGTGTGGTTGATTGCGATGAGTTTTCCAGGAATACATTTGTCTCTAACTGTTTTACTGTTTCAAATGTAGATGGCAAAAGAGCATCACAGTATATGCTTGGTGAAACCAACTATGCTCTGTATTATCTGAACCCGACTGAATTGGATGCATATAAAACATCTCAGGAAAGAACACAACAAATTATTTCCACGCTTTCAGAGCAAGGAATGAAAGACGTTTCAGCTGATAAATACTTATCTACTCTTCAGACAACCGGATATAAAGCTATGTTAGAAGAATTTAAAAAGGAATTTAATAATGACAATGTGGAAAAAGAAGTTTCACAGGTGTTGAAAAATACATATTACAATATGCATGTACCTATAGACAAAATTATAAACTCTGCAGTAAAATAAGAAATGATAAAATGTCAAGAAATAATTGATAATCTTAATGGTTTAAAGGAGAACTATATGGCAAGCAAAGAATATTCAGAAAACGGCTTCACCTACACGATTGATAAGAGTAGAACAATAACTGCCGAAGGTAAAGTTCCGACGCAGGGAATTAAATGCGGAAACAGAGTAACACCAGACGGTATGTTACCTGGGGACCAGAGAGGTCATCTTATAGCTGCACAGGAGGGTGGTCCTAACAAATCTTTTAATATGACGGCACAAGATGGTAAATTGAATCAAGGTGCATATAAAACAGTAGAAAACACAGAAGTCGATTTAGCAAGACAGGGATATGAAGTTCAGACATCGAAGACCGCTTATGTTTCAACACAGCAAGGCGGCAGACCTGATGCGTATATGATAAATGATACAATAACGACGCCTGATGGTAAAACTCAAAGTGTGCATCTTTCATTTCAAAATATGAGTCCTGAAATGCAAGATGCTATGAACAAAGAAGTTAATGAAATGAATATTACGGATGATTTTAATAATCCTGATCCGTTGCGTGATAGCATGACAAATGAAGAATATAATTCTCTTGTGCAAGAAACAGAGGACTGTTTACCTTCGATTAAAGATGAATTTGATATAAGTAATACAGATACGGTGCTATTTGATGAAGACTATACCAATGAGGCAAACAACAGTTTTGATGCTGAATCGGTACAGACAAATGACAGCAACACTATGTCAAGCGTTTCAGAGGGGCAGACAGCAAGTGATGGTTGCGAATGTGGCGCCGGATTAAGTGAATAAGGAGAAAATACAATGAGTGTTGAAAAAGTAGAGCAGGAATATACAATCCCATGGATGCCAATAGAAGCAGACCATTTTGACAATGCGCAAAATACTGAAGCACCGGATAACTCTAATGCAACAAATACATCAAACGGCATTGAGGGTGTGGACGGCGGTTCAATTGGAGACGCAGCCGGAACAATGAGTGTCGGAGATGGCGGAGGTGTCAGTGCTTCCGGAGGTCAAAGCTGTTCTGCAGGTATAGGAATGTGAGGTGTTTTTAGTGGATTATAACAAACTTGATTTGAGAAGAAATAGTACGTTTTCACAAAGCCCAGGTAAAACAAGAAGGATTGTTCTTCAAGGAAATGACTATATAATAGGTATACCCGATGAAGCCAAAAACAGAGCTGCAGGCATCTGCCTGAATACAGAACACGGGTACTTTACGTTGAATTCTGACGATTTTTCAACCGGAACACTTGCTGTAGGAGCAACGGGTTGCGGAAAGACAACTTTGTTTTTTAACTTGCTTGATAGGATAATTCCTTTTATGACTTCAAAAGATGTGATGCTCATTTTTGATTCAAAAGGTGATTATAAAAACAGGTATTATCAGTATAATAACCCTAATCATATTGTTATTTCTCTGAGTGAAAAGGATAAAGATATAGCAAAAAGCTGGTCTGTCTTTGGTGAACTGATTGATTCTAACAACAGGTTCGGTCCTGATACTGAACTGATCGCAGGAGAGATTTCAAAAGCGTTATTCAAAGAAATGGAATCAAATACCCAACCCTTCTTTCATCTGAGTTCAGCTCAAATTTTTGAGAAACTTCTTTCTACATTTGTCAGAGATGCCGCTAGAACAGGAGATTTAAGCAAACTCAAGAATGAGGAGTTATATAAATTTATGTCTTCTATGAGCAATCAGGATCTTTTGGAACTGACAGGTAAATATAACGATTATAAATTCCTTCAGAATTATGTAGGTGACGGTAGCTCAACCCAGGCGCTCGGCGTGTATGGTTTCTTGTCTGCAATGTTGTCTCGTAACTTCGTTTCATCGTTCCGAAACAAGCAAAAGGCCGGAGATTTTTCAATACGAAGATTAATAAGAGAAAAAGGTGGCAAAGTTATATTTCTTGAATACGACATAAATTATTCCGAAACATTATCTTCTATTTATTCTCTTTTCTATGATCTTGCTATTAAAGAAGCACTTTCTGGTAAAGATACCAACTCAAACACATATTTTATATGTGATGAGATGAATTTGATACCTTACGTCACTAAGTTTGAAGAACTCTTAAATTTCGGTCGTTCAAAAGGATGCAAGACATTGATCGGATTACAATCTATATCACAGTTAAAGAAAAACTACGGTGAAGACGAAGCGGATGCAATTTTAGCTGGATTTCTTACTGCAATTTGCTTTAACAGTGTTGACCCTGCAACACGAAAATATATCAAAGAAAGATTCGGAGAAACTTTTGAGGTCTATAACTTTGGAGGAAGCAATATTACCAGAGAAGGTTATACTGTTTCCGATGTTGACATTCATAATCTAAAAGTAGGAGAAGCTTTTATTGATATGAAGGGAGTCCCCCCTTTTAAAACACGTTTCATTAAGGGCGCATAATAGGTGTGAGGTGATGATTGTGAATAAAATTCAACGTCAGGCAAATTTTCATAATGAAAGTATGAGAAAGGTTAAACATGTTTATTCTTATTCTTATAAGAACTTTTTATCTCAGTCAAGCGGAAATCTTCTCATTAATGGTGGCTTAAAAGATAAAAGAAGGGAATGCGTAGTACAAACTATTGTTGATGCAAGATCTAAGGGAAATGAAAGTATTATAGTTTTCAGTGAAGATGGTGCACTTCAGGAACAGTTGATAGCTCTTGCTGAAAACGGAGAAATCGGACAGCTTTATGTTTGTAGTGAAAAGTATCCGATTTATGATTTCTTTTGTGGTATGAGAAGAAATTTTGCAAGTGAATATTTTAATCGTATTGCACTTGAAAGAGGTTTTCGTGATACCACCGAACTTAATAGTTATGTTGACTCATTTCTATCAATTTTATCCACTCAAATGCCGGTAAATTTGACATCCATCCGTCGTTTTGCCAGAAATGATGATGCAAGTATTGCAGAAATCTCAATAGAACCTCTTGAATCTGAGATGATTATTTCATCAACAAGAGGAGGTGTTGCATTTCGTAGTTTATTGAATAATACTTACAATGCATTCTCAACTATAACAACGCCATCTTGCGAAACATCATTCTCTTTGAAAAATTTAATCAATAAAGACTGTGTTGTGCTGATAAACATACCTACATACAACTCGGAGCTTTTTTCTATCTATTTTGCTATGGAACTTAAATCAATTATGAATGAAAGCTTCATTTGCATCTTTGATGATTCTGTTACATTAAATAATGATGTAATGCGTTCTGTAGTAGAGGTAATGAAACAAAGGCAAAAGGTAACCGTAATTGTTTCGCACGAAAATATTATTTCCGTAAGCAATACAGATGAAGTTATTAAAAACTTTAATCGTAATCTGATTCTTCTTAACGGAAACACTCCGTATATTGACTTGCAAAAGATTTTATCAGATTTCGGGCAATATACACACATGCAACCTATGGCTAATAAAAGCACACCTCCCCGACTGCTTTTTACCTTTTATAGAGGAGAGGGTGAGGCAACAGTTCCATATTCAAGAGATAGAGTCATTCTGCAGGAGGAATATGGTAATGAGGCTCTACTTAAAGGAGGCAGTAGTTCTGAAATAGTTATAACCAAAAGACTTATAATATAAAGGAGAATATGATTATGCCGTATGATAATATACCAGGAGCTTTCGGGTCAAACCAAAACAGAGAACATAATTATCCGATTGATGATGTGTATAACAGAAACAATGATCGAAGAAGTATCGCCCAAAGCAACTTTGACTTTCGTTCAATAAATTCGGAAAGATGGGTTGATATTATTTGTAGTTCGCTTATAGCCGTGTTTCTGATTGTTGTAATTTGCACATGGTCGTCTTTTAGCGAAGCTCTGTTTGAAAACATATTATTCCCTGTTATTTATATAGGTTCAAAAATAGTAGCAATTGTTACTGCTATAGGAGCAGGAATAGGAATCTTATGTGCAAAATTCAGAAGAAGACGATATTGGTGGTAAGGAGAGATAAAAGATGGTCATAAGAAGAATTTTGAAATACGGTATTGCATTTTTATGTATTATTTTTGTGTTATCATGCATTTGCCTTTATGAACACAGAGAGATTTTATCATCATATTTTTCAAACTCACTTTCTTCCGTTGTAGGAATAGGGTTGTATTTACTGATTTTTGGGATCGGAATAGGTTTAATGCTGAAAGCAATTTTCAAATAATGATAGCTACAGTAAAATTTTATCTTATCTTTAATATTGAAGTTGTAATTGGGGGTGAATAACGATTGATGAAGTACAAATAAAAAATTAGGAGGTATTTATCAAAGTTAATACACATATCTTATTGTTTGTTATATATTGATGTAGATAATCTTATAATAAAACAAAAAGTCTTAGTTTTAGATATTCATTTTCTAAAACTAAGACTTTTACGCTATCCCCCTTTTATAAGTAAAAAACTATTGTTGTACAATATTAATAGAGCTTAAAGAAGGGATGTTGAAGATGAAATATCCTATACTTGCAAACTGGATAAGATTTAAACAAATATCAGATAATGAATATGAAATTGTAGATCTACTTCATGATGAGAAAATAAAAACCGATTCTTATACGGTGTGGTTTGCTCGTCAATTGAACGGAAAAAGGAATCCTTATCGAATTGACAAAAATAAAACAAAAGAAGATATTGATTTGCTTTTAGGTGAGCTTGAAGCTGATAACGTAATAAGAGACAAGAGATTTCTTTCGAAATTCTTTCTGTTCTTGCTTGTTACTATTTGGCAACCGAAAGTAACATCAAGTCTTCGTATAGTTTCATTTTTCATAAATGAATTGTTGTTGATATCTTTCCTTCCATTTTTAGCTTTCTCTATATTATATTTTTTGAATTATACATATGATGTAAATTTTGACTATATAACAATAGGAAGTGTTGTAGGTTTAATTGTTGGGTTAGTGATGCACGAACTGGGACATATGATTAGTTGCTTGGGGTATGGCGGTCGAGTTTTTGAGGTCGGTGTAATGCTTCAGTTTTTGCTGATGCCCGGAGCTTATGTGCTTATGAACGAAAGTAATATTAAAAAGCGTATGAAGCGAGTTCAGGTCAGTGCAGCAGGAATAGAAATGAATTTTTTGCTGACAGCAATATTCTTAATTTTGTCAGCAAGATTTGAACTGTTAAGTGGCTTTTTCCTTGGAGCTGCTATACAAAATGTTTTTCTTGCTCTTTTGAATCTAACGCTTGTAGATGGATTTGATGGGATGGCTATAATGAGTGAATTGTTAGGTGTCGAATATGCTGTAAGTAAAGCAAAAAGAATAATAAAGAGTAAATTTAAAAGAAAAAAGCTTGAAAAAGACGGTATATCGGGCAAAGCAACCATTGCAGTTTGTTATATTCTCAGAGGCATTCAGATTGCTCTACCGTTTATATTTGCTCTTAACATTGTGGGGGTAATTTCGTGGTTTCTGTAAACAAAAGAACAAACAAAATTCAATTAGCATTAGGAACTTTACCTGCAATATTATCAGTGAGTTTTCTGGTGAATCAGTCATGGTTAATTCTTCTGTTTTGTATATTATCATTGTTCGCCATAATTGGTATAGTTCCCATATTTAAAAGACGAGAGAGTTTATATATGTTTATTCTCGTTGGAGTTGCAGGGTTGCCAATAAATATAAGGTTATCATATTGGCTTGTATCGGAAGAGTTTATCAGTTCAGGATTTTTGGTAGGCAATATTTTGTGGGGAGCTTTACTTTGCTGTGTTTTCTTCAGTGTAGAAGAGATAACATTTGGAGTTATAACGAGAATGATATGGAAGAAGCAATATAAAATAAAAATGTGATGAAAAACGTAAAAATGGCTATCCCCCTAAAAATTCAAAAAATTAGAAGGTGTAAGATATGGACATAAGATAAAGAAAGGGGATAACAAATATGTTAAACACAAATGAACAAATCAGAAAAGAAAGAAATAGAGAACTCTATAAATAACACTTTCAAAAGCATAATACGGTGGTAGGCACAGTAATAGGATGCAACTCACACGGATGTTATGTGAGAGATGTTGAAAGTAAGGAAGTAGTCTTCTATTTCGGTAACGGAATGAAAGGCGATAAGGTTCAGTTAACAGTTAAAAGAGTTGATGCAGAAAAAGAAAAGGTGACCTGCGTGTTAGATTCGGTGCTTGAATATGGAGAGATAGCAGCATAAATTTTCTCGGGAATATACATAAATTGAGTACCCCTAAAATTACAAGTTATCAAAATCTAGATAATAGTAAAAGAACATTCAAGAAAGGAGAAAGAAAATGACACATTCAAGAGACCGGCCTATTATATATATTACAAAAGTGTTTTGATTTAGGTGAACTGTTATATGTGTTTTATCTTTGGACCAAACTCAAAATGATTATTATTGTAAAAGGAGGTGCATGCAGTATGAAGATTGTCAAACAGACAAATAGAAACAGAACTCTTAGCATGAATTGTTCTCCTGCAAGCTCAATGCAGTATTAATTGAATTTTGATATAAATATCATTTGGAGAGGAGGCAAAAAATATGAAGATAGTCAGAAGAGTAAGTGCAAACAGAACTCTTAGCATGAATTGTTCCCCCGCAAGCTCAATGCAGTATTAATTGCATATCGATGTGTGATTGTTTTTCATTTTGAGTACGGTCCTATTTTATTTTGGCTCTGTAAAGTTGAAATGAAAGAATAGCATAATGATTTCACAAAATATCATTGATTTTCGCCTAAAAGCTGATAAATGCTCGACTGCAATTTGTCAAGGGTAAAATGAACGTGCTGACGCACGCCCTATGACAAATCACAGGCGACCATTTTAAAAGAAATCAAGCGAAAATCAAGATACGAGTAACAAAGAGTTTTGTTGCCGTTCGGAATATTTACAACCGGCAACCTGAGCAGGGGTTAGATTTGAAAGAGCACTGTGTGGTCTGATGAAGTTAAAGAAGAAAACAAACATCATAATCATAGAGTTAGCACTATCAAAAGAATTAAAGCCTTGTTTGGTTTTGTACCATGATTTGAATTGTTTGTTAAAAGCTTCAATAAGATTGTTTGAAATATCATCTTTGAAACTTTCGACTCTGATATGCTTAACACCGAAAACAGATTTAACAGGAACTTTGTAAGCTGAATAACGGTCAGAAACAATAGCATTAGGTTTTCCGTATTTTTTGACATCATCAAAAAGACAGAACGCTTGTGGCGAATCACGATGCGGTGATAAATGAAAACCTAAAACAAAACGAGTTTCGCTGTCAATAATGAACCAAATGTAGTGCTTTTTACCTGAAATTTTTACAACAGTTTCGTCAGCATGCCATTCATCAGAGTTAAAGTTCATAGAAGGCATAAGAGAAAGCATTTTACTATGGAATATGGGAGCAAACTTTTTGCACCAATCACTGATAGTAACATGAGAAACTTTTATGTTATACAGTATTCTTAAAGTTAAAGCAATCTTTCTGAAAGACATTCCACCGATATAAAACATAGTCAAAGCAGTTACAACAAGATGTAAGCTGTGCCTCATTCGTTTGAAATCAGTTTTACCTAAAACCTTTGACATTGACGGTGGTAGCTTAACAGTTGGCTTTATCTGAAAGAATGAATGATTACATTTCTTGTCCGATCAGCGATAATTTGAATAATCGTCATAATCGTGATGAAGAAATGAGCACTTGCCGCAAACAGGGCAAGAAGGATATTTGCGTTGTCTGCCGTATTTCGGATTAGACGGTGCAAATTGATGTTTGCAAATAGGGCATTGATATTTTTGATAACCGAATTTATCTTTGCCATATTTATAAAGTTTTTTGGAGTTGCATCTTGGGCAACATTTTGGTATAATTTTATCCATGAGATCTTGATCTCCTTTCTCTG
>JAZUOC010000201.1:0-7952 GCA_045604465.1 Acutalibacteraceae bacterium
TTGAAATCTGCTTTGTACAGATTTCAAGCCGTTTTTGCTGCTTAATATTTAATTGCACAAGTTTTTCTCTGACTTTTTGGGGTCACTTCATTTTCCGTGCGGTGATTATTTATAAGGTTTTAAGAAAAGTAAGTAGAAAAAGCTTAGGTATACCAATAAAAAAATTGAGTATTCACAGGTCAAGTGCCTTATGAATACTCACTAGTGCGGGTGCTCATAAGGGATTTACCGGGTACTAATCATATATCTTCAGTAGAGTGCACCAAGCTAAAGATGGATTTACACGGAGGAATATCTGTCAAGCGTTGCAGTCTTGCAGATGTACTGTTCCGTAAATATGACATAATGTAAAACCGATTGCTGTAATCAACAATCGGTAGTAAAAATTATATCTTCGTCTGTCTGATAATGCTCTTAAGACTTTCAGCACTGTTGTGAAGTGCTTTGATTTCGTTTTCTGTCAGCGGAAGCATTACCTTGTTGTGTGCACCGTTACGACCGACGACGGTGAGAAGGCTGAGACAAACATCATCAATGCCGTATTCACCGTGAAGCATTGTGGAAACAGTCATGGTGGTGTCTATACCGCTTAAGAGACATTTACATATATGACAAACTGACATCGATACTGCGTAGAAGGTGGCACCCTTTCTTTCGATTACTCGGGCACCGGATTTTCTTACATAATCCTCGACCTCTTCTATGCTGAGCTCAGGAACGATTATGTCGGGCTTTATAAAGGATTTACTGTATTCGAGTACAGGTACATTTGAAATGTTTGCCGTAGACCAGGGTATAACGGAGGTATCACCGTGTTCGCCTAAAACGTATGCGTGTACGTTCTGCTGACTGAGGGAGAAATATTCAGCCAGACGGCTTCTGAGTCTCGCTGTGTCAAGAATGGTGCCTGAGCCGATAATTCTTTCTTCGGGAATATCAGAGCATTTGCAGAAGGTGTATGTAAGGATGTCGACGGGATTACTTACGATGACATAAGTGGCATCGGGAGCATACTTTGTAATCTGCGGAATGATGCTTTTGAGGATGTCGACATTTATCTGTGCAAGGTCGAGTCTTGTCTGACCGGGCTTTCTTGCCACACCCGAGGTGATTATGACTATATCCGAATCCTTAGCATCGGGATAGCTTCCGGCATAAATGGAGCAGGGTGCACAGAAGGGGGTTCCCTGACGGATGTCGAGTGCTTCACCCATAGCTTTTTTATCGTTTACGTCGATCATAACGATTTCCGAAGCTATGTTTGTAGCCGTAAGTGTGTATGCGATTGTCGAGCCGACACTGCCGGTGCCGATAATTGTAATCTTATTCATAGTAAAATCCTTTATCTGTATTTTTTATTATTATATAAAAATATACTTAATATGTCAATATTCAGCAATAAATTGATTGATTATTTATTCACGCTGTGGTATAATTATCCGTAAAATGGCGGATTTTCGGAGTTGGTGTAAAAACAGAGCCGGCTTCGACAGTAATTCTGAAACATTATGCTTCGGAAGAAACAGAAAACCTGTCTGTTATAAGAAGGGGGAAAGAAAATGAAACCCGGTACAGTAATTGCAGAAAGAAGCGATAAAACGATTTACCGCGACGGAGATGCCTGTATCAAGGTGTTCAATGACGGTTATTCAAAGGCCGATGTTTTTAATGAGGCTCTTAATCAGGCGAGAATAGAAGAAACCGGTCTTAATATACCGAAGGTACGTGAAGTTACAATGATAGACGGCAAATGGGCAATCGTTTCCGATTTTATCAGCGGTAAGACGCTTCAGCAGCTTATTGATGAGGACGGCAAAAACAAAGAAAAGTATATCGGAATGCTCGTTGAGCTTCAGCTTAAGGTTCATTCTGCGGAAAGTCCTCTCTTAGGTAAGCTAAAGGATAAGATGAACATAAGAATCTGTCAGTCAGATCTTGACGCAACCACACGCTTTGACCTTCATATGAGACTCGAGGGTATGCCTAAGGATAACAAGGTCTGTCACGGTGACTTCAGTCCCTCGAATATTATAATCACGGAAGAAGGAACGGCATATATTCTTGACTGGTCTCACGCTTCTCAGGGTAATGCTTCCGCAGATGCCGCGAGAACATATCTTCTTTTCCTTCGGCAGGGTGATACCGATGGTGCGGAAAGCTACCTTGATCTTTTCTGTGAAAAGAGTGGTACTGCAAAGCAATATGTTCACAAATGGATTCCCATCGTTGCTGCTTCAGAGTCAGTAAAGGGTGACGAAAAGGAAAGAGAATACCTGCTTTCACGGGTTAATGATGTCGATTACGAAAAATAAAGGAGAGATAAAAGATGAAAATTACAGTATGTATCGGTTCTTCATGTCATATCAAAGGCTCACGCCAGGTGGTTGAGGGGCTTCAGTGCCTTATCAGGGAAAACAATGTGGGTGATAAGGTTGAGCTCGGCGGCACCTTCTGTATGGGCAAATGCCAGCAGGGTGTTTGCGTAACGGTTGATGAGGATTTCTACTCGGTAACACCCGAAACCGTGAAGGATTTTTTCGAAAAAGAAGTTTTGGCGAAGGTGTAAGGCTATGATAATTCAGATATGTGTCGGCAGCTCCTGTCATTTAAAGGGCTCACCTGAAATTGTCGAGCTGCTTCAGAAAGCCGTGGCTGAGTATAATCTTGAAGACGAAATAACACTTGCCGGCAGCTTTTGTATCGGTAAGTGTAACCGTATCGGTGTTACGGTTCAGATCGATGATGATGTTCACACGGGAATAACCAAGGAAAACTTCAAAGAGTTTTTCAAGGAAAATGTATTAGATATTTTAAATAAATAAAGGAGTTGACATTAAAGTGTCCAACTGTCTTACATTAAAAAAATCAAACTGTAAAAACTGCTATAAATGTATCCGCCACTGCCCGGTTAAAGCTATCCGCTTTTCGGGAAATCAGGCACATATTATCGACGATGAGTGTATACTTTGCGGTCAGTGCTTTGTTGTGTGTCCTCAGAACGCAAAGCAGATAGTCGATGAAACGGAAAAGGTAAAGGTGTTTATTCAGAGCGGTGATCCTGTAATTGTTTCTCTCGCGCCCTCTTTTATAGCAAACTATGACGGTGCCGGAATTAATTCGATGAGAAAAGCACTTAAAAAAATGGGCTTTTACGATGTCGAGGAAACTGCAATAGGTGCCACAATAGTAAAAAATGAATATGAGAGAATGCTCGAAGAGGAGGACAGAGATGTAGTTATTTCATCCTGCTGTCATTCGGTAAACCTTCTTATTCAGAAGCATTTCCCTTCTTGTCTCGAATATCTGGCAGATGTTGTTTCTCCTATGCAGGCTCACTGTGCCGATATTAAGAAGAGATACCCTGATGCGAAGACTGTCTTTGTCGGTCCCTGCGTGGCAAAAAAGGATGAGGCTGACCATTATAAGGGCATAGTTGATGCAGTGCTCACCTTTGAGGAGCTCACCGAATGGATGAAGGAAGAAAAGGCAGAAATCGAAGCTGAGATGGATTATAACGAAAACAGCCGTGCCAGATTCTTTCCTACCACCGGCGGTGTTCTTAAAACAATGAATGAAAACAGCAAGTACACCTATGTCGCCATTGACGGTGTAGAAAACTGTATGGCTGTGTTAAAAGATATAGAAAAAGGAAAAATACATAATTGCTTTATTGAAATGTCCTCCTGCTCGGGCAGCTGTGTAGGCGGTCCCGTTATCGAAAAGTACCATCACGATTCGAGTATAAAGGATTATCTTGAGGTCGCTTCTTATGCCGGTAAAAAGGACTTTGATGTCGTTCAGCCGAAATCTGCTGAGCTTAAGAAATTTATCAGCTTTATCGAGAAAAAGCTGCCTATGCCTTCTGAAACTGAAATAAACAGTGCTCTTCGTCAGATGGGTAAATTCAGACCCTCCGATGAGCTTAACTGCGGATCCTGCGGCTATAATACCTGCCGTGAAAAAGCTATTGCTATCTGTCAGGGCAAGGCTGAAATCTCGATGTGTCTTCCCTTCCTTAAGGATAAGGCTGAGAACTTCTCGGATACCATAGTAAAAAATACACCAAACGGTCTGATTGTGCTTAACGAAAACCTTGAGGTTCAGCAGATAAACGAAGCTGCGAGAAGGATAATGAATATCCGCAGTGCATCCGATATTCTCGGAGATCAGGTTATCCGTATCCTTGATCCCACGGCATTTATGAATGTTCTTTCCGGCGGTAATAACATAAAGGATCAGAGAGTTTATCTCGCCGAATATAAGCGTTATGTCGAGCAGACCATAGTTTATGATAAGGAATCTCATCTCCTCGTGGGAATTATGCGTGATGTAACCGACGAAGAGTATGAGCGTGAAAGAAAAGAAAATATAAGCCGTAAGACTATTGAGGTTGCTGACAAGGTCGTAGACAAACAGATGCGGATTGTACAGGAGATAGCATCACTTTTAGGTGAAACAGCCGCAGAAACAAAGATTGCACTTTCAAAGCTGAAGGAGTCGATTACGGATGAATGATTTATGTGCAGATATCGGATATAAAAGTATAAATCATTTTGGCGAAGAGCTTTGCGGTGACCATGTGGATGTGGTCGAAGAAAGCGAAAATTCGACCGTAGTGGTGCTTGCTGACGGTCTGGGAAGCGGTGTGAAGGCAAGTATTCTCTCTACCCTTACATCAAAAATCATTTCCACAATGATGGCTGAGGGTCTTCCTTTGGAGGAGTGTGTTTCCACCATAGCGGCAACTCTTCCCGTCTGCTCGCTAAGAGGTGTGGCATATTCTACCTTTACAATTATGCATATAAAAAATAATGAAATTGCCGAAATTATTCAGTATGATAATCCTCATGTTATTGTTATCCGTGATGAAAAAAACTACGATTATCCTAAAACTGAAATGAACATTGACGGCAAGAGAATTTTCAGGTCCGTCATCAATTTACAGGAAAACGATATTTTTGTCTCTATGAGTGACGGCTGTCCTCATGCAGGCATCGGTATGATGTATAATTTCGGCTGGAAGCGTGAAGAAATCATCGATTTTCTTGAAACTCTTGCGCCTGCAGGCTACACTGCGAAAACATTGTCTACTATGCTTGTTGACGAATGTAACAAGCTTTACGGCGGTAAGCCGGGAGACGATGCTACAGCCTGTATAGTCAGAATCAGAAAAAGAGAGCCGATGAACATGCTTTTCGGACCTCCGTCAAACCGTGATGATGCAGAAAGAATGATGTCTCTGTTTTTCTCGAAGGAGGGTAAGCATATCATCTGCGGCGGTACGACCTCATCTATTGCCGCCAGATATCTCGGCAAGGAATTGAGGGCGACCTTAAGCTTCGAAAAAAGTGATGTGCCTCCCATAGCCGAAATTGAAGGCGTTGATCTGGTAACAGAGGGCGTTATTACCGTAAACAAGGTGCTTGAATATGCAAAGGATTATCTTGGCGAGAATAAGCATTATGAGCATTGGAGCTTTAAGCGTGACGGTGCCTCTCTCATAAGCAGATTACTGTTCGAGGAGGCCACAGACATTAATTTCTATGTAGGCAGAGCCATTAATCCTGCTCATCAGAATCCTGACCTTCCTATTAATTTCAATATAAAAATGAATCTTGTTCAGGAGCTTTCCGAGTGCCTGAAAAAGATGGGCAAAAGAATTAAAGTGAGCTATTTCTAAGGAGCTTAAAAAATGAGAAAGTTTGATACAAAAGTACAGCATTTGAAATATAAGGTTCTTCGCGAGGTCGCTTCGCAGGCATGGAACGATACCCTTTTGAAGAATCTTCTCGAAATTCCGAAAATTATTATACCCGGCAAGACCTCAACCATGCGTTGCTGTGTTTACAAGGAGAGAGCCATTCTTGCCGAAAGAGTAAAAATGGCGATGGGCGGCGACTCAGATAATCGCAATACTATCCAGGTTATTGACATAGCCTGTGATGAGTGCCCTGCCGCCGGTTACGAGGTTACAGACTCCTGCCGCGGCTGTCTTGCACACAGATGTGAGGACGTTTGTAAGAGGGGAGCCATTTCCTTCGATAATAATCACGTGGCACACATTGACAAATCGAAGTGCGTCGAATGCGGTGCCTGCGCCAAGGTATGCCCCTTCGCGGCGATAGTAAACCGTAAAAGACCCTGTCAGATTTCCTGTAAGGTGAAAGCGATTTCCATAAACGAGGATAATGCGGCTTTTATCGATAACGAAAAATGTATTCAGTGCGGAGCCTGTGTTTATCAGTGTCCTTTCGGTGCGATTACGGATAAGTCCTTTATTCTGAATGTTATTGACATAATCAAAAAGAGCGAGAACAATAAGAAATACAAGGTTTATGCACTGGTTGCACCCTCGATTTCGAGTCAGTTTACCTATGCTAAATTAGGTCAGGTAATAACCGGACTTAAGAAGCTCGGCTTCTACACAGTAGTCGAGGCAGCTCTCGGTGCAGATATGGTAGCCTATGCCGAATCAAAGGAGCTTTCCGAAAAGGGCTTCCTTACAAGCTCATGCTGCCCTGCCTTTGTGCAGTATGTAAAGTCAGCGTTTCCGCAGCTTCTTCCCCATGTATCGCATAATCTTTCACCTATGGCTACTCTCGCCAAATATATAAAAGAAACCGAAAAGAATGCTAAGGTAGTCTTTATCGGTCCGTGTACGGCTAAAAAGGCTGAGGCACAGCTCGAAACCGTAAAGCCTTATGTTGATGCCGTTCTGACCTTTGAGGAGCTTCAGGCCCTTTATGACAGCCGCAATATTGATATAACGGTTCTCGAGGAAGATGTACTGGACAACGCCTCATATTTCGGCAGAATCTTTGCCCGTTCAGGCGGTCTCAGCGACGCAGTAAAGCAGGGACTCCTTGAACAGAAGATTGATTTCGGGCTTAAGGCAGTTGCGTGTGACGGTATCGAGGAATGCAGAGTGGCTCTTCTTAAAAAGAACAAGAATATACTTGATGCTAATTTTATCGAAGGTATGGCCTGTGTCGGTGGCTGTATCGGCGGTGCAGGCTGTCTCACTCACGGTGAAAAGAACAAAGCTGAGGTCGATAAATACGGTAAAGAAGCTCTCGAAAAGACGATAACCGATGCCATTTCTGTTCTTTAATTAATCTGTTATTTCCACTGAATCCATACATTAAAGTAAACAAACCTCCTTCGGCTTAAGCTGAAGGAGGTTTGTGTGTAAAGAAACGAATAAAAATTGCAAAAAAACAGTTGACCATAATTACTGCTTTATTGTAAAATGTAAGATGAGGGAAACCTCTATTAAACAAAAGGAGTTAATATTATGGCAAACAGATTTGTTCTCAACGAAACATCCTATCACGGCAAGGGTGCAATAGCAGAAATTGCAACAGAAATCAAGGCAAGAGGCTTCAAAAAGGCTTTCGTATGCTCTGACCCTGACCTTATCAAGTTTGAGGTTACCAAAAAGGTGACAGACATTCTTGACGGTGCAGAAATCGCTTATGAGGTTTATTCAAACATCAAGCCCAACCCCACAATCGAAAATGTACAGACAGGTGTTGAAGCCTTCAAGGCAAGCGGCGCTGACTGTATCGTAGCAATCGGCGGCGGGTCATCAATGGATACAGCCAAGGCAATCGGCATCATTATCGAAAATCCCGAATTTGCAGATGTACGCTCACTTGAGGGTGTTGCTTCCACAAAGAATAAGTGCACACCTATTATCGCAGTACCCACCACAGCAGGTACAGCCGCAGAGGTAACAATCAACTATGTTATCACCGATGCGGAAAAGAACAGAAAGATGGTTTGTGTAGACGTTCACGACATTCCCGTTGTTGCAGTTGTTGACCCCGATATGATGGCATCAATGCCCAAGGGTCTCACCGCCGCAACAGGTATGGACGCTCTTACTCACGCTATCGAAGGCTATATCACCAAGGGTGCCTGGGAAATGAGCGATATGTTCCACATCAAGG
>JAZUOC010000202.1:0-7399 GCA_045604465.1 Acutalibacteraceae bacterium
AAGCTTGTAAAGGCATTCGTCAATCTTTTCGATTGTATCTTCATATTCTTCGTCAAATCTTTCGTGAACCTTTTCGTATACGGGCTTAAGTCTTTCGTCGCGGATTCTCTTATCGTCGGTATCAAGAGCAAACTTAACATCGTCGATAGCGAATTCCTTTATAGCTTCGAACATTTCGGGAGCGGGATCCTGTGATTCGAAGGGAACCTTTTCTTTACCGATTTCCTTCTGGATGCCCTTGATGAATTCGACGATTTCCTGGTTTACCTTATGAGCATACATAATACCGTCGAACATTGTTTCGTTGTCGATTTCGTTAGCACCTGCCTCGATCATAGCAACAAGGTCTGCTGTGGAAGCAACGGTAACAGCCATTTCGCTCTTTGCTCTTTCAGCTTCTGTGGGGTTGATAACGAACTTACCGTCAACGAGACCTACGGAAACACCGATCATAGCAGTAATTTCGGGAAGGCAGTCCTGGTCAACTGACATAACTGTGGCAACAACACCTACATCGTTTCTCATATCCTTGGGGAAAAGAGGACGGATAGGTCTGTCGATAACACGTGAAGAAAGAGTAGCCTTTTCGCTTGCCTTGCCTTCTCTTCTCTGGAAGGAGCCGGGAATACGGCCTACTGAATAGAGCTTTTCTTCGAAGTCAACAGAGAGAGGGAAGAAATCTACGCCTTCTCTGGGCTTTGCCGCCATAGTAGCTGTACAAAGAACTTCTGTTTCGCCATATCTGATAAGACATGAGCCGCCTGCAAGACCTGCCATTTTGCCTGTTTCGACCACGAGAGGTCTGCCTGCTAAGGTTGTTTCAAATTTTCTGAATTCGGGAAACATTTTTTCTACCTCGCTTTTTAATATTTTTTATATTTAACACAAGGCAGAGGTTTAGCAATAAATTCAGCCTTAATCCGTTTAAAGCTCAATTTAGTGCTAACCCTGTGTTAAGACTGCCTTATGTCTTTGACGGAAAAAAGGCAGACACGATATAAGTCATGTCTGCCAAAAATGCAATTACTTACGGATACCGAGTCTTGCAATGATTGAACGGTATCTTTCGATGTCGTTCTTCTGAAGATATGCAAGAAGGTTTCTTCTCTGACCAACCATCATAAGAAGGCCTCTGCGTGAATGATGGTCTTTTTTGTTGGTCTTAAGGTGCTCAGTAAGATTGTTGATTCTGTAGGTAAGAAGAGCAATCTGTACTTCGGGTGAACCTGTGTCACCTTCGTGAGCAGCGTATTCTTTGATAATTGCGGTTTTCTGTTCTTTTGTCATCATGGTTTTTCACCTCATAAAAATATTTCATTCGCCAAACCCCCAGTGTGCGGCAGGTGAATTTTTACCCGCAAACCGAGAAATCGGCATAATGCTTGAAGATTATAACACAGAGAAAGTGAAAAGTAAAGGGGTAAACTGAATTTTTTTGAAAAAGATATTACTATTATTTCATCTGTGCCTTGTAATAATTCATAAGACAGCCTTCGAGAATAATGGTTTTTTCTTCCTCGGTAAGACCCTTGACATAAAGAGTGATGTCTTCAATCCCCTTTTCGGTAATAACCTTGGCGGGAATTTCCTCCTTACCGTTTTTGATGGCATCTCTGATACCGGGAACGAAAACATAGTCGCCGTGATTATAATTGAACTCTCTGTCCTTATCGATGGTAAAGGGAAGAATACCCCAGTTTATGCAGTTGCTTCTGTAACGCTTGGTAGCAAATTCATAGCAGATGTTACCGAAGCCACCCAAAACTTTTTGACAAGAAGCTGCCTGTTCACGTGCTGAGCCGTCACCGGGACGGCAGGCAAATACACATGAGCCGAACTGTGTATGCTTTGCCGTTTCATCAGCATTTTCACACACTTTAGAAAGAACGGAGTTGACCTCTTCGGATGCTCTTTCTCTTCTCTTCTTTTCTTCAGCGGCGACTGCTTTAGCTCTTGCCACATATTCAGGCTCACGACGTGAAAGTGCGAACTCAGCAAGCTTTAAGGGATTAGAACGGTAGGAGGAGGTTTCGCCTGAGGGAATAAGTTCGTCGGTGGTGGTAACATCGTCGTGAATTACGCAGGCAAGCTTTAAGAGAAGATTATCCTCGAGAGCATACATCTGCGGCCAGTCTGTGATATTCGGACCGAAGCGAAGCTCTGAATCCTTTTCAGCCTTGCCGAAGCCCTGATACACTCTCTTGTCATAAACGCCATTTTCGAAGGTGTATGTGCTGTCATAATCGGGAATTTCTATGTCTGTAGCTGCAGTAAGAACGCCCTTATTAAGAGCTGTAGCAGCGATAGAGCGGGAATCAACGAGAGCCACAGAGGCAAGCTGTCCGTCGCCCGGCTTACTGCCCTCGCGGTTGGGGAAATTACGGGTGGTGTGTCTGATGGAAAGTCCGTTATTGGCGGGAACATCGCCTGCACCAAAGCAGGGACCGCAGAAGCAGGGCTTGAACACTGCACCGGCCTCAAGTAATTTAGCCTGTACGCCGTTTCTCAGAAGGGCAAGATTTACGGGTACACTTGAGGGATAAACGGAAAGATTGAAGTAACCGTCGCCTGTGCTCTTGCCGTCGAGAATAGCGGCAGCCTCGCAGATGTTTTCGAACATACCGCCTGCACAGCCTGCTATAACTCCCTGGTCAATATAAATTTTGCCGTCCTTCACCTTATCGTAAAGTCTGAAGTCCACCTTGTCGCCGAACTGCACCTTAGCGGCCTTTTCTACCTCGAAGAGAATCTCGGGATTCTCCTGAAGCTGATGAATGGTGTAGGCGTTAGATGGATGGAAGGGCAGAGCTATCATGCTTTCGATTTTCGAAAGGTCTACTCTGATAGCCATATCGTAGTATGCCACCTTTTCGGGTGAAAGAGCCTTATAATCGTTCGGTCTGCCGTGTACGGTATAAAAATCCTTAACGGTATCATCGGTTTCCCAGACAGAGGAAAGACAGGCAGTTTCGGTGGTCATAACATCGATGCCGATTCTGAAATCCATAGAGAGATTTTTGACACCGGGGCCTACAAATTCGAGCACCTTATTGGTAACGAGACCCTCCTTGAAAACTGCACCGCAAAGAGCGATGGCCACGTCGTGAGGACCTACGCCCCTCTTCGGAGCGTTTTCTAAATATACGAGAACTACCTGAGGAGGATTTACGTCCCAGGTGTTTGAAAGAAGCTGCTTTACCAGCTCCGGGCCGCCCTCGCCCACACCCATAGTACCCATAGCACCGTAACGGGTATGGCTGTCAGAGCCGAGAAGCATCTTCCCGCAGCCCGTCATCATTTCACGTGCGAACTGATGGATAACCGCCTGATTAGCGGGGACATAAATGCCGCCGTATTTTTTAGCGGCAGAGAGGCCGAAAACATGGTCGTCCTCGTTAATGGTACCGCCTACTGCACAGAGACTGTTATGACAGTTTGTAAGAGCGTAGGGAATGGGGAATTCCTTGAGTCCGCTGGCTCTGGCTGTCTGGATGATACCTACATAGGTAATGTCGTGAGAAATAAGAGAGTCAAACTTGATTCTCATTTTTTCATCATCTTTTTTAGTGTTATGAGCATTAAGGATAGAATAGGCTATAGTGCCGTTCCTGTCCTCACGGGGAGAAAGCCCCATAGAGGAAAGCTGTGCCCTCTGTTCTTCGGCTGTACCGCTGACGAGTGTTCTTCCGTCAACGAGATGTACGCCGTGATTGATAATTTCCATCATTTATATCTTCCTTCCTTTATCAGTCTACAATTACGCTTTTATCCTTACCCTTTTTATTCTTCGGGTACTCTCTTATTCTCACTATATAATCAGGGTTGATTATTTGTAAATTATCATTTTCTTCCATAAGGATTCCGTTTTCACCGATTTCCTTAACCGTACCTACAATCTGATTATTAAAGGTATAAACAATACATCTTTTACCTACGAAATTTTCAGCTAATTTAAGCATCTGTTTTCCTGCACCTTTCTTTTTCTGTATTATTCTTTTGATTATCTGCTGTTTTTCCTGTCGGTAAATGACGAGCAGGATAAAAAGCATCAGAAATATTCCTATGTAGCTTTCCATAACATACCCTTAATAATATCTTCTGTAAACCCTGTTTATCTCTCTGTAATAATCATAATCTATACCGTCGAGAGCATCGGTGCTGAAACGGATTTTCCAGTTCTTTTCGCTGGTACCGGGGGTGTTCATTCTCGCATCTGCACCGAAGCCGCACATATCCTGAACGGCTACTACGGCAGTGTCGGCACTACTTCTCCATACAGCCTCGATAACTGCTCGGCAGGAGCCGCTGTGATGTCCGCCCTCGCCCCAGTTATTACCGCCGTAGCAGCAGTAGCGCAGAGCGTATTTTCTTTCGTCTTCCCCGGCTTCCCAGAGCCAGCCTAAAATAGTGTTGTTATCGTGAGTACCCACGTAGGCTACGGAGTTTTTCGGATAATTATGAGGAAGGTGCGTGCTGTCACCGTTCGGATCGAAGCCGAACTGAATCACCCTCATACCAGGGAACTGTGTGTCCTCTAAAAGCTTCACCACATCCTCACCGAAGGTACCCAGATCCTCAGCGATAATATCTGCATCGGGAAGCTGTTTTTTAATCTCGTCAAAGAGCTTCATTCCGGGTCCGTCTATCCATTTACCTGTTTTAGCTGTTTTACTGTCGGCGGGAACTGCCCAGTAGGATGCGAAGGCTCTGAAATGATCTATTCTCACTCTGTCGTAAAGCTTAAGTGCGGCGGCAAGTCTCTTTACCCACCAACCAAAACCGTCTTTTTCCATCTTTTTCCAGTTATAAAGAGGATTTCCCCAGAGCTGTCCTTCTTCCGAAAAGTAATCGGGCGGTACACCTGAAACCTCTGTGGGTGCAAGACTTTTTTCGTTGATTTCAAAAAGGCCTCTTTCGCTCCAGACATCGGCACTGTCACGGCTTACATAAATAGGCATATCCCCTAAAACACCGATATTTCTGCTGTTGGCATATTCCTTAAGCACTCGCCACTGAGTAAAGAACACATACTGAGTAAAAAGATAAAAGTCAATTTCGTTTCTGAATTTTTCTTTTTCCTTCTGCGCTTTTTCGTAGCGGGCATATTTATCCTCCCACTCCCACCATGGCTTTTCTGAGTGAAGAGTCTTCAGTGCCATATAATAGGCATAATCCTCTGCCCACACATTCTGCTGTGCGAAAAGTCTTACTGTCTCTTTTTCCTCTTCGGCAAGATTTCCGTAGGCCTCACGGAGTGCCTTCATTCTCTTTTCATAGGCAAAAGCATAATCAGCAGTATATACCGTTCCGCTGTATTCATTATCCTTTAAGGTGCTTTCACTTATGAGCTTCTTTTCGTACAGCCACTCGGGATCGATAAGGCTGATATTTCCTGCAAAGGCACTGCAGGAACAATAAGGTGAGCCTGTATGGTCGACAGGATTTAACGGCAGAACCTGCCACAGGCGAAAGCCTCCCCTGTCAAGTCTGTGTATAAAATCGACGGCAGACTTACCCATAACACCTATACCGTATTTACCGGGTAAAGATGAAATATGCATAAGCACACCGGCGCGTCTCTGTTTAGTCATTTCTTTTCCCTCCGGAAAGTTAAATAAATCGATAATGTAATATTATACAATCATTCTTGTTATCTTTCAAGATGTTAAAGCGTAAAAGTTTCGGTAATAATAAAAAATATTGACATTAAGAGATAAAACTTCTATAATTATGAAAAAGAAACAAGGGAGGAAAAGCCGTGACGGGAATAATCGATGTAGGCGGAGGAATAAGAGGTGTTTTCTCCAGCGGTATTTATGATGCCTTTCTCGACGAAGGCTTTACGGCTGACTACTGCCTCGGTGTTTCTGCCGGTGCCGCCAACCTTATTACTTACCTCGCCGGTCAGAGAGGCAGAACCCTCACCTTTTACTATGAATATTTTATGCGTAAGGAGCTTTTGGGACTGGAGAACTTTCTGAAAAACGGTTCCTTCCTTAACCTGGACTATCTCTACTCCACTCTCAGCAACGAGGGAGGTGAAAACCCTCTCGATTTCGACAGTGCTCTGGCCTCTCCCTCGGTTTTTAAGCTCGTTGTCACACGTGCTTCTGACGGAAAACCCTGTTATATAGATAAAAGCAAGTTCACGAAAAACGATTACGTTTATCTTAAAGCTACCTGCTGTCTGCCCCTCATCTGTAAGCCGATAAGTATCGACGGTGAGGATTACTACGACGGAGGTCTGGCTGACCCTATCCCCTACAGAAAAGCCTTCGAGGATGGCTGTGACAAGCTCATCGTAGTGCTGACCAAGCCGAGAAAGGATTACCTTATCCCCATGGAATATCTTCCCATACTCCGAAAAATCCCGGGGCGTTATCCTGAAATCCTTCATCTGGCAGAGACTATACACGAAAGAAACGCAAGGTCACTCGAAGAGCTTGAAGAGCTCGAAAAGGAAGGCAAGGTAATTATTATCGAGCCAAAGGACTGCTTCGGAATGAAAACCCTGTCAAGAGATACGGATGCTGTGCTTAAGCTGTATTATCAAGGATATGAGAAGGGTATGGAGATAATTCGGAATTCAAAATTCGCAATGCGCAACCGCGGGGAAGATTTATAGTAAAAA
Source organism: Acutalibacteraceae bacterium (assembly GCA_045604465.1). Lineage (GTDB taxonomy): Bacteria > Bacillota > Clostridia > Oscillospirales > Acutalibacteraceae > UBA6857. The sequence goes on from JAZUOC010000202.1 coordinate 6,632, forward strand.
GAGCGATTATTCCGCCGGATTAATCAAGTGAATAACTGTAGGGCGGGATGGCTCATCCCGCCTTTTTTATACGGGGATGGCGACTTCGACATCCCGTAAGGTTATGGTATAAATTACCGTAGGGACACGGCGTATGTGACCGCCAGATATAAGAAACACAAAAAAAGCAAGGAATCTCACCGCCGTGAACTCCTTGCTTTTGTTATTTTACAAATTCAGCTATATCATCAAGCTAAATGCTATCATAGTAATCCTTTGATAAAAAGACATCGAGGTGTCTTTTTTTATTCTATAGTGAAAAGATCATCAGGTGTACATTCCAGAATGTTACATAGCTTTTCTATAGTTTCCAACTGTATGCCTGTGAGCGTGTTATCACAAATTTTGTTTACTGTTTTATAGGTTGTCTGCATCTGTTTTACCAACCAATACCGTGTCTTTTGCTTTTCATCAAGTAATTTCTGTACATTCATATTTATCATACCTATCACCGATTATAGTGTAACACTAATCGTTCTATTATATAATTAATCTATAGGTAGTGTACCTATAGGTTGACTATTGTTAAAAATTCTGTATAATAATACTGTTACACTGCTAAAAGCATAGTTAATCTTACAAAAAAACAAGAGGTGACTTATATGAAAAATACCTGTACTTTTTTCGGGCATCGAGATGCGCCCGAAAGCATACGCTACGATTTAAAGCAGACACTCATCGACCTTATAGAGAATAAAGGTGTTGAATGGTTTTATGTGGGACATAACG
>JAZUOC010000203.1:0-28059 GCA_045604465.1 Acutalibacteraceae bacterium
ATTATTACAGCCGTACATAACCGGTACCCACGCCTTGAAGGTGCCGTCTCTTTTAATCGGCAGTCCTTCTGCTATATTTCCGTCACTTTCGGTAATATCTATGATTCTCTTACCTCTGCAAAGAACAGTGTATATGAACTCCGGCAGCTTATAGGAAACATGCGTACCGAAAACTATATCAATAAAAGGAAAGCTTTTTTTAAGCCTTTCAGCTACACTCGCCTGCTGTGTCATGCATCCGCATAAACCGATAATCATATTCGGATTGAGTTTTTTTATAGGCTTCAAAGCACCTGCATTACCGAAAACTCTGTCTTCAGCGTGTTCACGGATGGCACAGGTGTTATATAACACAAAGTCAGCTTTTTCCGGTGAGTCCGTAAAATCATAACCCATTTCAGCAAGCACACCCTGTAATCTTTCACCGTCGGAAACATTCCCCTGACAGCCGTAAGTGTGAACATAAGCCTTAGGCTTCACCTCGGGAAAACGTGAAGAAAGAACTGTCTTCACTAATTCCGTATATTCTTTTTGTTTGTCTAATTCTGCCTGAGGGACAGAAAAATTATTCTTCGTCAATTTTATCTTCTTCCTTTTCGGAGTTTTCTGAAATTGTTATAAGCTTTTTAAGTCTGTGATTAACAGCAGAGCGACTCATTTTTGGCTCGCACATATCACCTATTTCTCTTAAGCTCGCATCAGGATTGTCTATTCTTAAAGTCGCAACCTGCTTAAGATCCTCGCTGAGAGCAACAAACGCACCGTTCTCTTTGAGCTTTTCGATAGCACTCACCTGGTCGAAGGAGGCAAAAACGGTACGTGACAGGTTCGCATTTTCGAAATTATTACGTCTGTTCGTAAGATTACGGACATCCTTGAAAATTTTGATGTTCATAATTTCCATAGCCGCAATATGGGCACCCATCATAGTAAGCAATTCTTCAATGGATTCGCTGTCCTTTATGTAAATAACATTTACATACCTTCTGACCATATGCTTTGCCTTGATTCCGTAGTCATTAAGGATTTTCATAAGGTCAAGACTAAGAGTTTTATACGGAACGACAAACTCCAGATGATAGCTTTTATTAGGATCGCTCGCAGTGCCGCAGGAGAGAAAAACACCTCTCAGAAAAGCAGCATCGCAGCAGCTGAGATTAATTTCACTGTCTACGGCATCATTAGTGAGATTACCTCTGTCTATTCGGTGTGTTCTCTCAGTTCCCGTACAGGAAAAAGAAGAAAGAACGCTTTTTCTCACTTCGTCACCGTCGAAAAATACAGTGTATTTCGGAGCTTTGGAAACACTGAGGCTCGCTTTTATGCCACAGGCTCTTTCTGACAGCTGAAGATACTTTTCAGCTACCTTTTCATTGTCTGTCATCAGCGAAATATCTGACAGAGAAAAGGAACGTCCGAATAAAAACATCCCGTACGCCATCGCATGGACACAGCAGCAGGGCATATCTTCGATTTTTATTAACTCATCCTTTATATCCGATGAAAATGACATATACGCCCTCCTTTAATCCGTTCTCTTTTAATCATACAAATCTGATTTCTGTCTCAAGCTCAACAGAAAATTTCTTTTTTACCGTTTCCTGACAATGCTTAATAAGACTGATTACATCATCAGTAGTCGCATTATCATAATTAATGATAAATCCTGCGTGCTTTTCGGAAACCATAGCACCGCCGATTCTTTTACCCTTAAGTCCGCTTTGCTCGATAAGAGCTCCCGCGAAATAACCCTCAGGGCGTTTGAAAACGCTTCCTGCACTGGGATATTCGAGAGGCTGTTTATCCTTTCTTCTCGAGATAAAATCGTGCATAGCATCTTCTATCTGTCTCCTGTCGCCCTTTCTGAGTCGGAATACAACACTCGTTATAACATAACCTCCGCCCGAATAAGCACTGTGACGGTAGGAGAAGTCGAGCTCATGAGCACCGAACTGACCTTTTTCGCCTTTTTCGGAAATATGCTTACAAAGAGTTATTACATCCTTAACCTCACCGCCGTAAGCTCCCGCATTCATAAAAGCGGCACCACCGACCGAGCCGGGAATACCGTAAGCGAATTCGAGTCCCGAAAGAGATTTGGATAAGGCATATTTGCAGACGGCCGCTACACTTGTCCCGGCACCTGCTTCGAAGGTAAATTCATCTATTTCGTTTATATAATCGAAGCCTTCACCTATATATATTACTGCTTTATCTCTTATTCCCTCATCGCTGACAAGAAGGTTACTGCCCTTTCCGAGAACAAAGGTTCCCACCTCTGCTTTATAGCAAAGTGAAACTACATCTCTGAGCTCATCTTCACCTTCGGGAATAATAAACAATGCAGCGGGACCGCCTGTTTTAAAGGTAGTATAAAGCTTCATCGGTTCGTCAAGACGGTAGGGAATCTTTTTTTCGTCGAGACTGTTTATCAGTTTTTTCAAAGGATTACCTCCAGAATTAATATGTAACTAAAGCTGCACCGATAATACCTGCATCATTACCGAGAGTCGCTCTGCAGATTTCGGTCTGCTTCTCCTGCATTTTACTGTAACGCCACTTAGCTACGTACTCTCTCAGAGGTGCAAGCAGAGTTTCACCTTCATTACATATTCCGCCACCGAAGCAGATCATTTCAGGCTGGAAAATATTAACTATATCGGTAGTGCCGATTGCGATATATTTTATGTAATTATCGACGACCTCTTTACCGTATTTATCTCCCGCTCTCATAGCATCAAAAGCAGTTCTTCCGCCGGCATTTCCGATATCGCCGCCGCAAAGCTCCCACATCTTACTGTCCTTATGTGCTTCCATGGCAGCCTTAGTCTGATTTACGAGAGCAGTAGCAGAAGCGTATCTTTCGAAGCAGCCAACTCTGCCGCAGTTGCACTGTTCACCGTCAAATTTAATAGAGATGTGTCCAAGCTCACCGCCTGCATCGTTACAGCCTGCGAGAACCTTTCCGCCGAGAATAACTCCGCCGCCGACACCTGTACCGAGAGTAATAGCGATAAAGCTCTTTTTTCCTTTACCGGAGCCTGCGAGAGCTTCGCCCAAAGCTGCACAGTTGGCATCGTTTTCGATGTAAACCTTGACACCGGGAATTTTATCATTGATTAGCTTCACGGCAGGTACGTGGTCAAAATAGAGATTATTCGCATAAAGAATAACTCCGTTTTCCTTATCACACGAACCGGGAGTGCCGATGCCTATGGATTCGACATCTGAAATATTTATCTTTGCATCCTCACATGCGGCGTAAATACATTTGACTATATCATCAAAAATTTCTTCGGCAGGACGGGGAATGTTTGTCTTCGCCTTACCTGTACCGATAATTTTATAATCGCTGTCAATAACACCTACAGCGATATTTGTTCCGCCTAAATCTACACCAATTTTATACATAGTAAGTCTCCTTTGTTACGGCAATCAGAAATTGCCCCAAATTTTAAGTTCTTCTTCCTGTGGAATAATATCGTCAGCCATGCCAAGATTATGCATAAGCTCGCGAGCAGCATTATAGCCCATTTTCTTCTGTCTGTTATTCATAGCAGCGACCTCGATGATTACGGCAAGGTTTCGGCCGGGCTTTACGGGTACGACGGTATGCGGTACTTTAACACCTAAAATTTCCGTATACTCGCTTTCCATACCCATACGGTCGTAAACCTTTTCGCTGTCCCACGGCTCGAGCTCGATGACCATATCGATCTTTTCCGCAAGCTTAACAGCACCCATACCGAAAATTCTGCGGGCATTTATAATTCCTATACCGCGAAGCTCGATGAAATGTCTGATATTATCGGGAGCAGAACCGACGATAGTTCTCGCACCTGTCTTTTTAATTTCGACAGCATCGTCAGCTACGAGACGGTGTCCTCGCTTAATAAGCTCGACAGCTGTTTCACTTTTACCGACACCGCTGTCACCTAATATCAGAACACCTTCACCGTATACCTCGACGAAAACACCGTGACGGGTGATTCTTTCGGCAAGCTCTACATTCAGATATCCGATAACTGCCGCCATAGCACGTGAGGTCGAGTCATTACTTAAAAGAACAGGAACATTATACTTAGGCGCAAATTCAAGAATTTCAACAGGACACGGGAGCGTTCTTGTGATAATTACACAAGCAGGCTCCTTTGACATAAAACACTCTACCCTGTCTCTTCTTTCACTTTCAGAGTAACTGTTTATGTATTCAACCTCTGTTTTACCTAAGAAGTTTACTCTCGTATTATCGAAAAAATTCTCATAACCCGAAATGAACAGACCGGGTCTGTTTACATCGGGAGAGGAAAGGAAAATTTCATCAGGAGCCTTAGGCAAATATAAGGTTTCCATCTGTAAATCCTTTAAAAATTTAGCGAGAGAAACACTGTATTTAGACGGCATAATCCACCTCCGTTAGTAGCATTAATTTAAAAATCTTTATGTTTATATAATTACGCGTGACTTTTCTTCGCGTTCCTTCCTCAAAATCATACCTTCCTCCAAAGGTATATCACAGCTGAAGGAAAATTTCATCATCGCATGGTTTGCAGATTCGATTCCGACATCATCAGCGTTTTTGAGATTATGGGCAATTACCGTGAAAGGCTTTTTACCTACAGGCATAACCTCAAGCTCCTCGCCGCTGAAGAAACGGTTTCTCTGTGTACAGTAGGCAATTCCGTCCTTATAGCTGTCAACAACAGCAACTACATCCCATTCTCTGTTATATCCGCCCTTATAGCTTATATTTGCATCCTCAGACGGATCGCCGAAAAAGAATCCGGTACAGTAATCTCTGTAGCTTACACGACGCATCTCGTCAAGAATCCACTGCTCAGGTCTGTAATCATCTGACGGATTTTCGAAATAACCGTCGATAGCCTTACGGTAAGCATTAGTTACTACAGCGACATAGTATTCAGATTTGGCTCTGCCCTCGATTTTAAAGCTGGTAATACCGGACTTTATCATCTGAGGTATATGCTCAATCATACACATATCCTTTGAATTAAGGATGTATGTTCCTCCATCACCCTCGTAAACGGGGAAATACTGACCGGGACGCGTTTCCTCCATAAGAGAATATTTCCATCGGCAGGGCTGAGCACATTCGCCTTTATTGGCATCACGGTTTACAAGATAGTTCGAAATAAGACATCTTCCCGAGAAGGATACGCACATAGCACCGTGTACAAAGCATTCAATATCCATATCAGAAGGAATGTTATCACGCATAAGCTTTATTTCATCCATGCTCAGCTCTCTTGCCGTAACCACACGTCTGGCACCAAGAGCATAGAAAGCATTAGCCGCAGCATAATTTACGATTCCCGTTTGGGTTGAAATGTGAATTTCTATGCCCGGAGCGTATTTTTTTGCATATTCAAGTACGCCCATATCGGAAATAATAAGTGCATCCACCTTTGCTTTAACGGCGTTTTCTAAAAAATCCGGAAGCTCAGAAAGCTCATTACTCCTCGGCAAGACATTGCAGGTAAGATAGACCTTGACACCGTGAGCGTGAGCATAAGAGACGGCTTCACACAGCTCTTCCTTACCGAAATTCGCAGGTGCGGCTCTCATACCAAAAACGGTTCCGCCGAGATAAACCGCATCGGCACCGTATTTTATCGCTACCTTGAGCCTCTCCATATCTCCCGCAGGAGCGAGAAGCTCAGGTTTCTTAAAATTATTTATCATTGTACTCTCCATTATCCGCCGTAAAGAACTTTTTCAGTATTTTTCTGATGCTCACTCGCTGTCGAAGCGAGGAAAATTTCACCCTTATCATTATGGCAGAAGAAGTGATAATCTGTATCTGCAGGATAAAGAGCAGCTCTTATGGCAGCAGCACCGGGATTACAAATAGGTCCGGGCGGTAAGCCGGGATTACTGTATGTGTTATATGAACCGAGATACATATTATAATAAAAATCAGTGAAAAGATTAAATTCCTTAAGAGAAAGAACATAATCCTTCGTTGAGTTCATATCAATGGAAGGGTATGTCGCCTTGTCAGCCAGACGGTTATGAATTACGGATGAAATATCATCCATCTGCGTGGTATCCTTGGCTTCTCTCTGTATGATAGAAGCAATGGTTATAATCTCGTCCATGGACATACCGAGCTTTTTAAGTCTGTCGTTATATTCATCCTTCCATTTGTTATCAAAGTTATTGAACAGCTTTTTGATAACGGAGCCGGCGTTTTCACCGATAAAGAAATCGTAAGTATCAGGGAAAAGATAGCCCTCAGCCTTCAGGTATCTGCCGTTTACGGTACCGATACTGCTGATAAATTCATACTGATCACCTGTTATTTCGAGGTTGGCGTAAAGCTTTTCAGCCTCACACACTCCGTATTTTTCCAGCTTCTGGAAAACCTGAGCTACCGTCCAGCCCTCGGGGAAGGTAAGACGGACCGTATCCTTATATCCGCTGCTTGAAACCATAATTTCTTCGAGTATACTCTCGATACCCATTTCCGAATTAAGGAAGTATGTTCCGGGAGAATATTTTATTCTTACGGTTTCATACTGCTGTGTTTCCTTGTTTTTAACTTTTACCTCGTCGTAATGACGGAATCTGCAGAAAATATCCGTAATGAGCGGCTGTTTTATAAGACCTGCATCCTTAATAATTTCAAATACCTGTTCGTATTCGGTTACCTCAGGAGGAATATATACGGAAATATAATCACTTTCCTCACTTCTGTCGATTACGAGAATATCATTAATCGTTGTCATAGCTACAGTTGATGCCGTTACGGTAAGAATAGCAATAAAAATCATGCATACACATGCAACGAGAACAGAATTTATGAAATTATACTTTTTCTTTGCGGAAGACCTTCTTTTCTGCTGACCGTTACCGGAGGGTGACGGCTTTCTTTGAACGACCTGTGCTACTGTCTTTTTTACGGGAGGTGCCTGACGCTTCTGCGGTGATACCGCAGTATTTCTCTGAACAGGTGCTGTGGGAGGATTTACATTTCTCGGAACATTATTGACAGACACTCTGCGTGTAGCTGTATCGTTCTTCTTCTGAATAGATTCAAGATATTCTCTTCCCGTAACCTCCTTCACGACAGGTGCAGAGCTGCGATTGGCATAAGGCTTTGTGTCAGGTATAGCTTTAGCCTCATCGGGGAGATTAACCTGGAATTTTGCTGCCTTTGCCTTTGACGCATCAGCTGCGGCAGAAGCGGATCTGCCTGCTGTCGAACGGATGTTTTCACTGAAGTCACCCAAAGAATTAGATTTTGTAATATGAGGCGGTACAACCGGAGAAGATTTGCCCGAAGAGGTTAAATCTTCATTACGGAAACGGTCATCCATATTATATCCTCCTTTACTTTATTTCGATAATTTTACTTTCTGTAATAATCATATTTAAACTGATATCATATTTGTCACGCGGTAATTCGTCGCACAGACACTCTTCGTAGCATAAGACTGCCGTTACACCCTTAAAGTTACTTAAATAACGGTCATAGTAGCCTCCTCCGTAACCGAGTCGGTATCCGGATTTATCAGCCGCAAGAGCAGGTACAATACAAAGGGAGCTGACCGTACTGTCTGCTTTTTCACACCTTAAAGTGTCAGGCTCTTTCAATGAAAACATTCCTTCTACAAGGGATGATTCAATGTCATCTATAAAATAAAAATCCATAGTTCCGTTTCTGTCGGTACATTTCGGAAGTGCGACTCTTTTTCCGCTTTCTAAAGCGTGGCGAATAATTCTCAGAGTATCCGCTTCACTGCCGACAGAATAGTATATAAAAACGGTGTCTGCATTTATGAACGCTTCACATTCTGCGGTTTTTCGGAAAATACCGATGTCTTTATCGGTACTCTTCACCGCTTTACGCAGAGCGCTGAATTTTTTTCTGAGAATATTCTTACTCTCCGTCATCTGCACTGAATAGCTTTTTTGATTTCGTCCGCTTTTTCCGAACCTGATAAATATGAAACTATTTCAAGGCCGAAATCAACAGCAACTCCTGCGCCCTTTGCAGTAATTATATTTCCGTCACGTACTACGGAATCTTTACTGATCACAGCGCCCTCAAGATCCTTTTCAAAGCCGGGATACGCTATAGCCTCCTTACCTCTGAGCAGACCCTTATGACCTAAAACAGAAGGTGCGGCGCAGATAGCGCATATAAGTCTGCCCTTTTCAGAGGCGAAGTCGATCGCTTTCTGTACAGCTTCACTTCTTTCGAGATTAAGTGTACCGGGCATACCTCCGGGAAGAATAACTGCTGTCAGCTCTTCATCCAAAACGATTTCATCGACAGTGCAATCACATTCGACCTTAATACCGTGAGCACCGTTGATAAGTATATTATCAATTCCGACGGTTCTGAGCTTAAGACCGGCTCTTCTGACCATATCGACAGCCGCAAGAGCTTCGACCTCCTCAAATCCGTCTGCAAGAAAGCAATAAATCATTTTCAATTCTCCTTTAATCTAGAGCAATATTCATATAAATATCGTCTTGAATTTTTGTTCTCAGATTTTCATCTGTAAAATACACCATTCCGAAACATTTTTCTTCGCATAAGCCGAATTCACCCAGATCATAAGCCGAAACTACAGTAGCAGGTGAAGAAAGCTTACCGAGAAGAGCCTCGGTATTTTTTCTCAGATTATCATAAGAGCTTATATATTCTATAACCTCGGATTTGTCTTCATCTGTTATAAAATAGCTGTCCTCTGAATTCTTAATAAGACTGTAGCCTGCGTAGCTGAGACAGGAAACAGCATATTTCCATTCTCTCTCGCCGAAATTAAAGTAAGGAACAGGCAGATTACGTCTTAAGCACGGGTATTCCGTAAGACTCACCGAAGCATCGTCTGCGGTCGATATCACCCCGCAAAGCTCAGAAACATAATTTTTCATAACTGCTTTAAAGCCGAATCTTGCATAATATCCGTAAAGACCTTCATCAGCGGGAACGAGGCAGATAAAAGACAGCTTTTTATCCTTTGCGTACTTCTGTGCCTCGTTGATAAGCTTAGCCATTATGCCCTTACCTCTGTGCTCAACGTCAGTAGCGGCAGCATATAAATATCTTCCTTCGAAGGACTCATCTCCGTTCATAATATATCCCTTGAGAAGATAAAGAACAGAAATTACCTCACCGTCAGAAATTTCAGCGAAGCATTCAGCGGGAGTGTACTCACAGTCGAAAAGAAGATTAATATATTCTCTGTCGTCACCGAAGGTTTCCGCCCAGAGCTTTTTCAGCGAATTACTGTACTCATTAACATTAATCAGCATTTATTAACCACGCCTCGTATTTATCAGGTAAAAATTCAGGATAATAAGAAAGCTTAGCCTTACGGAGATTCTCTAATCCTAAATCATCTTCTCTGTCGATGTATTTATATTCAGACAGTTCATTTTCTACAAACTGCTGATTTATCATCGGATATGCTCCTCTGATGCTTGAAAAAGCTTTTTCGAAATGCACGCAGAAGGTGTCGCTTCTTATCTGTGCGCCCATGGCAAAAGCAACAACCTTACCATCAATTCTCAGAACTGCACCTTTACAGTCAAGCTCATCAAAGTTTTCAAATACCCGTCTGATTATCTTAAGCTCATTTTCCAGATCTTCACTGTAAAGACTTCCGCTCGTCTTAATCCACTCAACATTCATATTATAGCAGTCTTCAATGTTTTCAGAAGACATGCTTTCATAAGACCAGTTGTAATTTTTCTTAAAGAATGATATATGATTTCTTTTAGGCTGATATTTTTTTCCTGTGAGGTTAATTAAATCCTCACTTTTATAAATATAATCAAAGCCGTCTCTGTCAAGCTCAATATTAAAGAGTGAAGGAAAAAGTCTTTCAAGCTCATCAGCCTCATTTACTCCCAGTCCGAACAGATAACAGGGTGCCTTCTGAAGCTTCATATCTTCAATGATAAGCTTAACAACCGTACTTACATCGCCCTTGCCGACAGGATAACAGTAACCGATGGTGTCACCCGTAAAGCACCGTGTCACGAGACAGCCCATAACATCAGCTATCTCTAGACGCATCTTTGCGGTATAGGAAAAAATGTTTGAAAAAGAATATTCACAGGTAAGATCATCCCTACAGGATAGTCTTTCCTTAACCCATGCTTTATCACTGATTTCAGGTTTATGAAAATCAATCATTACCAAAAAGCTTCCTTTCAACCGTAGCACAAACCAATTCTGAAATATACTCTACAGTAAAAGGTTCGCCGTTTTCACCGCATTTTATTACTTCCCAGCCTAATTTTTCAGCCGCGTAGGCCGCAGCTCTGTGACAGGAAAGGAGATAGTCCACATCTCTTTCGTGAACATCCTTTTTCTTTTCATCACCGGAGTAGCGCTTAAGAAGCAGCTTCTGCGAAATATCGACAGGCATCTGAAGATAAATAACGCAATCAGGCGCGGGAACCCCCATTTTTTCATATTCAAATTCAAATAGCCATTCAAGATATGCATCCCATTCATCCTCGGGAAGCTTCGTCATCTGATGAGCAGCGTTAGATGTGGTATATCTGTTAGCCACAGTGATTTTCTCGGATTCATACTCCTTCTGCCAGTGCTTTTTAAAGCTCGCATAGCGGTCAACGGCATAAAAGGTAGATGCAGCATAAGCATTTACATCGGAAGGCTTATCTCCGAGCTCACCGCCGAGGTACATTTTTACGAGGGTACTGGAGCTGTCAGAGTAAAAGGGCAGATCGAGATTATAAACATCATATCCTTTGTTTTTGAGATAACCCGATAAAAGCTCCGCCTGAGTAGCCTTACCGCTTCCGTCAAGGCCCTCAATAACAACCATTCTTCCCATACAGCACCTCTTAGTAGGTAAGAATTACAGCGAAGATCACTAAAGTTTTATCTTCACTTTCATTTGCGATGGAGTGCTCCTGACCTGAAAGACAAATACAGCTGTCGCCCTCATTCAAGATTTCGGTTTTACCGTTATCGTTATATGTAGCCGTTCCTTTGATAATGTAAAAAATTTCTTCTTCATTCTCATGGACATGGGCACCGATGGAACAGCCGGGCTCAAGAGTAATAGTGGCAACCAGCCTCGATGAACCTTTATATTCACCCTTGTCTAAAACATTTTTTATAACTGCCTGACCGTTACCGCCACGCATTTCGATTTTTACATCTGTAGTCATATCGGCGTTTCTTTTAATCATAATTCACACTACCCCTATTATAAATTTTGATATTCTATATGATTATAGCAACTATTTACATTTTAATCAATGATTTTTTATTAATTTTTTCTTTCTTTTTCCTTTAAACTCAGTATAAAATGAAAAATGATTGACAAATAGGATTTAATGCCTTAAAATGTATTGGAATATATGAAGTACAGGAAGTGATAACATGTTTAAACATGGCGTTTATCTTATCGGCATATCTGATTGCGGCGAAAAAGTCTGTGCCGCCGCCGGAAGGATTTCTACACAGAACGGCACAGCTCTGGAAATTTTCGATAAATCACAGGATAATGAAAAGAATATAAAGCTTATCGGAAAGGTAACAGCCTCCGGCCACACATCTACCATAGAGCATGTCTTTTTTAATCTCGCCTTTGAAAATGTCTCTGTAGTCGTCGAGCAGTTTTTAATAGAATTCAGACTCGCATCCTTTACGGTCAAATCCCGCAGATACGTAGACTTCGCATCTTCGGGCTATTTTATGCCGGAGTTTAAAAATGAAGAGGATAAAGCACTTTACACCGAAACCATGGACAGTCTTTTCGATGCCTATTCCGCTTTAACCGAACGAGATATTCCTAAAGAGGATGCACGCTTTGTACTGCCTTATTGCTTCTACAGTAATTTCCTCTGTTCACTGAACGGAAGAGAGCTGATAAATCTTCTGAATGCTATGATTTACGGCAGAGGCAGAAAAATTAAAGAGATTTATGAGCTGGGGATCTCTCTTTACGAGCAATGCAAAGAAAAAACACCCGGCATTTTCACCGATTTCGAGAAAAAAGGTGAAAAATATAACGATGATATATCCTTTGTATTCGACGAAGAAAAAGAATCAGTCAGCTCAGCTGAGCTCTGTGAAATCCTTTCCTTCACTCCCGACGGAGAAAAGAACATAGCGAGAGCTGCTCTTATAGAAAAATACAATTACTCCCCTTCTCAGACAGAAAGAATAATCAGTGACAGGGAAAATGTCATAAAAATCCTCAATGCAGTTACGAAATCATCCAGAGCAAGAGCCCTCGAGCATTTCAGTTGCACCGTAAGATTCAATAAGGTTTCTCTTGCCTGTCTTACACATTTCGCCAGACACAGAATTCAGAGCATTTCTGTTCCCGAGCTCATCCGTGCCGACAGAGAAAGCTATGTGATTCCCGAAACCGTGAAAGCCGACGAAAAAGCACTGAATATTTACTGCGAATGCTTCGGAAGAATGAAAAAGCTTTATTCGCTTTTCGCTGAAAAAGGCTATGATGAATCAACCCTGGTTTATCTCGTTTTAAGCGGAAACACTCTCGATTTCGTCACTACAATGAATGCAAGAGAAATGATGCTCTTCTTTAAGCTCAGAAGCTGTACGAGAGCACAGTGGGAAATACAGGAGTTTGCAGTGGATTTTCTTAAAAAGCTGCGTAAAGTCGCCCCCGATTTATTCTCCTTCTACGGTCCGAGCTGCTATGCTGCCGGCTACTGCCCCGAAGGAAGAATGACCTGCGGAAGAGCAGCAGAAATCAAAGAAGCCTTCAAAGCTTTATAGTTTTCAAGAGCGTATAATACTAATGACTCGACTTTTCCGTCGAGTCATTTTTACTGTTTAGTTTGCTGATGAAGCCGCAGCGTTCTGCGCTGCCATAACACAGTCGATAGCAAGAACCACTGCAAGTGCGACTATCTCATCGTTTTCATTTTCTATTTCGAGCTCATAACAGTCGCCCCATGTCATCCACTGCTTACTGATGGAAACTATATTTCTACCGTTGCGGCTTATGACATAATCGTGTGCGAAAAAGTCACCGTTAATCTCCCAGCCGAGACCTTCGATAGTGTATTTAGGTCTGAACAGAGAAAAATGCTTAACTATTTCAGCTACCTCATTCCCGTTTACATAGACAAAATAACGGGGCAAAAAGCTGAATAGCTTCTGAGCAATAAATGCCGCTTCATTTCTCTCAGAATCGTAAACATGAAGCTTCTTACCCAAAGAAAAGAACTCTCCCTCAACGAAATATCTTTCGTTTCCCTGTTCATCAAAAACCTTGAATTTGTCATTCCACGAAAAAACCTTCTGCTTAATATAAAGCTTCATAATCATCCTCCTTTTTTTCTGTTACTATATTTTACTTTTCTTCGGTACTTCTGTCAATACAAAATCTTAAAAAATCATCGGCTCAATCTGCTTACCTTCAAGTGCATAAAAGGCAGCCTCGAGCACTCTTTCGAAATCGCATACTATGGAGTAGGGCTTATTTATGCAGTCATCCTGTCTCATGGGAATAAAATAATAATTTTTATAATTGAGTAATGCGCCGATATTTTTCGCAGAGGATGAAAGTGCATCATTGGTAGAAACGCCGATTAAAACTGGTTTCTGATTACGCAGATGCGATTTAACCGCCAGAGTAACGGGAGTATCGTAGATACCGGATGCCAATTTAGCCAATGTGTTTCCCGTGCACGGAAGAACTATCATAAGGTCTGTCATTTTCTTAGGACCGATAGGCTCTGCATCCTCGAGAGTTCTGATAACCTTCTTCCCTGTCATATTTTCTATAGAGCTGATAAAATCCTTTGCTTTACCGAAGCGTGTATCTATCCGCGAAGCATTAAATGACATCACGGGTAAAATATCAATACCCTCCGAAATAATATATTCCATTTGTGTCAGCGACCTTTCAAAGGTGCAGAATGAACCTGTAATCGCATAACCGAAGGTCAGCTTTTTCATTAATCTCCCCCATTTCTAAATTTTATATGTTCGAGTGTAATTTCAGCCAACTTCTCAGCAGCTGAACGGCTCAGATATCTGCCGGGTAAGGAGCCGCCGTCATAATAATCGCTTTTCCTATGGCAAAACCATTCCTTATTCACACCGTAAGGAAAGGAAGCGAGCTCAAAATATTTACCCTTATAACGACTTATATCCTCTTCAGAAAAAATATTACATGGCACGGAGTTAAAAATATAATCAAACAGATAAAGAAACGCTGATCTTTTTTCGAAATCAATCACCCTGTATCCGCTGCATTCCGCCCTAATGAGCTGCAGCTTTTTTCTCGCTGTAACATATACATCACACCCTGCATTCCTGAGTGCTCCTGCAGTAAATTCTGCCACTCTGCCAAAGCCCGTTATCAGAACTTTTTTATCAGTTACATCCTCATCTGTTCCCCGAAAAAGTAATCTGACTGCGCCGAGTCCGGTAAGATAAGCGTTATAAACTGTCAGCTCTTCACTGTCAAGATAATCAAAATAATTAACATTTTTCTCTTTTAAATATGCTTTCACGGCATTGGAAAAGCCTCCTGCGAAAACTGTATTCGTACAGCTCAACCTGCTTATAATATCATTAAGCTTCACATTAAAGCCCTTAACGCTGGAATACACCGTTTCTTTATCTTTACTGACCGGCACAGGAAGAATAACTATGTCATCCCTATGAAGCTCAATACTGCTCAGATCGTCATCGGATGAATTAAAATATATGCAGCTCATACCTTCATCTGACAGAATTCTGTTAAGCTCACTCTGTCTCTTGTCTCCGCCGATTATGATAATATTATTCATAAAAACCTCCGAAAGCTGGTATACCCTATAATATGTAAAAAATTTTTTAGTGTTAATTTTCCTAAAAGTGTTTACTATTTTTTACCTATGCAATATAATATAAGATGATTAAAATGTGAGGTGCTTAAAATGTACGAAATAGATAACTTGTTAAAAAAAGTAAACAGAATACATTTCATCGGTATCGGCGGCTCGGGAATGTGTCCCATAGCCGAGATTCTTCACAGCTGGGGATACACGGTTACCGGCTCCGATAACAATACCGGTGATAACATTATAAAGCTTCGCTCGATGGGAATAGATGTTATTCTCGGGCAGAAGGCCGAAAACATCGTCGGTGCCGAAATGATAATTTATACTGCAGCTATTCTCAAGGATAACCCTGAGCTTTTAGCGGCCAAGGAAAGCGGCATCCCCTGTTTCGAGAGAAGCAAGATATTCGGCGCTATAACCCGTAAATACAGTGATTGCATCAGCATCTGCGGCACACACGGAAAAACCACCGTAACTGCTATGCTCACACAGGTACTGACTATGGCAGATAAGGATCCTTCAGCACTTATAGGCGGAAGACTTCCCCTTATCGACAGCCACGCAAGAGTAGGAAAAAGCGAAACCTTCATCTGTGAAGCCTGCGAATACTGTGACCATTATCACGACCTTTCTCCCGATGTCGCAGTTATTCTCAATGTAGACGAGGATCATCTCGAATATTTTAAGAACCTCGATAACATTATCAGATCCTTTGAAAAATTTGCTACTCTTACATCAACTACCCTTATTTACAATAACAGTGATCCCGAAACTGTCAGAGCAGTAGCAAATGTAGACAGAAAAAAAATCACCTTCGGAAGAACTGACGAAAGTGACTATTATCCCGCGAACATAACATATAACCGGGGTTCCTTCGCCGAATTCGACGTTATGAGCAAAGGCGAAAAATTAGCACACCTGGTGCTTAATATCCCCGGTGAACATAATATCCTTAATTCACTTGCAGCTTTTGCCGCCGCAATAAATGCAGGATGCACACCCGAAGAATGTGAAAAGGGAATCGAAGCCTTCTCCGGTGCAGGAAGAAGGTTCGAGATTTTAGGTGAAATCGACGGTATTACCATAGCTGATGACTACGCTCATCATCCTAACGAGCTTAAGGTTACTCTCGAGGCAGTTATGAAAATGGGATATAACACTGTATGGGCTGTCTTCCAGCCGTTTACCTATTCCAGAACTTCCATCCTCTTTGACGACTTTGTCAGAGTTTTACAGATACCCGATAAATGCGTGATGACAGAAATCATGGGCTCCAGAGAAGTAAATACCATCGGTATTTACACTAAGGATCTCGCTGATAAAATACCCGGTAGTGTGTGGTTCGATACCTTCGAAGAGGTCTGTGACCACGTTTTGGCAAACGCAAAAAGCGGCGACATTATTATCACCCTCGGCTGCGGAGATATTTATAAGGCTGCACAGATGATGGTAAAAAGACTCAGATAACATATTTTTCCAATTATATATCAAAGATTTTCCCACATAATATAATCAGCGGATAAGTCGATTGCGTTTGTGACTTCTCCGTCGGTTGTACGGAGAAAGTCCTGTGCAATCATAGATTCCCCCTTTGTTTCAGAAGAGACGAAGGGGTTTATTTTTTTGCAAAAAGCTATTGACAAATAAACTGTACTATGTGTATAATACAGTTGTAAACCGTATTAATCGATTAATACACTTTTCTTACAGGAAAGGCGGTGCTGAAATTTGGTTTCATTCGAAAAACTTACCTTAGGAGACGGCCCTATTTATCAGCAGATTGTTATGTACATAAAGCGGGAAATATCCTCCGGCATTATTACCGACGGCGATGAGATGCCTTCACGGAGAATGCTGTCAGCGCTTTTAGGTGTAAACCCAAACACAATACAGAAGGCATATAAGATTTTGGAGGATGAAGGAATAATCGAATCTCATTCAGGTGCAAAGAGTGTTGTAGTATTGAATGAAGAAAAAAGAATTGTAATTAAAACCGAGCTGATCAAAACTGATGCTAAAAACGCCGTTAATGTCTTAAAGCATATGGGTATCAGCAAAACGGAGGCTGTCGAGTTGCTCGAAAAGCTATGGGAGGAGGAAGATTAAAATGAGAAATTACCTATCCGTATTCACACTGTTTGTCAGAAGAAACCTCGGAAAATCACTGCTGTTTATTACAGCTTTTTCCGCTGCAGAAGCTCTCTGCTTTTTACACACTCTTAATTCTGATAAGATTTTACAGAATGAATATATGTCCGAAACGGGAAAAAATTATCTTCTCGGAATTGAAGAGATTTTAGAAGCAGACGATATTCTGTCTCTCTTGCTCGCAATAGGATTTTTAGGAATTACTGTTCTGCTGTGTCTGACAGGCTGTGACTTTTCAGCTAAGCAAGGCTATACACTTCGCAGACTGAACATTAAAGAAAAGAATGTAGTTTTCTGTCAGAGCCTTTACGGTGCAACCGTTTACGGTATTTTCTTTATCTCACAGGCTTTACTTTACTACGTTTTTTGTCTTGTTTTCGTAAACTTTGCAAAAGGAAATCCGAATGCATTTGAAGGATTTTTAACCAACCAGACCGTATTCCTTGCCTTTTACCGCAGTGATATTTTACATTCACTTATGCCTCTTGACGATATTGTTAAGCATATAAGTAATCTGTTTATGATTTTCACTCTCGGTTTTTCCACGGCTTCGGTTTCCTATTTTATGAGACGTAAGAAGCTCTTCATCGAAACATTTATTCTGATTCCGGTAATTCTTCTGAACTTTACCGGAAGCTGGACAGAATTCACCTACGATATGATAATTATCGGTGTCAGCCTTTTCATTACAGGCGTATTGATAACCAGACTTTCCACGGAGGAACAGGCCTATGACTGATAAATTCAAAAAAATAATCCCGATCGGAGTAAAGCCGCAAACCGAGATGTATATTGTTACAGCTTCCTTCTTGCTGTCGGTTTGCCGAGCCTTACTGTTTTATCTGAATTATAATTATTGGTATAACTCTCTGTTTGAGTTCAGAAACGGCCAGAAAATACTTATCGCAGGTAAAGCGATGGCTTATTTCCATACAGTTGCAGACCGATGCTTCGACGGTTTCATTATCTCTTTTTTCATCTTCCTGTTTCTGATCTTCTTTCATTACGGTTATCACTATAAGGACAGTAAAAGTATCTACACCATGAAAAGATTACCGGATAAAAACGAGCTTCACATAAGATGTCTTACACTTCCCGTGATTTGCATACTTGTGAGCATAGCTCTTTCATTCCTTCTGCTTTTACTGTTTTATCACCATTATATTACTGTGACACCACCCGAATGTTTACCGCCCGACCAATGGAAAATGTTCTGGACACATCTGATTTATAAAGGAGAAGCATTATGATAGAAATTAAAAATCTCACTAAGAAATATTTGGGCAAGACTGCTCTCGACGGAGTTGATCTTACCATACCCAAAGGTGAAATCATCGGACTTTTCGGCGAAAACGGTGCAGGTAAAACCACACTTATGAAATCCATTTTAGGCTTCATAAAATACGACGGTCAGATAACTCTGGACGGCGAGAAAATCACAAATAAAAACATTTCAAAAATTTCCTTCGCCACCAGTGAGCATTCCTTCTTTCCCGATCTGAACGCAAAGGGGCACAAGGAATTCTACAAGGCACATTTCCCCTCTTTTTCCGAGAAAAGATTTGATGCACTTATGGAATTTTTCTCACTCGATAAAAATAAAAATATCAAGAACTTTTCCACGGGACAGAAAAATCAGTTCGAGGTAATTCTTGCCCTCTCCCAGGGTGCAGATTACATCCTTATGGACGAGCCCTTCGCAGGAAACGATATTTTCAACCGTGAAGACTTTTACAAGGTGCTTTTAGGTAT
Organism: Acutalibacteraceae bacterium; assembly: GCA_045604465.1. Classification (GTDB taxonomy): domain Bacteria; phylum Bacillota; class Clostridia; order Oscillospirales; family Acutalibacteraceae; genus UBA6857. The sequence continues at coordinate 18,727 of JAZUOC010000203.1, forward strand.
TCTCGAACCCAATGAAACCATTCTGCTTTCCACACATCTTATCGAAGAGGTTTCCGAATTCATCGGAAGAGCCGTCCTCATTCATAACGGCCACATCGTCGGGGACAAGACCACGTCTGAGCTCGAAGAAGAAGGCAGCAACCTCATAACCTACATCAAGGAAACCTATAACTACAGAGGTGACAGAGTGGCGAAGGCTCTCGACAAATTAAACGGTAAGGAGGAATAATTATGCGTAAAACATTAGCTTTGTTTCTCGTGTTAATTATCGCTCTGCTGTCCCTGTACAGTCTCACATTCAGTGCTGTAAATAAAGAAAAGGATAACGTTATCGTATCTGAAAAATATGTTTACGGAGACAGGTCTTATGCTGACGGTATCGAAATTGATTTTAAAGCTCAGTATTCCGAAAACCTGCTTTGGGATATTGATTATGATATTTCAAGTGGGCAGGCAAAAACAGTTTTTTCTCTTCACAAAGACAGAATTCAGAGAGAATACGAAAGCAGGAACGAGATCAGAATCTACACAGGATTATATTACAGCACCTTCGGAAGCAAGCTTGACACAAACACCGGAATAAATAAAGCCTTTCAGGAGCTTATAGAAACAGCAGAGCCGTACGTAGAAGCTAAGAAGGTAATATACATTTCAGATTACACGGATTATTATCCTATAACAGTAGATGTTTCCTTTGAAAATTTCTGGTTGGACAGCTCCTTTCATTCGGATACCAACACTGCTGAAAAAGAACTGATAAAAGCTATGGAGGAATTTTTCAGAATACCTGTTCTGAAGGACCACAGATTAGAAATACGTGTTCAGGTCGACGAAAACGGAAATGTTACACACAGTGGAACAGCTTCAGTGACCGAAGACGGTGATTATGAACGCTTCTCATTCGGTGCCGATAGCGTAATTACGGATAAGGAGTGCTTTATCTACTTCGATAACAGAGCTGAAATCGGTGAGAATCCCGACACAAGCTGCATCCCGGGCGGCTACGGCATATACTCTCTCCCCTACTCTTATGATGAAAACAAAGTTACCTTTGACACAGTAAAGCTTAAAAATGTTTTTCCGCTGAATGACAGTGAAAGCGTTTATCAGATGGAATTAAGTGCCGACGGTAAATATCTTTATATGATGACAAAGGAAGGCAAGAAAGGCTATTTAACAGTAATAGATGCAGAAACATATGAAGAAAAATCCAAGCGTGAAATTAACTATGAAAAAGATCTCATCTCAAACATCGAGTACATCGGTGATGACTTTATGGTAATCACCCATTATCATCCGAACAGAGATTCTGTATTTTCCGTTTACACGCCCGACGGTAACGATGGCTTCAGCGAAGAATTCACAGTCAGTCAGTATATAGAAGATGAATCATACAGCGGTTCAGATGATGATTCAATCAAGTACGCAGGCGGAGATTTCTATATGTTCGGTAACGAAATAGACGTTAAATGGGACGGAGAAAGACTTTATGTTACAAACGCCAGAGGTGACAATTCTCCTGTTATCCGTGAAGGTAACTTTTCATTAAGCATATATGACAAAAACGGTCTGCAGTTCTGCGGAGAATACAGAACGAGCCTCACCACCGGCTATGACGGCTACCACGCAAGCGGATATTATGTAGGCCTGAGTGATTATGACCTTATAGAAATCAAGCTTAAATAACATTAAAATACCGACAGCAAGAACTGCTAACAGAACTCGCTGTCGGTTAATTTTTATTTACATAACCCGCTTATGTAGTCACACATTTCACCTACAGTTTTATTTTTTATAAAATCCGTAGGTTTAACTTCCGTGCCGAATTCTGTATTGATTTCTGACACAAGACATACGGTATCAAATGAACTCAGGCCGAGATCAAGCTTAAAACTGTCTTCACTCTTGATTTCGTTAGCTTCCACGAAGTTTTCAAGGATTTTAACAAGCTGTTCGATTGTACACATTCAGGTTTACCTTGCCTTTCTGCATCTGTCAATGCTATTTTACTTAGAATTTCTCCTACGGAAATATCAGGATTTTCAGTACCGAGAACCAGAGCTTTCTCAATTTTAGAATAAAGAACACGAAGATCGTATTCACATTCAGGCTCTTTCCTGTATTCGAAAATGAAATCAAGACCACCGTCTGATACTCTGTGCAATACCGTAACGTAAAGCGGTATCATCGTAGCACCGTTATTATACCAGATGCTTTTTACCGTCTCCGACATTTTGCTATCAAGAGAAGCAACCTTAACAGGTGGCTGATATGAAAGACCAAAGCTGTCATAGGTAGAATCAAATTTTGCCTTTTCAGGCATTGATTTGTGTCGTTCTTTCAAGGTATCAAGAAAAGAAAGCCTTGAATGAAGATACATTTCACTCTGTATCTGCGAAATCTTTTCTACGGCATCTGTAAAGCTTTCTTCGGGCGCAATTATACTTCTCATCGGAAGAAAATTTATTCTCAATCCGCCCGATTTTTTCTCTTCGAGAGTAGCTCTTCTGTTAATAATCATCTTAAAAGAAACATCCTGCTGATTATCATTTAAACAGGAAAGTCCCGTTCGAACACCCATAGAAACTGCTGAAAAAACTGAAAAATTATTTTCATTACACATTTTAAAGAGCTTTTCACTGTTTTCAGCACTCAAACTGAATTTTAGCGTGGAAGCATCAGGAAGACCTGAATGAATATCGGCATAACGCTGAGACGGATTTTTCTCCTGCTGAGATTTCAGTCGGTTTTCGAGCATAAAATCGGTAAAAATCGGTTCATCAGCCTTATTAAGTGAATCAAACCAGTATTCTCTGTCGGCTTTATTCTGCTCACTCGTTTCATAGGCGAGTTCCTTTTCCAAAGCAGGAATATACGGTCTCATAGGCTTTGGGTAAGGAGTACCCTTAGTCTTATGCAGATAGATTTCGAAAATATCATTAAGAAAAACCTTCAAAGAATAAGCATCCATAGCTAAGTGCTGTATTCTCATAAAAATTCCTTTATATCCTTCAGCAAAATCAATGAGCGCTATCCGATGTAATTCGCAGTTAAACATAGGGATATTAGTTCTCGAAAATGCAGTAAGCTGTCCATGTGCCTGTTCTAACGTCAGGTGTGAATAATTCCACTCCTCTACTGTAAGCTCACTGTTTTCAGTAACATACTGAAGAAGCCGGAGCTTTCTACCCATAGCGAAGCGAAGGCGCATTGTATCGCAGCGTGCTATAGCCTCATATATCGCCTCTTTCATAACAGACTTGTCTACATTCCCTTTCCAATAATAACCTACACCGATGTTATTCACAGGATATCCGACACCATATTTGAGCGACATAAGATACATCATCTTCTGTGAACCTGTTAAAGGATAAGCGTTAATTATTTTATTGTCAGACAATTTGATTTCCGTCATTTCTCTCTCTCCTGAAAATAATAATTTTCCCTTATAATTTTACCGTTGGATGTTCTTCTGAACGGCGTTTCTCTGATTCTGAAAGAATGTATCTGGCGGTCGGAATTGAGGTTCAAATTTATTTTATCGACAATCGCGCTGATTGCCTGCTCTATGCTTCTGATTTTCATGCTTTCAGCGAAAAAGCGGTCCGGGAAAATTTCAGCAATAAGGCAGTCCCCTTCTGCCTTAACAATTACATCCTTTACTAATGCTTCGCCGGCGAAATTATTTTCAATTTCTTCAGGAGAAATGTTTTCACCGTTTGAAAGAATAATTAGATTTTTCCTTCTGCCCGTCAGATAAACGTGTTCCCCCTCTTTATAGCCAAGATCACCTGTATGTAAGTAGCCGTCCTCAGTAAAAGCCTCGGCTGTTTCCTGTTCTTTTTTATAATAACCAAGCATTACGCTCGGCCCCTTAACTTGAATTTCGCCGTCAACAACACGCACATCATCGACACCGATAAGAATACCGTTTGAATATTTATGATTATTGCCGAAATCGGAGGTAGTAATACGCGGACTGCATTCGGTCATTCCATAACCTTGTCTTGCTGTAATGCCGTATTTTTCTAATTCATCAATAATACTGCCGCTCAGAAAGGCGCTCCCTGAAATTATGCGGCGGAAATTTTTTCCCACAACAAGCTCTGCGGCCTGTCTCGGTGAAAGTTCAGGATTTCTTTTTTCTTTTATCTTTATTTTAGTTAAAATAGATTTACATATTGACGGCACAACGCGCATTATCGTAGGCTGAAAAAGCAATAAATTCTTATAAAGATTTATAAGTTCACCGTTAAGACAAAGAGTGCCGCCGTCATAAACGGTTTTCAGTACATCACAGGCATAACAGAATACATGGTGCATAGGCAGAACTGAAAAGCTTACATCATCACCGTCCATATTGTAAGTATCATAAGACGAATTGGTAGCGAGATTACTGTTGGACAGCATTACGCCCTTACGTTTTCCTGTTGTACCTGAGGTGTAAATAATCAACGCACAACTGTCAGGTTCGACTTCAAAATCTGAGAAATGTCTGTATACAGAAGAGGACGAATAGTTTTCAAATATATTATTGAACCATTTACTGTCCCCAAAAGATACAATTTGCTTAATACCTTTGAACGATTTTGTAATCTCTTTTGCTTTATCCAAAAATTCGTCCTCGCAGAAAAGCATTTCTATATCAGCATCATCAAAAAGCTCCGTAGCTTCTTCAATAGATATATCCGGTGCAAACGGTACAACCGTATTACCGCTGAAAATCATACCTGTGAGACACGCAATATATTCATATCCGGTTTTTCCGATAAAGGCAATATTGATTTTCTCTTGTGTAACACTTTTTATATATCGACAGACTGCAAGAGAATTCTCACAGAAATCTTTATAGCTTCTGACGGAAACTTGACCGTTTTCAAGATAACGACAAAAGTCTTTTTCTCCATATTTTTCAGCGGCAGACATAACCAGTTCCCTTACGGTAGATATTCTTTTTTTCATTTAACTCCTCCGATTAATCAAACTCTTTAATCAATTATACAAATGATTTAAATATTTACGTAACAAAACAATGAACAAAATGTTATTATTGCAACATATGTACGCATAAAAAACTCTCCGATTAATAAAAATCGGAGAGTAGCATAAGAAGTATGTGATTGTTTTTTATTATTCGAAGCCCTCGAATGTCATATTGTTCTTTTTCATAACATCCTCGTTACTGATTACAGCACCTGCTGACGGAAGATTTTTTGCCTTATATCTCGACGGCTTGACAAATTCACCCTGAACATAATCACGGACAACGGAAAGCTTCTGATTTTTCTTAAGAGTAATACAACCTACACCCTGGGTATCCTTCATAGCCTTCGGGGAAATTACGGCAGTATCGATAAGAAGACATCTGCCACCTGTAGTTTCGAGAACTATCTCTTTATCCTCAGAAAGATACATAAGAGCAGCAAGAGATGATTTATCACTGTATGCCTTGATAAGCTTCTTTCTGTTTGTCTTGGTGGCATAGGAAGAAAGAGTAACCTTTGCGGTTTTACCGTTATCGAAGAAGAACATCATATAACCCTTATAATCATTGGTGACGACCATAAATATTACATTTTCGCCCTCTTCCATCTCGAGCTTTGACGGGATATATTCACCTAAAACGCTTGCCTTGGAATCAGCAAAATCTGAAACCTTAGCCTTATAGACCTGACATTTATCGGTAAAGAAGAGAAGGTCATTATTATTAGTGGTTTCGAAGCTCTGTGAAATTTCGTCGTTTTCCTTGAACTTATGCTCACCGCCCATACGAAGTGAAAGAGGTGTGATTTTTTTGAAGTATCCGCCCTTAGTAAGGAAGAGATTTACAGCATAGTCGGGTATTTCTTCCACATATTCAGTGCTGTCATCATCCGTTACATAATAAAGGTCAGTCTTTCTTTCCTTGCTGTATTTTTTGATAATATCACTAAGCTCGGCTATAATTATCTTTTTGATTTTCGCCTTTGAATCGAGAATTTCTCTCATGTCCTTTATGGTGCTTTCGAGATTTTCTATATCCTTCAGACGCTTAAGAATATACTCTCTGTTGAGATGGCGAAGCTTTATTTCAGCTACATATTCCGCCTGAATTTCATCTATACCGAAGCCTATCATAAGATTAGGAACAACCTCTGCCTCTTCCTCGGTCTTACGGATGATGGCTATGGCCTTGTCAATATCGAGAAGAATTTTCTCAAGCCCCCTTAAAAGATGAAGTCTTGATTCAGCTTTATTAAGGTCGAACATAACTCTTCTTCTGACGCATCTGCCTCTGAAACGGATCCATTCGATAAGTATATCCTTAACGCCCATAACTCTCGGATAACCGTCTACGAGAACATTGAAGTTGCAGGAGAAGGAATCCTCTAATGGTGTAAGCTTGTAAAGCTTCTGCATAAGCTTATCCGCATCGGTACCTCGCTTAAGATCGATAGTAATTTTAAGACCCTGCTTGTCGGTTTCGTCACGGACATCGGTAATTTCTTTGATAGAACCTGCCTTAACCCTTTCGATGATTTTATCGATTATGGCTTCAGCTGTAGTCGTGGGAGGAATTTCCTTGATGTCGATGCAGTTGAACTCTTTATCATAGGCATACTTTGCACGCACCTTAATACCGCCACGGCCTGTCCGGTAAATCTCTTCCATTTCATCACGGTTATATACGATGGTACCTCCGCCGACGAAATCGGGAGCAGGCATAGTCTCGATACAGTTGTGGTCAAGATTTTTTATAAGCTCGATGGTAGTCTCGCAAAGCTCTTTAAGATTAAATGAGCAGATAGACGAAGCCATACCTACGGCAATACCGAGATTGGTGTTGGCTAAAATTGACGGGAAGGTCACAGGAAGAAGTGTAGGCTCCTTCATCGTGCTGTCATAGTTATCTACAAAATCAATAGTGTCCTTGTCGATTTCACGGAAAAGCTCGTTACAGATTCCGTCGAGCTTTGCCTCGGTGTAACGTGCAGCTGCATAGTGCATATCACGTGAATATGCCTTACCGAAGTTACCTTTTGAGTCTACGAAAGGATTAAGAAGAGCTTCATTACCCTTTGAAAGACGTACCATAGTTTCGTAAATAGCTGCATCACCGTGAGGATTAAGTCGCATAGTCTGACCTACGATGTTAGCAGATTTAGTTCTGCCGCCTGTGAGAAGGCCCATTTTATACATAGTGTACAGAAGCTTTCTGTGAGAGGGCTTGAAGCCGTCGATTTCGGGAATAGCTCTCGAAAGAATAACACTCATAGCATAGGGCATATAGTTAATTTCAAGAGTATCGGTAATATGCTGCTCAATCATTTCACCCGCATTAGCTATATGAGTGTTTTTGAGAAGATCACCGTCATCCTGTTTTTTAGTTGTTTTTTTTCGTGCCATTTTTTTTACCTCGCTATAATCAGCTTACATCCGTCATATCGATGTAAAGATGTCCGTAATTTGCAATATAATCTTTTCTGCCGGTAAGATTATCACCTAAGAGAAGATCAAATTTTTCAGCAGTGAGAGCCGCATCGGTGGGATCGATTTTAATAAGTCTTCTCGTAGTGGGATTCATAGTAGTAAGATTCATCATATCCGCATCGTTTTCACCGAGACCCTTTGAACGCTGGATGGTATACTTGCGGTTTCCGATTTCCTCTATGGCATCGGATTTTTCCTTTTCTGTATAAGCAAACCAGGTTTCATTACCGCAGGTGATTTCGTAAAGAGGCGATTCAGCGATAAAGACCTTACCTTCTTTTATAAGTGTGGGAACCAGACGGTAAATCATAGTCAGAATAAGTGTTCTAATCTGATAACCGTCAACATCGGCGTCGGTACAGATGATGATCTTACTCCAGCGAAGATTATCGAGACTGAAGGTAGACATATTTTTCATAGCTTTAGAGTGTACCTCGACACCGCAGCCTAAAACCTTAAGAAGATCGGTTATGATTTCACTTTTAAAAATCTTATCGTATTCGGATTTAAGACAGTTAAGAATTTTACCTCTCACAGGGATAATCGCCTGAAACTCCGAGTCTCTCGCCTGCTTACAGGCACCGAGAGCAGAGTCACCCTCCACTATAAACAGCTCACGTCTGTCTATATCCTTACTGCGGCAGTCAACGAACTTCTGCACACGGTTTGCCATATCGTTAGAAGAAGCAAGAGTCTTTTTTATGTTGATTCTTGCCGCCTCGGCCTTGACACGGCTGCGCATATTTATCAGCACCTGATCGGCTATCTTGTCTGCTTCAAGCTTATTTTCGATGAAGTAAACCTCCATCTGATGACGAAGAAATTCCGTCATGGCTTCCTGAATAAATTTATTTGTAATAGCTTTTTTCGTCTGGTTGAGATAAGATGTTTCCGTAGAGAAGGAAGAGGAAACGAGAATAAGACAGTCGGAAATATCCTGGAATTTTATCTTGCTGTCGCTTTTTGAGTATTTGCCTGTCTGCTTGAGGTAAGCATCTATCTGTGCTACGAGAGCATTGGTAACAGCCTTATCGGGAGAACCGCCGAACTCGAGAAAGCTTGAGTTATGATAGTATTCGATAAGCTGTTTTTTATTGGAGAAGGTAAGAGCTACATTGAGCTTAACCTTGTATTCCGGTAAATCCTCTCTGTCCTTACCTTGTCTGTCAGCCTGCCAGAACTGCACGGAAGAAATAGCATCCTCCCCTGCTATCTCCTTGACATAGTCACTTATGCCGTTTTCATAATAATAAGAGAAGGTTTCGAAGCCGCCCTTAATCTGATTTTTAAGCTCAAATCTGACCTTGGGATTTACGATAGCTTGTCTCTGCATTACCTGCTGAAAATACTCGAGAGATACATCTATATCAGTAAAAACCTCTGTATCGGGCTTCCATTTTATGCGTGTACCCGTGTCTTTTTTCGAATAAGGCTCACTGACAAGCCCGCCGATATTATTACCTTTTTCGAAATGAAGGGTATGTCTTTCTCCGCCGCTTTTGATTTCTGCTTCCATATATTCACTGGCGAACTGTGTAGCACAAAGACCGAGTCCGTTAAGACCGAGAGAATACTCGTAGCTACCGCCCGAATTGGTCTTATATTTACCGCCTGCATAAAGCTCACAAAAAACAAGTTCCCAGTTGTATCGGTCGTATTTTTCATTATAGCCGACAGGAATGCCTCTGCCGAAATCCTGCACCTCCACAGAGCCGTCAGAAAATTTCGTCACAATAATTTTATCGCCGTGTCCTTCTCTTGCCTCGTCAATAGAGTTAGAGAGAATTTCGAAAATGGAATGTTCACAACCGGCAATACCGTTAGAGCCGAAAATAACCGCAGGTCTCTTTCTTACCCTGTCGG
>JAZUOC010000204.1:0-6449 GCA_045604465.1 Acutalibacteraceae bacterium
TCAAAAGCTGCGGTGCTACACGTATCAGCATCAATCCCCAGACCTTCTCAGACGATGTCCTTAAAACTATCGGCAGAAATCATTCGTGTCAGATGACCGTCGATGCTTTTCTTATGGCACGGGAAAAGAGCTTTGACAATATAAATATGGACCTTATCGCAGGTCTTCCCACGGATACGGTGGAGAATTATGGTGAGACACTCCGTAAGGCGCTGTCCTTCTCTCCGGAAAATATCACCGTACATACCCTCGCACTTAAGCGTTCTTCTGCCATAGTGACAGAAAAGCGCGGTACGAATTCGGGCAAGACAGCCTCGGAGATGCTTTCTCTCACACAGAAGGCACTTCTCGATGAGGGCTATATACCCTACTATATGTACCGTCAGAGTAAATGCCTCGGTAATCTCGAAAACGTAGGCTGGGCAAAGAAGGGCTATGAAGGACTTTATAATGTTTATATGATGGAAGAAATTCATTCTGTATTCGCTGTGGGTGCTGGAGCAGTTACGAAGCTCAAAGCACCTCATGACAGTTCGATTGAGCGTGTTTTTAATTATAAGTATCCTTATGAATATATAGGCTCTTTTGAAGAAATAATAAAGCGAAAAGAACAGATAAAAGATTTCTATTACAAATATTTTAAAGGGTGATTATGTGAACAAGCTTACAGTTGATAATATCAATGCACTCGTAAAAGAGACACCTGAAAAAATAATATCGGAAAGCGAAAAAAGATATAAGAATATAATAGATGATACTGCAGAAAAAATCTGTGCAAAAGAGGGCAGAACTCTCGTAATGGTGGCAGGTCCCTCTTCCTCGGGCAAGACTACCACTTCGAAGCTTCTAAAAAAAGCCATAGAAGCTAACGGCAGAAGAGCGAAGATGATTTCTCTCGACGACTTTTACAGAAGCCAGGGCGAAATTTACTTTTTTGAGGATGGCACAGTAGATTATGAAACTGTAAAGGCTCTCGATGTGGATTATATCGGTGAGTGTCTACACAGTCTTATGAATGACGGCAGGTGCAGACTTCCCCGTTTCAGCTTTAAAACTAAAAAAAGAGAGTATTATGTAGAGACGGTGGCACAGCAGGATGACATTATCATCGTCGAAGGTCTCCACGCTCTTAATCCTGTAATAACCGACCAGCTCGAAAATGAACAGATGGTGAAAATTTATGTAAGTGTTTCCTCACGTATTTTTGACGGGGATGAGGTTCTTATGTCTAAGCGAGACATCCGTCTTGTCCGCCGAATGATAAGAGACTACCATCACCGTGATTCCTCTCCCGAAAATACCTTTTATCTCTGGAACGGCGTTAGAATGGGCGAGGACAGGTATCTGTTTCCCTTCGAGGACAGGGCAGATATAAAAATCAATTCTATTCATCCCTACGAAATATGTGCTTTTAAGGATGTCGCCATAAAAGTGCTTGACCGTACGGATAAAAAGAGTGTATACTATCCTGCGGCACAGGAGCTGAAACGCAAAATCTCCGGCTTCGTTTCTATCGGAGAGGATTCGGTGCCTGAGGGTTCACTTCTGAATGAATTTATAGGATAATCAAGATAATATAACAAGAACACAAGAAAAGAGATGATAAATAATGTCTGAAAGAAAAAAACAGTCATTACTTGCAGGTGCAGGTGTGCTTGCCATAGCTACAATCGTCGTTAAGCTGATAGGTGCAGTTTATAAAATACCGATGAAGCATCTTCTCGGAACTGAAGGTCTAGGCTATTTTACAGGCGCTTATGCCGTATATACTCCGCTTTACGCTATTTCCATGGCGGGCCTTCCCATTGCGGTTTCGAAGCTGGTTTCACAGAATATGGAGCTGGGAAGAGTGAATGATGCCCGGGCTATCTTCAAGGTATCGCAGAAGCTTTTCTTTATGGTCGGTCTTATGGGTACAGTGATACTTATGGCTATTGCAGTGCCCTATTCCGTATACTCTGCTAAAGCTCCCATGAATTACATAAGCGTACTTACCGTGGCTCCCTGTGTACTCTTCTGCTGTATGATGTCGTCCTTCAGAGGTTATTATGAGGGTCTTAATAATATGACTCCCACCGGTGTTTCCCAGGTTATAGAAGCGGCTGTAAAGCTTGTTTTCGGTCTTTCTGCCACTTATTTCTTTATGAACGGTGCCGTTTCCTATTATGAGGAAAATGCAGTGAACGGTGAGATGACTCTTTTCGGTGTGGATGTTACCAATAAGGCAGAGGCTATGGCGGCTATTTATCCCTACGGTGCCGCTGTGGCTATTCTGGGTGTTACACTCGGCTCTGCACTGGGACTTGTCTACCTTTATGTCAGATACAAAAAAAGAGGCTTCGGCTTTACGCGCGAGGAGCTCGTGAATTCTCCTGCAGCCGACAGTAACAGGAATATAAGAAACAGTATTCTCCGTATATCCATTCCTGTCGCCGCTTCGTCTCTGGTGCTTAATATAAGTAATCTTATCGATGACACCACCATCAGAAGCAGACTTGCCATGGCTTTGGAAAACGGTCTCGAAACAGTCAAGGGTATGTACGGTGCCACTCTTGCCGCCGAACAGACTCTCGATGAAAACATCGCGACATATCTTTACGGTATGCACGGCTCAGTAATCAATATAAAAAACCTTATTCCCACCATCACTCTTACTCTCGGCATCAGTGCCATTCCCGTTCTTTCCAAGGCGTGGACAGCGAGAAATAAGAGCGAAATCAAGCTCTGTGTAGAGTCGGCCATGCGTGTGGCGATGCTTATAGCTATGCCTGCAGGTATCGGTATTGCTGTCCTTTCAGAGCCTATTCTCGATCTTCTCTACGGTGGCGGTAACTCCGCTTTTGCTCCGGCTGCTGCACCGATGATGTTCGTATACGGACTTGCCATTCCGCTTTTTGCTCTGGCATCACCTCTTACGAATATGCTTCAGGCAGTCGGCAAAACAAAGGTGCCCATCGTGACAATGTCCATAGGTGCTGTTATAAAAATAGTCCTTAATTTCATAATGATCGCCAATCCCGAAATAAACATAAAGGGTGCCTGTATAAGCACTACCATATGCTATATCGTGATGGTTCTCATCAATTTCAACATCCTTACAAAGACCGTGGATGTGAAGGTAAATCTTACCTCTGTATTCCTTAAACCCTTCCTCGCTGCCCTTATGTGCGGTGTGGGTGCATGGGGAGCAAACTACCTTTTAGTGGATGTTCTCTCCATCGAGAGCCGCCTTACGACCATTCTTGCAGTAGGTGCAGGCGCAGCTTTTTATGCAGTTTCGATACTTTTGCTTAAAGGAATTGTGAAAGATGACATTTTAATGCTTCCAAAAGGAGAAAAAATCGCAAAAGTCCTTGCAAAATTTGGATTATTAGGTTAAAATAGGAACAATGAGGTAAAGGCTATGGAAAAATTTACTTTCAAAGACAGATACGGCATTGATGATCTTCTCGGGATAATGGCTGTACTCCGTGCTCCCGGCGGATGCCCCTGGGATGCAGAGCAGACACACGAAAGCATAAAAAAGGATTTCATTGAGGAAACCTATGAGGTCATCGAGGCTATCAATAAAAAAGACAGAACTCTCCTCGAGGAAGAGCTTGGCGATGTACTTTTACAGGTTGTCTTTCATGCACAGATAGAAAAGGAAATCGGTTCCTTCGATTTTTCGGATGTATGTGACGGTATCTGTAAAAAGCTTATCGAACGTCATCCTCACGTTTTCGGTGAGGTCAAGGTAAGCGGCACAGACGATGTGCTGAATAACTGGGACGATATAAAGCGTAAGAGTAAGGGGCAGAAAACTCAGGGCTCATCCATGCTGAAGGTGCCGAAAGAGCTTCCCGCACTTATGAGGAGTCAGAAAATTCAGTCCAAGGCCAAAAAGGCCGGCTTTGACTGGGAAACCGTAGACGGTGCTTTGGAGGCACTCGAAAGTGAAATCGCAGAGCTTAAGGCGGCGATGAAATCGGGTGTGAAGGAGGATATAACCGAGGAGTTCGGTGACCTTCTCTTTTCCTGTGTCAATGTGTCGAGATTTATCGGTGTTGATTCTGAGGAAGCACTGAATCTGTCGACGGAAAAATTCATCTCACGCTTTCTCGAGGTAGAAAGGCTCGCCGCTGAAGGAAACATAGATATGAAAGGCTCTACTATCGAGGAGCTGGACAAACTGTGGATTCAGGCGAAGAAAAACTTAGTATCCAATCGGGATTAAACCCGTGGAAAAATAAATCATATTTTTGGAGGAAAACAAAAATGAATAAAACTGAATTAATCAATGCAGTTGCAGCTAAGGCTGAAATCTCAAAGAAAGACGCTGACAAAGCTCTCGCAGCAGTTCTCGCTTCTATCGAAGAAGCACTCGTTAAGGGTGAAAAGGTTCAGCTCATCGGCTTCGGTACCTTCGAAGTTAAGGAAAGAGCAGCCAGAACAGGTCACAACCCCAAGACAGGCGAAGCTATCGAAATCGCTGCTGCAAAGCTTCCTTCTTTCAAGGCAGGCGCAGCTCTTAAGAACGCTGTAAAATAATCTGAATTCAGCTTATTCGGACTGTTCCTCGGAACAGTCCTGAATTTTTAGGTGTAAAAATGAGACTTGACAAATATCTTAAGGTTTCACGTCTTATCAAGCGCAGAACCATTGCCAATGAGGTGTGCGATGCCAAGCACGTAACAGTAAACGGCAAGGTAGCGAGAGCTTCTTATGATGTGAAGGTGGGTGACGTAATCGAAATACAGATGGGTGAAAATCTTCTTAAAGCCCGTGTACTGGTGGTTACGGAGCACGCCACGAAAAACGATGCAGGACTTATGTATGAAATCCTTTGACCTGACATAAGAATATAAAGCCTCCTTACGGAATAGACTTTTTCCGAAGGAGGTTTTTTTATGACCGAAAATAAAATTAAAATGCCCCACAGCTTAATTCTCAGAGACAGAAATCAGCTGACCCTGAGCGGAGTGACGGATGTGGATTCCTTTGACGAAAATCTTATCACTGCCTACACTGATTACGGTGAGCTTACGGTTAAGGGAGAGGGGCTTCACATCAGTGTTCTTAATACGGATACAGGAGAGCTTTCTATCGACGGCACTGTGTCATCGATGGTTTATCTCGAAAATCAGCCTAAGGCTACATCCTTCTTTTCAAAGGTGTTCCGATGAATTATTCCGAGCCTCTTATAAGTCAGGCGGTTATCTTCTTAAGAGCGATAGGCTGCGGAATCCTTCTCGGAGCGTTTTATGATGCAGCGATGCTTTTACGTATGCTTTTCGGGGAGAAAAAGGCTGTCTATGTATTTTTTGATATTGCTTATTTTACAGCTGCGTCTGTAGTGTCTTTTTTCTTTATGGTTCTTTACAATTCGGGACAGATCCGGCTGAATCTTATGCTTGCAGAGCTTTTCGGAGGGACGGCCTTTCATTTGTCTCTGGGTAAGTATGTTCTGAGAAGGTGTTACGTTTACATCAGACTAATAAGAAAAATTCAGGCGTTCATCTTAAAGCCCTTCAGAAAAGCAGCAGAAAAAATTAAGAGCTTTTCGAAAAAGATTTTTACTGAAATCCGAAAAAATGCGGCAAGAAAAGAAAATAAAGAAAAAAACAGGAAAAAAGTTTGTAATATTGGCAAAATCCTCTTGAAAAATAAAAACAAATCTGTATAATTAACAGTAGGTGTATTTTAAAATATACGCTGAATTTTTTAAGGAGTGGATTTGCTTGGCGGTCAGAGATTTCAGTGAAGCAAAAAAAGCTAAAAAAAAGGAAATCAAAACAGTTCACATTGCGATCATTTTTGTCGCAGCACTTTTAACCGCACTGCTTTTTTCACAGTGTGTGACTAACTATGCCCGTGCAGCCGAATATAACCGTGAAGCAGAAGAAATCGAAAGTCTTGCTTCAGCTGTAAGCGTGGAAAGCTCTGAAATTTCCGAAACCCTTAAAGAAGAAAACCATCAGGCTTATTTCGAAAAAATAGCACGTGAAGAGTACGGCTACTGTAAGCCCGGTGAAAAGGTATATTATAATTCATCTTTCGGTGAATAATTTTAGGAGGATTCGGTCTTTTTATGATTGAAGTAGGCGCAGTTTTAGAAGGTAAAGTAACAGGTCTCACAGCATTCGGTGCTTTTGTAAGTCTGCCCGACGGAAAAAGCGGTATGGTACATATTTCCGAGGTTTCAAACAACTTTGTAAAGGATATAAAGGACTTCCTCAAAGAAGGCCAGGATGTCAAGGTCAAGGTGGTAGGTATATCGGAAGAGGGGAAAATCAGTCTTTCCATCAAAAAAGCAGAGGATGCTCCTAAGAAAGAGAGCTTCAGACCTGCCCGTAAGGCTGACAGACCCGCACGTGCCAATGTGTGGCAGGGACAGCCGAAGCAGAATAAAGAGGCAAGTCGGATCGTAGCCATGTCGTTCTGTGAGCCAAGGAGTTGAACTGGTGTAT
>JAZUOC010000205.1:0-4845 GCA_045604465.1 Acutalibacteraceae bacterium
TGATTAGCCCTCTTATACAACCACCACTTGCCCTCACGAAGCTTCCACCATTTTTCGAAGCTACCTACATTTGTAAGTTCCGGTGTTCTGCTGTGCTTGCTGTTAGCGGCTCTGTTGAAGCTGTCATAAGTACCCTTCAGAGCAAGGTTTGAAAAATAATCGTTATCAAATTTAACATCAGAATATGTAAGTTCTGAACCTACAGGCCGCACCCAATAGTTGTCTGTAATTGTGGCACCGTTAACATGGACAACTGTTGAAACATCGTCTTTTTCGGCAAGTCGGAGAGCTTTTTTGAGAAGTCGTGAATTAGCTCTATGACTGTCAATGGCACGGCTTTCCAGCCACATTTCAGCGTTGCTTATGCGTTTCAGATATAAAGGAAGTAAAGCGTCGTTAACAACTGCAATCTGACCGTCATTCCAGACAGATACAACTGTATCGGCACTCAAAATCTCAAATGATTTTTTGTTCATTTAATCACTCCCTTTCTGTTTTGCTTATTTTATCATATAAAAAATAAAATATCAACTATAAATCTTTCGTTCTGCAAAACATAAGCACTTCATCACTCATTTATCAATACTTGTGAGTGATGAAATGAGTGATGAAAATTGTTATCTATTCAAAATCTCAACAGCCTTCTCCACATGTTCTTCCTCAAGTCCGTCCTTTGGCTGAACAAAGTGACCAACAAGAAACTTAGCAAACAAAGCACCGTCATCGATAGCCACAAAGTTTTTAATACCGGGATTATTCACAATCCAATCCAGGATTTCATCTTCACGTTTTCCGCTATCCGAAACAGGTGTCTTATCGTAGATTTCAAGTCCGTACTCGGCAAAGGTATCATTGATAACCTTACCGAAATAATCACACTTTTCGGGGTTCTTGTTCCAATATTCTCTCAATGAGGTTATAATAACAATCTTGGCATCGGTGCTGTCAATGAGCCTTTTCAGCAGGGGCATTTTTGATTTATCAATACCTGCTCCCACACTGCCGTATCTGTCTCTGTAATCCTGGCTGTTAAGTACACCATCAAAATCGAGGAATAATACTTTCATTTTTGTTTCTCCTTATCATTTTTAAGTTCATTCTCAATCCATGATATCAACAGATTGACTATTCTCTCCTGCTGATTTTCAGTCAATTCTACGCCCTTAGACACCTCTGAATTTTGACTTTTTGAGCCTGAAGAGGTTTTCGTTGATTGCTGGCTTCTTGTGTATCTCTTTTTGTTTATATTATAACATTATGCAGAATATAAAGCAATGATTTTCATTTATTTTAAGTCCGTATAATCGTACTGCAAAATTTGACATTGGTGGATGATTTAATATATAATTAAATTATCATAAATCAGGAGGTAGAAAAATGTCCGATTTTAGAGAAAGCGATATTGTGAAATTTAAGGTTGACGGAACTGAATATTACGGCAAAGTTATACATGTAACTCCTAAAAGAATTACTGTTTGCAATTTGGATGATTATTATGAATATACCTTAAGTAAAAATAAGGCTATTTTAGTTGAACCTGTATATCTTGATAAAACTACCTACCAGAAATTTGCAAGATACGAAACTACCCTTCAAGATATAATTAAAGACAATGTTGTTGAAAACATCGTTAATGCTGATAACTATATTATTACGCTCGAAGATATTCACTGTGCATTGAGTAAATTCTGCAACGAAGTAATTGATATAGATAAATTTGAAACTGAGTGGTTTGATTATTTTAATTATGTTCTTCAGGAAACAACGTACGAAAATGAACCCGACTTCTTTTATAATAGAAATAAAGTTTTATCTGACATCTCAGATGCTTTGATGAATTTAATTTTTTATGATTTTGAGGAAGACTTCAAAGAAGCTCTTATTGCTCTCGGAAATTTTCTCGAAGATGAAAGTAAGCCTATTTTAAGCCGAAGGTACCCTGAAAGGGCTAAGATTGATTTAGTATGCTCCCTTGAAGACAACAACTCATTAAATGTCGCAAGCGAAGAAGAAGCGGAGCTTTATAAAATATTTGCGGAAGAGCTTGCTGAAAAAGGAAACAAATACGGTTTGTCAGCGGTAGGCTACGGATGTTACGGCGGAAACAGGGTTTTCCATTGTGATTGGAAAAGAGCAGAAGAATGTATGCTTCGTCTTATTGAAGAAGTTGATTATATGCCCGACCAAGCTTTTTATGCCAATACTTTAGGTTATATTTATTATTACGGCAGAACAACTGACGGAGTTCCCGATTATGAAAAGGCATACAAATATTTTTCCTTTGCAGCCTTCAATCAGATATATGAAGCAGAATACAAAGTCGTCGATATGTATTATAACGGCTACGGTGTTCCGAAAAGTCCCGAAACAGCAAAAAATATGGTCAGCCGTCTTTATGAAGAAAATATCAAATATATTCAGAACGGAGAATTTGATTGTAAATTTGCTGATATTGCATTTCGTATGGGTAATTACTGCAAAAATATAAACGATCCTTATGAATCTGATTTTGACGAAATGCTTAAATACTATTATCAGGCAGACTTTGCTATCCGTATGCGGATGAAAGAAACAAATCACTATGGCGACAGTAAGGTTGCTGAAGCTATCAGTAACGCACTTGCTGAAACAAAAGAAGCAATTGAATTTAAAACCCAAAATAAAATAGAATGGTTAAGTATCTGTTCAATTTTTCACGACTACTTATCCGCCGGCAAATGGCTTGAAGTTAAGGCAAAAGAAATGGCAAACGGCAAAATTAAACTTATATTCAAGCCTCATAGCAAATGGCAAGAAAAAGACACAAACAGATTGTTTATTACCATTCCCGATCTTGATATGTGTGGATTTTACGAAAGTCTTACAGTTATTGTTAAGCCTTTATGTGAGGAAATTGATTGTCCTGAAGAGCAATTTACTGTTGACGGAATGGATTATCATACTTTTTATTTTGACGGCTTTCCTGTTATGTTCTGCGATAACTGTATTTTTGAAATCAAAAAGCCAAAAACGGACAGCAAAAAATATCGCTTTGTCTCAGTTGTATTCGGTCAAGGTGGGAAAAGCTATGATTATCTCTGCGATGATGAAAGTATAAAAATTGGCGATAAGATTAAAGTAACTGCCAACAATGAAGGAAAGGAAGTAACCGTTGTCAGTATCTTTGAGAAAACTGAAAATGAAACATTTTTGCCTATTAAGAGATACAAACAAATTTGACAAAATCAAATTTCTCTTCTTGTATTTTCTTTATATTTTTGTTCTATGAATTTTGTGATAAACTAAACTCAGAAAGCAAGGTGTAGAAAGATGAACGAAAAAACATACATTGCCATAGATCTGAAGTCTTTCTATGCCAGTGTTGAAGCGAGAGAAAGAGGTCTCGACCCTATGACTACCAACCTTCTCGTCGCTGACCCGTCACGAACAGAAAAGACTATCTGCCTTGCTGTTTCTCCGTCGCTTAAAGCCTATGGAATATCAGGCAGAGCGAGAATGTTTGAGGCCCTGCAGCAAATCAAAACTGCCAATAATGAAAGACTGCGAAAAGCTCCCGGCAGGAAATTCACCGGCTCATCTTATGATGATAATGAGCTGAAGAGTAATCCGAATTTATCTATCGATTATGTTGTCGCTGTTCCGAGAATGGCTCTGTACATTGAATACAGCACCCGCATTTATGAGGTTTATCTCAAGTACGTTGCTCCTGAAGACATACACGTTTATTCGATAGACGAGGTCTTTATTGACGCTACGGCTTATCTGAAGACACTTAAAATATCCGCTCACGATTTTGCGATGATGCTTATTAAAGATGTACTTACCACGACAGGCGTAACCGCAACGGCAGGCATCGGTACTAATCTGTATCTTTGCAAGGTTGCTATGGATATTACCGCAAAGCACATACCTGCAGATAAGGACGGAGTACGTATTGCCGAGCTTGACGAAATGTCATACCGCAGACTTCTCTGGGACCACAGACCTTTAACGGACTTCTGGCGTGTCGGCAAGGGTATTGCAAAGAAATTGGAGCAGAACTATATGTTCACTATGGGCGATGTTGCCCGTTGCTCCGTATACAATGAAAATTTGCTCTATAAATTATTCGGCATAAATGCAGAGCTTCTGATTGACCACGCATGGGGCTGGGAGCCTTGTACCATTGCAGATATCAAGGCATACAAGCCTGCTACTAACTGTCTGAGCTCGGGGCAGGTACTTCACTGTCCTTATGATTTTGAAACTACGAAAAATGTACTCAAAGAAATGCTTGAGGCATTGTCACTTGACCTTGTGGAAAAGAAGCTCGTAACCGACCAGATAGTTATTACTATCGGTTATGACATCGAAAACCTTACCGACGCAAGCCGCAGAGGTGCTTACAAAGGTGAATTCAAGACAGATTTTTACGGAAGACAAGTACCGAAACATGCAAGAGGTACGGTTAATATAGGCAGAAAAACATCTTCAACGAGACTTATTACCGATGCTGTTCTGAAGGTCTACGATGAGGTAGTAAATCCTTACCTTCTCATAAGAAGAATCAACATAACTGCTAACAATGTTGTACCTGAGGATACTACTTCTCAAGGTGCTGCCCCCTATCAGCTCTCTTTGTTTGAAACCTATGATGAAGAACAGCTGAAAAAAGAAGATGCAGAGCTTGAAAGGGAAAGAAAAATTCAGGAAACCCTTATCGGTATAAAAAACAAGTTCGGTAAAAATGCTATTCTGAAAGGACTTAACCTTCAGGAAGGTGCAACAGCCAAAGACAGAAACGAACAAATTGGTGGACATAAAGCATAAAGTGACGTCTGTTACCCTAAGAAAGGAGTGTGCCGT
>JAZUOC010000206.1:0-3562 GCA_045604465.1 Acutalibacteraceae bacterium
ATTTACATATATACATATAGGGGTAGTATGTTCTCTTACAGTTAAATACAGTAATTTAAGCCGTTAATAGCTGATTTTGTCAGCTTTAATGGCTTGTTGTTTTTTCGAATTCCATCCGCAAGGGTGTTTATATATTATATTTTTTAGGAGGAAAAAACATGAAACCAATTTTCAAAAACATTATTTCTTTGATTATGGCTGTTTTGCTTATTTTTTCATCTGTTCCAGCTACGGTGTTCACTTTTATAGAATTACCAGATTTCAAAGCTGTTGCTGCAGAACCTGAAGAAATAAACAAAATTGGTAAAATCAGCTGGAGTATTGATCAGAACGGTACTCTGACAATTGACGGTAAAGGAGCTATGGAAGATTTCCAGTCAGGAAAATCACCGTGGTATGCTGATAGACTCAGTATAACTAAAATTGTCGTCAATGAAGGCGTGTCCCAGATAGGTTCATACGCTTTTCAGGATTGCAGTAAGGCAGTGGAGGTAATTCTTCCAGATAGTCTTGTTATGTTGGGGGATAATGTATTCAGAAACTGTAGCAGTCTCAAGTCTGTAGTTATTCCTGAAAATGTAAAGAAGATCGGTTATTACATTTTTAATGGTTGTACATCCCTTACGGAAATTACTATGCCGTTTATAGGAACGAACAAACCGGATGACGCAACAAACTATAATCTGGATTATTATTTTGATAAGGCTTCAGATGCTAATAAGAGTAGTTCTCATAATATGGCAACCAATTATCTGAAGCTTAAGAAGGTAACTCTTACAAATACGGAAACTCTTCCTGCTTATGCTTTTGCTTGGTGTGATAATTTAACGGAAGTGGTTTTACCTGATAATCTGAAAAAAATCGGTTCATATGCGTTTTCGGATTGCGATGATATTTCTCAGGTTACAATTCCCGAATCTGTAAAAGAAATCGGAAGTCATTGTTTTGATTCTTGTGACGGTATAACAGAAGTGTTTCCTATGGGTTCCCTAAACACAATACCGGAATATGCTTTTAATAATTGCTCCGCCTTTACTGATATTTCAATACTTCCTGAAACAATAAGCATAATCGGTAAGGGTGCCTTTGCAAACTGTAAAAACCTTATCAGTTTTTCATTAAACGAAAAAATTGCTGAAATCGGTTCGTATGCTTTCAGTGGATGTAATAGATTAAAAACCACGTCAATGAGCAACTCGTTGCTTAAGGTAGGCGAATATGTTTTTAAGGATTGTGTCGCATTAAAATCTGTTGAAATTCCGGAAAGTGTAACAAATATCGGTTACTATATTTTTAACGGTTGCTATAATCTTGAAGAAATTACCTTGCCGTTTATTGGTACCAACAATGTTAATGTAACAGGTAATTATCATCTTGACTATTACTTTGATAGAGCAGACAGTCCTGACAAAATTAACATTCACAATATGGCTGCTAAGTATCTGTATTTGAAAAAAGTAACCCTTACGAATACAGAAATTCTGCCCGGATATGCATTCGCTGGATGCGATATTTTAGATGAAATTGTATTGCCTCAGAATCTTGAAAAAGTAGGTAACTATGCTTTTTACAAATGTACTGGTTTAACTGAGATCGTTTTACCTGAAAACCTTACAAAAATTGGCGGTTATGCATTTGCGGAATGCAGTGGACTTGTTACTGTCGCTATTCCTGCTAATGTAAATGAAATTGGAAACTATGTGTTCTCTAACTGTTCAGCCTTAACATCTTTTACAGGCGTAGGCAAGATGACCAATATACCTCAGTATATGTTCAATAACTGCACTTCATTATCAGATATAAGCGATATACCTTCAACTGTAAATACTATCGGCAGTGGAGCGTTTGCTTCCTGTACAGCACTTACGGCTGTTACAGTTCCAGCAACAATAAAAAATATCAACAGTAATGCTTTCGAAAACTGTACAAATCTGGAAAACATCACTTTGTCAGAAGGTGTAGAGCAGATCGGTGAATACACATTCAAAGGCTGTTCATCTCTTGTAAAGGTTGAAATTCCTGAAAGTGTGTACAGTATCGGTAACTTCATATTTAACGGTTGTACTGCTCTTGAGGAGATAGTATTACCTTATGTTGGAACAAGAGAGCCGGAAAACAACAACTCCTATAATCTTAATTTCTATTTTGATTCTATAAAACTCGAAAGCAGTGCTAACGCACTTAAAACTAATTATCCTCTGCTTAAAAAAGTTACATTAACAGATGCTGAGATTATACCTGCTTATGCTTTTGCATGGTGTGACGGCATTGAAGAAATTATTTTGCCGGATAATCTCAGGATAATAAGAAGCAATGCATTTAACAACTGTGACGGACTTACAGATTTCGAGTTTCCTGCAACTTTGGTGTCAACATCTTCTACAGCATTTGCTGAATGTGACGGTCTGGGTGAGCTTATTGTGCCTGCAGATAAGTATTATGCCGCTGATTTTGATTGGAATGTAAGTGGTGGAATTCTCACTGTTACAGGTAATGGAGTGATGCCTGATTATCAGAGTGGAAAAGCACCTTGGTACGAAAGCAGAAACAGCATAAATAAAGTAGTTGTGGCCGAAGGTATAACCGGAATAGGCGATTATGCCTTTAGTGGATTAAGCTATGTTACTGAAATCAGTTTGCCCTATTCTCTTAAATCTGTCGGTGAATATGCTTTCAAAGACTGTATCAGACTTACAGGTATGGTTATTCCTGAAAATGTAAATAAGATGGAATATCATATGTTCTATGGTTGTACAAATCTTCGCCAGCTTACTCTTCCGTATATCGGAACAAGAGAAAAAAACAATACTAAAAACTATAATCTTGGTTATTATTTTGATTCATCAAATGTAAGCCATTCTTTAGATTCTGATGGTTATGCTGAAAATACCACCTATCATCATATGGGTACAAGTTATCCTAATCTTACTAAGGTGACGCTTACAAATACGGAAATATTACCTGAATATGCTTTCTTTAACTGCACCACAATTACAGAAATTAATCTTCCTGAAAGTCTGAAGATAATCGGCAAATATGCTTTTTCAAACTGTGATGCAATTACAGACATTGTTATTCCTGAATCTGTATCAAAAGTAGGTTCGTATGTTTTCAGTAAAAGTGACGGACTCAGCGGACCCATAGATTTAGGTGGATTTAAAGAAATACCTGATTATGCTTATAGTAACTGTACGGGCATAGTAACACTTGCTTATATCCCGGAAGGCGTTGAAAAAATCGGCAACGGTGCTTTTGCTTCCTGTTCAAATCTTAAAAAAGTCAATCTGAGGGAGGGTGTTACAACTCTTGGTGAGTATGTATTCAGCGATTGTGAGCGTCTTTCAGATATTGATTTGCCCGACAGCCTGAAATCAATAGGTCAGTATGCCTTCAAAAAGTGTATAAGACTTGAAAGTGCAGTAATACCTGAGGGAACAAGCAGGATAGGCTATTACATATTTAACGGATGTACAAATCTTACACAATTAACCTTACCTTTTATAGGTACAAAAGATGTAACAAGTGTAAAGAACTACAATCTTGGTTATTATTTTGATTCATC
>JAZUOC010000207.1:0-6120 GCA_045604465.1 Acutalibacteraceae bacterium
TTTACAGCTGACACAGACTGAGCTTGCAAATGAAATCGGCATTTCCTATGCAACCGTCAGCCGTTGGGAACGAGAAAACAGAACACCGCATCTTGCAATGGTGGGCAAATTCTATTCATTCTGTATGCGAAGCGGAATAGAAATCAAGGCAGCAAAGGAGGAATAATATGACTACACTTTATGGTATTATTTTTGTTATTTCTCTTTTGATGATTATTGCTTATTTTTTAGTTGACAGAAAACGTGAAATTTGGTTGCTACTTCTTTTTGTTTGTGTAGCTGTATGTGATTTAGGCTATTTTCTTCTCTCCGTTGCAAAAAATCTTGATTTTGCTTTATGGGCAAACAGAATTGCGTACCTTGGAAACATATTTCTGCCTTTTTCCATACTTATGATGATAATGAATCTTTCAAGATTCACTTATCCGAAATGTCTGCCGGGTATTTTAATCGGCAACAATATAATAATGCTTTTCATTGCTTCAAGTGGCGGATGGTTGCCGATTTACTATAAAAATGTTTCTTTTGAAATCATAAACGGCGTTGGTACGCTTGTTAAAGATTACGGACCGTTGCATAATTTTTATAAAGTCTTTCTGTTTGCGTATTTCTCTGCAATGATTGCAATTATAATATACACAGCAATTAAAAAGACTGTCGTATCTATCAAACACTCTATTTTTCTCGCAGTTGTTGTTATCGGCAATATTGCAATCTGGCTTATTGAAAACACAGTAAAAGCAGGATTTGAATTTATGTCCATATCCTATATAATCACAGAGGGCTTAATATTATTCCTATACGGTATTTTACAGGATTACGGTCTTGCAGATACTCAAGGAATTTCTTCCGAATCTGTTGTAATTCAAACCGAAACAGCACAAACTGTTTCTGACGAACAAATAGCAAATATCAGGTATTTTGAGCAAAATCAGATTGATGTTATTTTTGAAAACTGGGATGAAATCCGTTCTCTTTCTCAACGGGAAAAAGAGGTGTTAAAACTGATTATGCAGAATAAAAAGCGTAAAGATATTGCTGATGAACTCTTTGTAACAGAAAGCACAATCAAAAAACATACATCAAGCATTTTCAAAAAGCTTAACATCAACAATCGTTCTGAATTGTTTGAAAGAGCAAAAGAATTACTTTAAAACTATATAAAAAATTAAGCGTTGCATTTGGGAAATCACTACTCCCGCTTGCAACGCTTTTTATTTGTTATTAAGTTGATTATTTAGAAAATTCATCTAACCTATTTGACAAAATTACTGTTTATCTCTCCAAGTTTTGCTTTTACGGATTTAAGGTGTTTATGAATCTCTAAAAGTTCTTTACGGGAAGAAACTCCCAGCTTGCTATAAATGTTTCGGTTGTGATATTTCAGGGTGTTTTCTTTAATATTTAAGTTTGCCATAATTTCTTTTGTAGTAGCACGAGCTATATATGCCTCGTAGATTGTTTTTTCAGTAGGTGTCATTTCTTCAAGGCCAATCATAAAGGTTTCTATACGCTCTGGTGTAATCGCTTCAGTTTCTATGAGATTTTCAAGCATAACATCTGCGTTTTGTTCTTCAGAATAATTTTGCACCAACTCAACCTGTTTGACTATCTCACGCAGTTTTTGATTTTCACTCATTACAAGATGAACACCAAGTAAAAACAATTCACTAATAATATATGAAACTGAAAGCATTTCAAAATCAATGCTTACAAGCTGTTCAATAAACCATACACCGATATTAACAA
Organism: Acutalibacteraceae bacterium; assembly: GCA_045604465.1. GTDB lineage: Bacteria > Bacillota > Clostridia > Oscillospirales > Acutalibacteraceae > UBA6857. The sequence goes on from JAZUOC010000207.1 coordinate 1,750, forward strand.
ATACCGCTATTGCAAGAATAACAGCATGAATAGTTGTGTCAATTGTCTTTTTTATCTGTGCACGGATAATAACTGTAACCATAACGAAGAAATAGCCCAGTAGATAGAATAAGTAAAGAGGATGCAATGGTCCGTAAACTTTTACAAGCGTAGAAACGCCATTCACGACTTCAAAAGTTACCTCTTTGTAGTAAATACCCAGTATTCCGGGACTTGCCGCAACAAGAAAAATAAGAATAGAAATTACAAACAAAGCCCTTGGTAAATTTTTTTTGAATGAAGTGTTAGTCACATTTAAAATAATCATCAACATAGAAAAAGGTAAAAATACCGAGCCAAGATAAGAAATACGGTTTGCCCAAAGAGCCATTTCCAAATCAGAGGAAACAGATAACAAAGTGTATCCGATGTTCACCACTAATACAGACGAAAAAAGCACATAAAACCATATTTTATTTTTGCGAACCGAAAATAAACAACCTATTAAAAGCACAAACGACAATATAGTAGCAGCACCATAAATAATGGACACACTTGCATTTTTATCGCCAACAGTATTACATCCGCTTAAACTAAACATTAATGATAGAACAACGAATATAATTGCAAAAAACTTTTTCATTTTGCTCTCCTATAATATGTTAAAGAGTGATAAACGCCCGACAAACTTCGTCAAGAATTTTTGAAAAAACCGTAAACCACACTTTTAGTGTGGGGACAATCAAAGTAAGTATAATTATAATAATATCGTACTTCAATATTATATAGCAAAATATTGAGGTTTTCAATAGAAGAACCTTGTTCTTTAAAAAAATAAAAAAGGAGAAATGCTTTATGAAAAAATTTATTTCTATGACATTGGCAATAATTATGTTGTTGTGTATGATTCCAACAACAACTGTTTTCGCTGCCAAAGAAGAAGTTATCAGTCAACTTGACCTAACAGTGCCTTCACCAAAAGAAGGTGAAAAGCCTTCCTATGACAAAATTGACGGTCGTGGATATTACAGCGATAATGGTTTACAAGGAACATCCACTCGTATTTTTAAAAACGGTATTGCTTGGTTTAAAAGCTCCACATCATATTTCAGCCCTGGTACAACTGCCACCTTTGAGGGCGGTAAAACCTATACTGTAAAAATCAACTTGTTACCTAAAGGCAATTTTTCATTTGCAGCAAACGTGTCAGCAAAAATCAATGGTAAAAATGCAACTGTAGAAACTTATGATGACGGCAGTATTTTGGTGGTAACCACCCTAACATCTGATGTTCAAACACCTAAAACCCTCATTTCTTCTGTTGATTTAACTGTTGTTAAGCCTATTATAGGTAAAACGCCAACCTTCGCTAAAGTAGATACAAGCAAATACTTCAGCGAAAAATACGGTACAGTTTCTAACTGTTCAAACGGAGTTACCTGGACCAATCAGAGTAGCGGTGTAAATCTTACTGTAAACAACCCCTTTAAAGAGGGCGTAAAATACAAGGTAACTTATTATCTCACCGCAAAAGATGGCTACAAGTTCAGTTCAAGCACCAGATGCACTATCAATGGCACTGCTGCGACACTTGAGCTGAAAGACGAAACTCATATTGCGGTATCGCTCAGCAATCTTGTTCCCGGTGACGGCAAAAAAGAAATCAACAGTCTTGACCTTTCGGTAATATCTCCGGCAGAAGGTGCAAAACCTGCCTATAACAAAATCGATGGAACAGGTTATTACAGTGACAACGGATTAAATGGTACAAGCACAAGAATTTATAAAAACGGCATAGCATGGTACAAATCTTCAACTTCTTTTATCAGCCCAGGTACAACTGAAACCTTTGAGGGTGGTAAAACTTATACTGTAAAAATTTCCCTTCTTCCAAAGGATGGATATAAATTCGGTAAAAATATTTCAGTAAAAATTAATGGTAAAACCGCTACGGTTGAAACATTTGATGATGGTAGCATCAATGTGTCAGTAACATTGACCGCTACAAAAAAAGACCATGTACATACAGCAAGCACAACATGGCAAACTGACCTTGATAACCATTGGAAGATTTGTACAGACAAAAACTGTGGCTCACTTGTAGGCGAAAAGCAAAAGCATTCTGATTCCAATAAAGACGGCAAGTGTGATGTTTGCGGTTATAAGTTGCCTGTGGAAGTTCCCGATGACACAACAACGACAACCACCAACAAAGCAGATGATACAACCACCACAAATAAAGCAGACGACACAGCAAAGCCTGACAAAAATCCAACTAAACCGACAACTAATAATGACGAATCGGCAGATGTGGAAAACACAGATAATCTCACTCCAGATAATACCACAGAACAAAACGAGGACATCAATGCGGACGACAATAACAATGATAACGATGATAACAAAAATTCTGTTTGGTTAATAATCGGTGTCATCCTTGTACTTGTGGTAGGTGCAGTTGTTGTAGTTGTTCTTATGAAAAAGAAAAAAGACAACAAATAAAATTATACGATACTTAATCTGTCAAAATCGACGAATTGTATTAAATAGCGTAGTCAATGCCAGAAAATGAGAAAAGACATCCAATAGGGTGTCTTTTTTCTTTTCTGTTTGTTGTTTTTTGTTGGACATTTTTGTCGAACACAGTCGAAAACTTTTTTAAATATATATGTTGACAAAATGACACCTTTGTAGTATAATTACGACATAAAATAAAGGAACGGGTATGATGAAATGGAGTATGAAGTCGTAGCGGAAGAAGTAGAACTTGATGGTGTATATCATACGGTTTACGGAATTTCTTACACCGATGAACACTCCGACCGCCATTTGATTTCAGACATCACAACAAATTTTGAAGAAATTTCTGAGCTCGTTTTTGATTTTAATTCATTTCATCCTGATGCAGTTCATATTTACGATATTATTGAAGATTTTTGTTTCCAGAACTGCTGATTAATATTTGACACATCCTCACCAGATGTTATAAAAGGGAGTCTGACCGTGTTTTACAATGCGGTCAGATTTCTTTTATATTTTTTTAAAAAATGTAAAATTTTCCCTTGACAAATTCATATATTTTTTGTATTATATTGTTTGGTTAGCAACGGCTAACTATAATTTCAATCAAAAAGTTAGCCGATGCTAAACTTATGCAACATTCAGGTGGATATAATGAATTTAACAAACGCACAGGAAGGAATTGAATATATCATTAAAGACATTGTAACCGACGATGAAGAGCTTGATGCATTTCTGTTTTCGTTAGGGTGTTATTCAGGTGAGCCAATAACAGTTATCTCCCACAAAAAAGGCGGTTGCGTTGTATCTATTAAAGATTCACGATATAATATTGATAATCAGTTAGCCGAAGCAATTTCTATTTAAAGAATAGAGCAGAGGCAACTGAAATATTTTTACGCGCCAGTTAGCAAAGGCTAACAAAATGAAACGGTTAAAAATTAATCTAAAAATAAATTTCAGGAGGAAAAGATAATGAGAATTGCCTTAGCGGGTAATCCCAACAGTGGTAAAACCACAATGTATAACGGGCTTACGGGCAGAAATGAAAAAGTCGGCAACTGGGCTGGCGTTACTGTTGATAAAAAAGAAAGCTCTATTAAGAAAAGTATTTATAACGGCAGTCATGAGCTTATAGCCGTTGACCTTCCCGGTGCTTATTCAATGTCACCCTTTACATCAGAAGAGAGCATCACAAGTACATATGTTAAAAATGAGCATCCCGATGTGATTATCAACATTGTTGACGCTACAAATTTAAGCCGTAGCCTTTTCTTTACAACTCAGCTTCTTGAACTCGGCATTCCCGTTGTTGTGGCGCTTAATAAGAGTGATATTAATGAGAAAAAAGAAACAGAGATTGATGTTGAGGCTTTAAGTAAAGCACTTAATTGCCCTGTAATCGAAACAGTTTCAACTTCTGCAGAGGGACTTAAAGATGTTGTTGCTGCCGCAGTTGAGCTTTACGGTAGAGGACAGAAAGCCCCTTATGTTCAGGGTACAATTGACTTGACAGACAAAAAATCAGTTGTTGAGGCTGATAAAAAACGATATAAATTCGTAAACGGTATCGTAAGTATGGTTGAAACCCGTAAGGTTTTTACAAAAAACAGAAACTATCAGGATAAAATCGACGATATCCTTACAAATAAATGGTTCGGACTTCCCATTTTTGCAGTGGTTATGTTCCTTGTTTTCTGGATTTCACAGGCAGGTCCGGGTGTATGGATTGCAGATTGGCTTACAGGTGTTCTTGAAGGCGTTCAAGGCTGGATTGCAGGATTTTTTGAGAATGCAAACCCATTACTTTCAGCTCTTTTGGTTGACGGTGTAATCGGTGGCGCTATCGCAGTTATCGGCTTCTTACCACTT
>JAZUOC010000208.1:0-5771 GCA_045604465.1 Acutalibacteraceae bacterium
ACCGGGCTGCTTGGGAGTACATGCTTCTGCTGCTTCCTTGTAGTTACATTTGCTGCAGGCTTTTGTATGAGTACGGTTGCCGTTTGAGGAAGCTACAAGATTATGTCCTTCAGCTTTATCTTCATCTGCATCGCTTGCTACTGTCCATTCATAACCGCATCTGTCGCAGATGTGCTTGTAATAACCGTCATCAGTACATGTGGGAGCAACCTTTTCAGGTTCAGCATCATAACATACATCACCGGTTTCGTTACCGCATTCACAGATAAGCTTATGGCTGTGAATACTGTTTTCGTCTTCGTAATTTACATATTCACCGTCAAATGTACACTTGATACCGCCCTTGATTTCAGGATCAAGACCTGAAGCATCGATGCTGTATACTACACCGTCTACACCGATAGCATCGCAGTTTGTACAGTTGTATGCGTGGTAATTATAAACTGTATCGCAGAAGTAGCCGTTAGCAGCGAGGAATTCGTGACCCTTTGCAGGGATTACCTCATAACCGCTCTTCTCGTTACATCCTTCACGGGTACACTTGTCGTACTTTGTATGGCCGTCTTCTTCACAGGTGGCAGCCTTAGCAGCAACAGATTCCCATTTATGACCTAACTTGCTGATTGCCGTAGATGCAAGCTCTGAGGTTTCGTCGTCCTTGTCAGCGTATATTCTGTCACATACCTGGCAGGTCCAGTGTTCCTTGACACCGGCATCACTACAGGTAGGTGCTACATATGCGGTGTATCCGCCTTCGAAGTCGTGTCCTGTCTTGGAGCCTACGTCTGTCCAGGTTTCACCGTCTGTCTTTTTGCCTTCAGAGGAAACGCCGCAGCCTTCTCTGCCGCATACATAGTAGTATGTAGCTTCAGTGACGCAGTCTGCCTTGATTACATTGTATTTATCAAGATCAGCCTCTGCGGGTTTTACCCAATCGTGACCGAGATTTGAGCCGAACTTGTAGGTTTCGGTACCCTTTTCAGTACAGTTTGCATTTGAGCAGGAGTAGTAATAAGTAGCTCTTTCTTCACATGTAGCGGGAGTTGCAAGATATGTGCCGCACTTTTCATTGAAAGTATGACCTGTCTTTTCTCCGCCTTCGGGCATCCAGTAAAGAGCAGTGATATCGTCATATTTATCTTCTTCTGTACCTGCACTTACGTCACAGTTGTCACACATATACCAGTATGTTTCGTCTGTAGTACAGTTCTTGTCAGTTCTCTTATATGCAGCATCCTTTAACTGTCTCTTAGCTACATAGCTATGACCGGTAGCTGAAACGGGATCAGCAGTCCAAACATAACCGCAATCGTCGCAGGTATATGTGGTGTAACCGTCTTCAGTACATGTGGGAGTCTTTACTACGGGATCTGCATCTGCACAAGGCTTTGTTTCGGTGCTGTCAGGATAACCGCAGCCGCGTGTACAGGTTCTGGTATGGTTACCGTTGCCGTCTTCTGCCCAGGCGCTCCAGCTATGACCGAGAGCTGCCACGGGATCTGTTTCCCATGTGTGTCCGCAGTCTTCACAGGTGTTAAGTGTAAAGCCGGGAGTGTTACAGTCGGGAGATGCGACTGCAGGAGATGTGCTGAAGCATACATCCTTCTGAGTATGTTCGGGATTATTCTTACATACGCGCTGATGCTCTAATGTACCTTCGATGTTCTGCCAGTCATCCCATGCGTGTGCGCTTTCATCGAGCTCACCGTGACCGAGCTTACATACTGTACATTCAGCAAGAGCTGAACAGGTAGCCTTACCGCCTGAGCAGTCCTGCTTATAGTTTTCGTTTTCGCCGATACCGTATTTGTTTTCGTCCTTACAGTATTCGCAGCGATATGCGTGCTTGTCTTCGTCGTCGAATGTTACTACGCCGCCTTCAGCAGTAAAGTTATGGGAGGCTGTAACACCGAATTCCTCACCGCACTGTCCGCAGACTGCACGTGATGAGCAGGTAGCTTCTGTGCCGTTTTCGCCTACAGAGCAGCCCTGTGTGTAGTTATATCCGCAAGTGTTACAGGTAGCCTTATGCTGACCGTCTGCAACCTGTGCGTAGCTGTAGCTACAGGCCTCGCGTGCATCCTTGGTACCGGCAAAGCCGTAAGTGCCGCAGCCGTTCTTACAGAGATAGCTATGGTAGCCGTTATAAGACTTCACGTTATCTGCATCTGTGTAATCGTGACCCTTTGCACCTTCACCGGTTACTGTGTAGCCGTGACCGCAATCCTTACAGGTATAGGTTGTGAGTTCACTGGTAGTACAGGTTGCATCCATATGGGTGGTTTCATAATTACAACCGGTAGTTTCTTCTCTGCCGCAAACAGAGCAACTACGTGTCTGTTCGCCTGCGCCTTCGTTATAGATATTTGTAGAAGCCCAGGCTGACCACTGATGATTTTCTGTTACGCTGTAATTACACGCTGTACAGGTCTTGGTATGTGCTGCTTCTTCAGTCTTTGACCATTCACCGTAGGTACAGTCTGTGTAAGCATCCTTCACGCCTTCAAAGCCGTAGGTACCGCAACCGTTCTTACAGAGATAGTTATGTTTGCCGTTATTGAGGCTGTTGATTTCGTCTGTGTAGTTATGGCCGAGCTTTGTGCCTGCAGCAGTCCATGTTGAACCTGTGCCTGTAGTGTCATCCTTTGCGGAGATACCGCAGGTATCACATGTCTGGTAGTAAACTGCATCATTTTCACAGTCGGCAACTGTTACTAATACGTCACCCTCATCCTTCCAGTCGTGACCCTTAGCGGAGCCGACATTCGGAAGTGTATCTGTAGCAGTACAGTTATCGCATGTGGCTGTCTTTGTACCGTCAGCAGTACATGTAGCATCGTCGTTTGATGTGTAAGTTGTAAAGCTGTGACCTGTCTGAGGAATAGTCTTACCTGTAGCAATTATTTTATCACAGTCTTCGCAGTAGGTGTCTGCTTCCTTACCGTCAGCAGTACATGTAGCAGGCTGTGCATTTATCTTAGTTGTGTTTACGTGAACTGTGGGAGCCTTATCACCTGTGGTGGTCTTTTTAGCACCGCATCCGCATTCCCAGTAAACTGTACCGTTTACGGAGCAGGTAGCACCTTCAGTCTTAACTGAAACCCATGAGTTTGCGTGGGTTTCTGTAGTAGTAGCATCACACTTGGAGCATTTTCTTTCGTGTGTATCTGTATCTGTCTGATTATCTGCAGAACCAACGTATGAATTAGCAATGATAGCACCTGTAAAGCTGTGACCTGTAGAGAGCCATGCGGTATTTTCTGTTCCGTCATATTCTACTACACCGAAGCTGTAATTACAGTCGCCGCACTTCTTTATTACCATTGCGTTCTGAGTACAGGTAGCAGGTGACTCAAAGGTATATTTGAAATTACCGTGAGGTGTAGCCTGATACTGAGGAGCTACGGTAATATCACTCTGTACGTTTGTAAAGTCAGTATCCCATCCTGTGAAGGTGTATGAACCGCTTGCATCGGATGTCTTGGCAGGAGCTTCGGGAGCTTCAGCAGCTTCACCGGTTTTAACCTGACGTTTAACAAGAACGGTGCCGTCAGCCTTAAGGAAGGTTACTGTCCAGAGCTTGGTCCATGTAGCATAAACCACGTCACTTGAATTATATCCTGCAACGGATGTAACGGGGTTGTTATTGCTGTCAACCCAACCGTTGAATACCCAGCCGTCTCTGGTGGGAGTAAGTGAAAGCTCCTTCGTATCACCTACAACGAATGTTTCACGGACTTTATTGTAATTCTTTGCGTATGCATCGTAGGCATCCTTCTTAACAACTGCGATATTTGAGTATGTAACCTCATCGCCTACTGCAGTCGCACCGACTCTGATTCTTAATTTTGTACAGTTTGCAGGAGTAGTGAATACTATGCTGTGAGTGCCGTTTGTGGAAGGATAAATTCCTATATGAGGATTAGTCTGTTCTTTACCGTCATAGATAGCACCTGTCAGTGAGCTTCCGCTGCCGTCATAGAAGAATGTAAACATCTGACCTCTGCTGTCAGAAGCAGTTCCGGTTACGGCTACATCAGCCTTAAAGATATACTCTGTCTCAGGCTCTACGGTCATAGTATAACCGTCAGTGTTATAGGTTGTGTATACTTCACCGCCACTGGTTGTGTTTACGGTAATAGTACCCTTATCGAGGTCATATTTTACCTCGCCACGGCTCGAATCACTGGAATTAACGGAGGTAGTTCCTGACCAGTCGGAGAGTGAGAAAATGTTATCGTAACCGATGTCAAGAGTTTTTGATCTCCAGTCAGCATAGAGATTCTTATGCTCTGTAGCCTTTAAAACAGCTGTTACGGTTCCGTTTGCGTCTGTTACTTCTTCGCCTGTATCCTTTATGCCGTTTCCGTTATTGTCAAGATACCAGCCGTTGAACACATAGTTCTTTCTTTCGGGAACGGGAAGTGTCTTACCGAAGATATCAGTACCGCTGTCATAAGCTATTACTCTGTCACTGATGCTCCAGTTATCGATATCATACTCGGCTGCACGTGCGGCAGGATAAACAGCGATGTCATTGAATCTGAGAGTTGCACCATTCACCGGACAGTCGTTGTCGAAACGGATTTCTGCCTTAGCTGCATTAGCAGGAGCCGTAAATGTTACTGAGTGAGTTCCTGTGCCTGAGAAGCCCTTGTTATTGAAGGTATTGCTTCCGTCTGTATTGTTTACAGGATTATTATTACTGTCATACCAGAAAAGGAATACCTCAGAATTAACTGAACCGTTTGCAGATGCAGTAAGATTAAATCTTACTGTATAAGCCTCTCCACCGGTAACGGGCATAGAATACTTCTTTGCGCCGTGAGCGTTCGGATATGAAGAGCCTGTGGTAAGCTCTGATCCGGTAATACTCTTATAAATCTTGATAGTCTTATTGCTCTCTACGAGAATCTCACCTTTAGCGGTATCGTAAGAGAAGGACTCGGAGTTACGCCATTCGCTGAGTGAGAACATATTTTCGAAGGTAACATCGTATGTTCTGATTTCCGGAGCATTAATCAAACTCTGAAGATTATTCTTAACATTATCGATTTCAGTCTGATTTGTCTCACGCTTGATAAGAACGCTGTAAGCAGCATCGTAAGCATCCTGAAGCTTTTTAAGATAGGGAGTACTGTACTGTTCCGGTTTTCCGAGCATGGTATAAGCTGTACTTACAGCATTATTAAGAGCTTCCTTGTCATAAACAGTAACATCCCATGCCATTTCTATCCATTCGCCTTCCATATAGCTGGAAGAGCTACCCTTACTGTTAAACTGTGCCGCACCGTTACTGTGTGTGCTCCATTTACCGCTATTATATGTCTGTGCTAAACCGTAGGAAGCATAGCTACCGCCTGAAGTGTTATATGCGGTGGTTTTTCCTATATAGTCGGATTTAGGACTACCTTTAAGGTAAATAGTAGCATTGTTTGTATTCGATCTCGATCTTAAAAGAACATATTTATTATGTCTTATACCATTCTGATCGAAACCGTCTGTACCCTGAGTGCTATCATAACCATAGCCTACGATACGAAGGTCATAGTTTGAGCCGCCGTTATAAAGACCGCCGTCACCGAGTGTATAATCTCCGTCTGTGCAGGAAGCGTCAACTGGATAGTTTGGGGCAAAACACCGGATTTGACAAAGGGAGTGGCTCTTTCGACAGAATTTGCGCACATGGGCGGTATATGATAGCCATACGCCCGCCGCGAGCGGGCGAATATAAACCGGCATGGCCGGAAAGGATGGCTACATATGCAGAA
>JAZUOC010000209.1:0-4341 GCA_045604465.1 Acutalibacteraceae bacterium
ACTCCTAAATTTGAAATGCTGTCAATAAGCATCTCAAAGGCTGTGTCCTCTCTGAAAATGAAAGGATTGTTTTCGAATGATTTTAAATTTTCGATTCTGATTTCTGTTAATGTTGTCATAATAGACCTCCATAAATTTTAATATAGATTTTGTTTTTTGTTTTCAAGGAAGGATGTAATAATTCAATAACACTCTGTGATGTCATCCTCCTTTAATTTTTATCTTGACTGCTCGTAATCGGTTATTGTTTGTGTTCCACGACTCGGACCTAAGCTTCTTTCCTGCCATAGGGCGTGGTCATGAAGCTCGTCCATTAAATCCTTAACAAGAGTGTCACGGGAGATAACTCTGTCACAGACTTTTATGTGCTTTCTCAAAGTTGTCAGATGTACTGTAATATCTTTGTTATGTTCTCTGAGCTCATTAGCGTTTTGTGTGTCACCGCTTCTGTCGGCTCGCTTGATTGCATTTCGTACCTCTTTACGAAGGTTGATAAGCTCATTGTATTCTTTCATTGTCTTCTCTTTGAGTGCCACAAGGTCCTCGTAAGACTCAACATCGTTGTCGCACAAAAGATTTTGTTCCTCACAGAATTTATCGAACTTCAATATTTCTTTTTGTAAGTAGAAGGACACCTCTCTGTTTTTCTCCGGATACTTTTTCACATAGGCAAGACCGGGTACGAAGTGAGAGTAAAGGTCGTAGAAGGTAACATAGCTGTTGTTAACATCACCGTCAAAGAAAACATCTTTTACTCTTGCCTGCTCAGGCAGATTGATTCTTTTCAGGTAGTGTTTGTTGTTGTAGATGAATTCAAGAATTTCATCGGTGCTGAATCCTTCACCAAGGTCGCACAGTCTTATGGGTGACTTAATGAAGGGATGGTCTATTGCAAGCTCGTCACCGATGAAAAACATAGTGTACCTTCGCTTCTCCATGAGCTGATTGAATTTTTCTGGAGAGTAAGACATCGCCATGCACTCCTGAATGTCACGCTTTACATTTGTGTATTTGGTCATCTCTCCGTTTTTCTCTGCAAGGTACTGCATTCGTGAAGGAGCCTTGCGTGGTTTTTCAATAACGGACAGACCGTACTCTCTGCAAAGCTCGTCGGATGCTCTTCGCATTTCGAAATAACTTTTTCTGCAGGAGTTAAACTTTTTTCCGTCAACAAATGAAACCGAGTTAAGTACAAAGTGTGAGTGAAGGTGGTGCTTATCAAGGTGGGTTGATACCACAACCTCAAAGCGGTCACCCCATAATTTTTCTGCCAGCTTAATTCCGATTTCGTGAGCAAGCTCAGGTGTAACCTCACCGGGTTTGAAGGACTGATAGCCGTGAAAGGCAAGGATGCCGTCTTCTTTTTTGAAAAGTCTTTTAGTGTTTACCATTTGTTCTCTTGCAAAGCCTGCTGTGCAGTTAACTCCCGTAACATAAAACTGCTTTTCGGTTTTGTCACTTTCCATTGCGTAGTCAATTACATCCTTGAGTGCTTGTAGCTCTTCAAAGGTGTAATCGGGATTAAAGGTTTTCTCAGGGTTCACGGTGTAATCAATTACATTACGAAGCCTTCCCTTTATCGGCCATATACGTGTTACTGCCATGGCACCTCATCCTTTTCAGAAGTAAACTCACTGACAATTTTGTTTTCCGTTTCGAGTACGGAAGACAGAACAGAAGAAATTTCTTTCTGATTGTTCCAGCCTCTTGCACGGGCAACAACCAAAAGCTGATTAAGGTTGTTGCCCACGGCACGAAGCTCACGGATAAGCTTCGGGTAATCGGCAGGCGGAGCTTCCTTGAGCCTGCACATTGTAATCAGAAGTCGGATGACCTTTGATTTTGAAACTCCCGTTGCTCTGCTGAGACTGCAGAGCTTTTCATATTCATCTTTGTTAAGATACGCTTTGACAATCACATCGTGATTTTTCTTTGTCATTGGATTTTCACCTCCTCAAAATTTTTTTTGGAATTACTTTCCACTTATACGGACAGGGAAAGGGCAAGTGGAAACCCCAATTCCCGAAAGTTAACAGAATATTTAAAGTAATTTTTTCATTCGTCTGCTGTTAACTTGATTCATTTTTCTTCTTTTCATCTCCATTCATTCTGTTTTGCAAAACGGCTTTTTGCCTGTTTGGGGATTTCCGGGCCCGAAATCCAATGCTCGTTAAGACAAGGACACAGAAACATTGATTCCGTTCAAAGGCGGTAATTTTAAATACCCCTCTACTTTCTTACGGACATTTTTTGAGCAAAAGAGAACCATTGAACCCGAAAGTTTTCAAACTGTTTACAAGTGACTTGAAAAAAATTCTCACTTATTCCCACTGAGAAACAGCAAATGCACACCCAACTTGCAAAGTATTTTCAAATCATTTACAACCCGCCGCAAGAAAATTTGCAAAACAAAAAAGCCGTTACACAGGCAACAGAAATAAGCGTGGAGAGAAAATCTCACCTCGCTCATATTCTGTTTGGTCACTATGTAACAGCTTTTAAATAAAGCTAAATATAAATCGATGTGTGTGGCTGTTTGAGCAAAGCATAATTAAAGTAGTTGTTGTTTCGCCAAGCTCAACAAAAACATCGTGACAGTGGTATGATATATTATTTTGAAAAATTTGACAACGGGAAATTTGTCGAAAGGTTTAAAAAATTTTTTCGCGGTCAATAATATTTAGTTTGAGCTCTTGAAAAAATTTTTTCCTCCCCATATATACCACGACATAAGCAAGGGTAAAATGTTCCAACGATTTGAAAAAAGTTGAAAAAATTTTTTGAGAGAGAAAAATCTAACGCAGTATTCATATAACCAAAATTTGATTTTATTGCTTCGCAACCTGCCGCATAACACTGACGTGTTTAAATTTCTTTCTGTGTATTATTGAATTATTACATCCTTCCTTGAATATGAAATTCACCAACACCGTGATAAAAACTCACTCAACGTGATATTGAAATTCAATTCATTATGTGCAAGAATATATTCAGAAGTAGACGTCACTTTCAATTATGAAACGAGGTTTTATTATGAAATTAAATATAGGTGAAACAATCAAAAGGTTAAGAAAAGAACGAGAGATTACACAAGAAGAATTTGCTGAAGTGCTTGGCGTTTCTTGTCAATCAGTATCCCGTTGGGAAAATGATATGTGTTATCCCGACATTGAGCTTATACCAACCATCGCTGAATTTTTTGGTATATCAACTGACAGATTGATGGGTGTTAATGAAACAAAAGAACAAGAAATGGTCAACAGTTACCTTGAAGCTTTTCAGAATGAAATCAGCCAAGGAAACATTAACGAGTGTATCACTATTGCTCGCAAGGGTGTCAAAGAGTTTCCCAACAACTATACGCTTCTTAATAAACTTATGTATTCTCTTTTTGTTTCAGGTGATGACGACGGTAACATACCTGAATGGAAAGAGAATATGGAAAAGTATGATGATGAAATAACTGCACTGGGCGAAAGAATAATGAGGTACTGTCCCGATCAGAACATTCGTCTTGAGGCTACGGCCCGACTTGCTTTCAATCATTGTTGTCAAGGCAGAAAGGAAATAGGAAAAAAGATTTATGCTACCTTGCCACCGATGAAGCTCTGCCGTGAAAATCAAATTTGGTGGTCATTAGAAAAAGAAGAAAAGCTTCCCTTCTTACATAATGCAATTATGGAAAGCTATCGTTACTTAAGCAGCTTTATTTGGCTTTTGGCTGATGCTGACATTCTTCCTGTTGAAACGGAGCTTTTAGTTTTAAAGAAGGATTTCGAAATTGAAGAGATTATGCTCGACGGTAACCGTCCTAAAAACAGTTGGGGCGATGTGTGGATTGAATATGATATAGCAAGTAAATATGCAGTACTCAACGATTATGAAAATATGTATAAGCATCTGCACCTGGCTGTTAAAAGAGCAAAGGATTGTGATAACCGTCCTGAGGAAGAGACATACAGTGCACTTCTGGTCGGTGAAATTACTAAAAGAAGAATTGATTTTGATACAGCTGACAGCCGTTCGCTTTGTGATATTCTTCGCGACAAATGGTTACAGGATGAAGAGTTTAACTGTGTTCGTGATGAAGATAAGTTTAAAGAGATTATAAAAAGCTTAAGTTGAATACTAAATGTAAATCCCGTTGGGAAAGCAGAAACTCTGATATAATCCCCTTAAAGTAGACACTTGAAAAAACAAAAAGTTTTCAAGACTACTTTAGGGGGATTTTTATGTCATAAGCGAAATTAAGGCAAGAAGATAAGCTATTAGCGATAAAAGAATATAAAACAGGAAAAGGAAGTTACACAACAATAGCCCGAAAATACGGAATCGGTATTA
>JAZUOC010000210.1:0-3664 GCA_045604465.1 Acutalibacteraceae bacterium
TGTCTACAAGCTGTTTTACCGTTAAATTAATTAATTTTGAATTTTTTACATATTTTACCTTAATAACTTACTTGAATTTATCTGACAGATATTGTATAATTAAAAAAGATTTATTTGACGGAGTATATATAATGAGTAATAAAGTAATAGTAATCGGTGCAGGTGCCGCAGGTCTTATGGCTTCAGGTGTTGCCGCAGAAAGAGGAAACGAAGTAATTCTTGTCGAAAAAAACGACAAACCCGGTCGCAAGGTAATGATAACAGGTAAGGGCAGATGTAATGTTACCAATAACTGCAATCTTATCAATGACCTCATAGCGAACGTGCCTACTAACGGCCGTTTTCTTTACAGTGCATTTTCAAGATTTATGCCTTCCGACACCATCGACTTTTTTGAAGATATGGGGGTTCCTCTTAAGGTGGAGAGAGGGGACAGGGTATTTCCGGAAAGCGACAGAGCATCTGACATAGTCGATACCCTTAACCGTTTCAGCCGTGATGCGGATGCCGAAAGAATCAAAGGTACTGTCAGTGAGCTTATTATCAGTAACGGTAAGGTTGAAGGTGTAATCCTCGATAACGGCGAGAAGCTTTACGCTGACAGGGTTATTGTGGCTACTGGCGGAGCATCCTATCCTCTTACAGGCTCTACGGGTGACGGATATAAGCTTGCCGAGCAGGCAGGACATACGGTTACGGATATAAAGCCTTCACTTGTACCTCTTGTCTGCCATGAAGGCTTCTGTATGGATTTACAGGGACTTTCACTCAGAAATGTCGAAATTACCGTATTTGACACAGAAACCTATAAAGAGATTTATAAGGATTTCGGTGAGATGCTCTTTACACATTTCGGAGTATCGGGACCTCTTATTCTCAGTGCAAGCTCACACATGAAGGATATGAAGGAAAGAAAATACGAAATACATATTGATCTTAAGCCTGCTCTTTCGTACGAACAGCTCGATAAAAGAATACAGAGAGATTTTCTTGAAAATTCGAACAAGAATTTTATTAATGCTCTTGACGCTCTTTTACCGAAAAAGCTCGTACCTGTAATCGTAAGGCTTTCGGGTATAAAGCCGTCAACCAAGGTTAATCAGATCACTAAAGAAATGAGAGCAAAGCTCGTAAACATTCTTAAGGATATGAAGGTTACCGTTCTGAGATTCAGACCCATAGAGGAAGCTATCATCACCTCGGGCGGTGTCAGCACGAAGGAAATCGACCCTAAGACTATGGAGTCGAAGCTTTGCAAGGGTCTGTATTTCGCAGGGGAAGTAATAGATGTTGATGCCTATACAGGCGGATTTAATCTGCAGATAGCGTTTTCCACAGGCAGACTCGCCGGTGAGAATGTATAAGGATGAAATTAAAGGAGAAGCTGTTATGAAAAAAGTAATCAATGTCGCCATTGACGGTCCTGCAGGCGCAGGTAAAAGCACTATTTCTAAAGCTGCAGCTGCTAAGCTCGGTTATATCTATATCGATACAGGTGCACTTTACAGAACCGTAGGTCTTAACGCTCTGAGAAAAGGTGCCGATGTAAAGGATGCCGCTTCGGTAATTTCTACTCTTTCGGATGACCTTAAAATAGAACTGAAATTCATCGATGGGGAACAGAGAATGTTTCTGAACGGTGCGGATGTTTCGAAGGAAATAAGAACTCCCGAGGCTTCCATGGCGGCTTCAGCCGTGTCAGCTGTACCCGAAGTAAGAAAGTATCTTTTTGACTTACAGAAAAATCTTGCCGCTAATAATAACTGCATAATGGACGGTAGAGATATCGGTACGGTGGTTCTTCCCGATGCAGATGTAAAAATTTTCCTTACCGCTTCACCTGAGGCAAGAGCAAAGAGAAGGCATCTCGAGCTTACCGAAAAAGGTATGGAAACCAGATATGAGGACGTTCTCGCCGATATGATTGAGCGTGACTATAACGATTCACACAGAGCCATCGCTCCTTTGAAGCAGGCGGATGATGCGGTACTTGCCGATACGAGTGAAATTGATTTACAGCAGTCGATAGAATTAATAATAAGCATAATCGAGGGTAAAATATAATAAAAAACAGTCAGAGGATTGATTTTATTGTATTTTGATTATTCCGAAGAACCGAAGAAACATCGGATGTATTATGCCGGCAAGTACGCTGCAAAGGCTGTATCAAAAGCCGTATACAGAAGTCTCACTGTCAAAGGTAAGTCAAATGTTCCGACAGAGGGCCCTCTTATAATCACATCTAACCATATCGCCTTTTCAGATCCTGCCATTATCGTTTCCAACTGTCCGAGAACCGTGCATTTTATGGCTAAAAGTGAGCTGTTCACTAATCCTTTTAAGGCTGCCTTTATGCGGAATATGAATGCTTTTCCCGTAAAGCGGAATCATTTCGACAGAGCGGCCATCCGACGTGCGGAAAAGATACTCGGTAACGGTTGGGTGCTCGGTATTTTTCCCGAGGGTAGAAGAGTTAAAAATTCACCGCCCACGGATGCGAAAAACGGTGTAGCCTATCTTGCACGTCTTACCGGAGCAGATGTTTTACCTGTATGCATTTACCGTAGTCCGACTGACACATCACGGTGGCACAGTCTGGTTTTATCCTACGGAGAGGTAATTGATAATTCCGAGTTCGGTTTTGGCGGAAAGGACAGAGCAGGGGAACTGAAAGCTGCTTCTGAGCTTATAATGAAGAGAATTAAGTCTTTATGGGAGGCTGAAAATGAAAATAACTGTAGCTGAAACCGCTGGCTTCTGTTTCGGTGTGGACAGGGCAGTAAATATAGTATATAAAATGCTGGATGAAGGTCACAAGGTATGCACTCTCGGTCCCATTATTCATAATCCTCAGGTCATCGAAGATCTGCAGAACAAGGGTGTGGTTATTGCCGATTCAACGAAGGATGTACCTTCTGATTGTGAGGTGGTCATAAGAGCTCACGGTGTTACTAAAGAAACTGTTTCAGAGCTTGAGAAAGCTAATATTAAGTACACTGATGCGACATGTCCGTATGTTCTTAAAATCCATAAGCTCATAAAGCAGCATTCAGCTGAAAATAATATAGTTCTTATTTCCGGTGACGAGAAGCATCCTGAGGTCTGTGGCTTTAGGAGCTACTGTAAAGGTAAGTCCTTTGTCTTTAAAAATGAGGAAGAATTACTTGAGTTGCTTCGAGAAAATTCCGATATAGAACATTCAGAAATAGTTTTTGTTTCACAGACGACTTTTTCGGTAAAAGAATGGAAAAAATGTGCAAAAATTATTCAAAAAGTATGTACAAATTCGATTTCTTTTGATACAATATGTAGAGCTACTCAAAACAGACAGGAAGAAGCAGAGAAAATGTCGCAGGATGTTGACTGTATGCTTGTAATCGGCGGTCGGTTCAGCTCTAACACCGTCAAATTAAAAAATGTCTGCAGAGAGAATTGCCGAACGCACCTTATTGAAAATCTTCAGGAGCTTGACGGAATAGATTTCAGCGGATGCGAAAAAATTGGTATAACAGCAGGTGCTTCCACACCTGCACGTATAATAAAGGAGGTTGAAGTCATTATGACCGAAAACTTTAATGAACAAAAAATCACAAAGGAGACACAGGATCAGGAGCTGTTCTTAGCAGCCGTTGATAGCATTGACGATACAAGTGATAACCCCAAT
>JAZUOC010000211.1:0-30606 GCA_045604465.1 Acutalibacteraceae bacterium
GGGGCTGCCTTAGTGCAACAGCCCCTTTGGTTTTTATGTAATCATTTATTTTTTGCTTTTTAAACTATTTCGGCAATTATCATATATGCAACACCCACAATGGGAACTATCATAAAATAAATGTAAGCCGACCAACCCTTCAGTTTCCACATTAAATCTTTCAGAAATAATGTGTCAATAATCATACTTAAAGCAAAGAGATTACACGCTATTTCGAATATTATCAGACCTAATTCATATTCCTTATGCTTTCTTTTTCCTTCTTTCTTTCCGTTATAAGGAGACAAAGCATAATACAAAACAGGACTAAATATTCTGTCAGCTTTTATTTTTTTGAGAGATAATCCGTCAACCTTCCATTTGTAATTCAGCCATATAAGTATTGTGTAATTAGATATAATGCAAAGCATTTTCACGTTATTATACCGCCCTGTTAATCTTTCACTTTGCTCAAACACCACTCTGCCCATTTTTCTGTTTTATAGAATTTTTTATACATCGAGTGGCCGTATTTATTCCAACGGGTATATTTTATGTCTGCTCCTAATTTTTCGAGCTCGGAAACATAATAATCATCACTGTCTATTCTTACATTGGTATCATCTGAAGAATGAACCGCCCATATGAGGGTTTCAAGCAATCTGCTGACATCGTATTTTTCGAAATCTGCGTCAAAGGACAAGCCTCCCATTACGGGTACCGCCGCCGCAAAGAAGTCAGGATAAAGATAAGCAAGATGCCACACACAGAAGCCGCCGAAGGAGGTGCCTGCAATATATATCCTTTTCCTGTCAAAATCTACGGGAAGCTCATCGATAAGCTTTTTTACCGATTTTACATAATCCAGTGTAAAATCATCGCCTCTGTTTGAGCCGAACGGAGCCTGCGGAAGAAGTATGCTGCATTCTTCCTTTAAAACCTGTCTGAACAACGGGATATTATCAAATAACTGCTTAATATTATCGTGACCCATAGCACCTGCACCGTGAAAGAGAACAAATAAAGGCTTATCCTTTTCCTTGCTTGTGCGCAGTCTGAACGGGAAACACATTTCATTTTCTTTGTCATTGTACCTATAGGCAGAAAATCTGCCGCCCGAAATCTTTGTCAGACCTCCGGGCTGATTACTGTTATTTTCTTCAATCCACTCTTTGGCGTTCTGCTCCCCAATCCATTCCTTGGCCTTGTTTTCCTTTTTCTTGAAATTATAATAATACCTGTAGGTGCGCATTATCGACTGAGGCATTTTTTCCTTTTTTTCAATAGATGTCTGCGATAAAACATAAAGATACCCGTCACTGCCCTCGAGCCGGATTATGTTCAGATTTGCTTCGAAGCCGTCACGGACATTCTCCCTGAAAAGCTTACGGATTTCATCCAGCTCCTTTTCATCAAAGGCTATAAGTATCAGCCCTACATCCTCAGCAGTTTTTTCCGCATAAGCTTCGAAAGGTCTGATGTCACATAAATAATTATCAATCAGACAGCGAAATCGCAGAGACCCCATAAAATCACCTCATATCTTTATTTGGTTTTATTATATCATACAGAATGAGCAAGAAGCAACATAGATAGTATCTTCTTATTATCTGAAATAATCATAACATTTTATCAAAAGGGTGTCAATATACATGGTGGTCACGAAATCTCTCCGTCAGCCTTACGGCTTTCATATCTCCTTTCAGGAGAGGCTTCATTCGGGCTCTCCTGAAAGGCAATATCATTAACTTAAGCTTTTTACCATCTTGATGCTTTGAATACGTCTGTGTCCATCAATCTCGCATAGTTACGTTTAACAGCGATGTATGTTTTATGATTTTCGCTTCAGTAAATTTTTAAGTTCTACTGTCGCTCGAGCCGCGAGGGCTCAAACTTTGCCTTCAAGGAGCGGCAAAGTATACAAAGCGCCCCTTTTGGTGTAAACCCATCCGAACACGATAACGGAATAAGAGATTACTTCCTTTTATAGCTCACTCTTAGTCCGCCGTCATAAGAAAACAGCCATTATAGTCTACCGTTATCTATAGTTCTATGCTCTGCCTTGCCGATAAAGTCATCGTACAGAGTGCATTTACTAAAAGCACTGCAGGAAAATCGCTGCCGTCGCTCCCTCATCGCACAGATATTTTGTCTACCCTGATGTGACTGCCGTCACATTACGCTTCGTCTCCTCAGCTACCGTCAGTCCGACAGTCGCTTACCGCTCGGTCTGCTTTTCAGATAAGTTCTACGGGAAGGTCGCATTACATAAACACCTACTTTCAGCAGTAATTTGCCTTAAGTTAATGACATTACCTAAAAGGAGAGCTGACATGAAATGACTGAGCGATCAAAAAAAGAAGTCGGACTGCGAACAGTCCGACGGGCATATTTTTATATAAGAAATTCAAAAACCTCTCAAATAAATTATGCTTCCTCTTCTTCCTTCATCTTTGCAAAACATTCGCTGCAGTAAACCTCTCTGCCTTCCGTAGGCTTAAAGGGAACCTTAGCTTCGCCGCCGCAGCTTGCACAAGTAGCAATGAACATTTCTCTGGCAGGTCTTGCTGCGTTCTTACGGGCAATACGGCATTCCTTGCAGCGCTGGGGTTCATTCTGGAAGCCCTTTTCTGCGTAGAATTCCTGTTCGCCTGCAGTGAAGATGAAGTCAGCACCACATTCTTTGCATTTGAGTGTTTTGTCTTCGTACATGATTTTTTACCTCGCTTGAATTTGAAATCGCCCTTATCGGATTTGCACCGAAAAAATTCTCCTTTTGAGTCAGGGCATATAATCAGACCTCGCTCTGAAGTCTTTTTTTAAGTTTTTTTCTCGCTCTCTGCAAAGCGCTGTCTACAGATTTTACTGTGGTTTCAGTCTTTTTAGCTATATCACAGTAGGATGCGCCTGCGAGATAGAGCATAAAGATTTCTCTTTCCTTATCCGTAAGCTCGCTCTTTATTACAGAGGTGATATATTCTGCACCCTCATCGGAAAGAAGTCTTTCCTCGGGAGTAAGCTCTCTCGCACCTCTGTTACGCTGACTTTCCAGAGAAACTATCATATCCTCAGGAATGTGCCTTTTGGTGCTCGTAGAACGCAGAACGCTGACAATGCGATTTCTGATACAGCAGGAGGCATAGGTATTAAAGGTAGCCGCACTGTCTTTTTCATAAGAATAGACCGCACCTAAAAAACCGAGCATCCCTTCCTGAACCAGATCGGAAATCTCTTCGTTATCTGATGAAAATGATGAGGCAATGTATTTGGCTACATTCATATATCTTTCTGTCAGCACTGCCAGAGCATCGTCGTCTTTTTCTACTGCAAGAAAGGTAAGCTGTTCATCATTTAACTGAAAATAGTTCTCCATCTATAGACTAATCCATTCTTAATATTATGAATATAATATAGCAAATCTTTTGTAATGTCAAGTGAATTTTTATACAAAATGTACAAGCTTTTTTTGTTGCTTTGCCACAAGAAATTACTATTTAGAATTAAAGAATCCGCCTCGAATTAAACAAGGCGGATTATCTGTTATCCTTTTGTAGCTAAAATGGCATCGATAAGCATCTGCTGTGCTTCCTTAGCCTCGGGAGTGGGGAACAAGGGATAGGGATGATCGAGACCTTCCTTAAGCACGAAGGTGTGCTCTATTCCCTGCTCGGTAAGCATTTCGGAAAACTTTATATTATCGGGACAGAGCATATCTCTCGTTCCTGTGAAAAGACTGATATATCCGAGGTCCTCGAATGTACCGTAAATGGGACTTACCATCGGATCCTTACGGTCAAGGTCCCCTGCCCACTTCTTACCGATATCCACTGTACCGTATAAGCCGAGCATAGGATCCACCGGCTCGATTTCCATAATTTCTTCGTTTTCCATAGTTACATCCATCCAGGGAACATAAAGGAAAAGCTGTTCGGGCTCGAGAATATCCATATCCAGATCTCTTATCTTCTGTGCTAAAACGAGACTCATGCCGCCGCCTGAGGAGTCACCGGCGAAAATGATGTGCTTTACGCCCTCTCTTGACGCGACATCAAGATAAAACTTCATCATAACCTCATAGGATTCCTCACAGGTATAATGGGGAAGCTTCGGATAAACGGGCATAATAACAGGACATTCCGCATTCTTAGAAACATTATTAATCAGCTTCCAATGATACTTAAGGGGATTATTAAGATATCCGCCACCCGGTATGTAAATAAGGAGTGTATCCGTGAAGGTTTCCATATTAAAATAGTAAACCTGCATATTATACTCGTACTGATAATAGTAAGGTATATCCATAGAAACGCCTGCGGGTTTTTCGTGAGGCTCGAGATTAGTCTTCTCTCTCAGCTCGATGTTTTCGATGTAACCGTCACCCTCCTCATAAATAGAGTCACGGTCGATAAGAACCATCCACACCTCGGCTAAAGTAGCCATAACAGAGCGTTCGTATTTTAAATGTGAAATACTGTAAAGTGCTACAAAAAGCACAGCCGCCATAATAACGGTACTCGAAAGAAGCTTTGCGAGTCTCTTCTTCTTATCCATATTTTCCTCCTATAAAAATTCCATAAATTCTCTTCAGTATTGTAATTATAATTAGATATTATGAACAAAGTGCTAATACACAGTAAATAATCAACAAATAAAAGAAATCTGTTAATTATTAATAGACAGGTGTCGAATATATAAATAAAATATACAATCAAAAAAAAAGTACCTGTCACGGGACAGATACTGTTATGCTTTTTATGTATGCTATTAGTAATGTGCTAAACCGCAGGCACATACAGGGTTAGTTTTGAAGAGCTTATAGAAAATACGGAGTATTTTCCATATGAAGCCCATAAAGCCCGATTTATGGCAAAGGTGTGAACAGTTAGCTGAAGGATCCTCGGGTGTGTCGGTAACAGCTTCCTTTACATCACCGCATTTTGTACAGGTACCGTTCTGATAATCGTGACCTGTGGTGGGGATGATTTCGGTGTAGGTATCACCGCAGGAGCAGGTATAGATTATGTAACCATTTGCAGTACATGTGGCTCCTGTTTTTACCGATGCGTATACACAAGTGTGTAAATCAGTACACAAATCACAAACGCCGTCATTATTTTCATCGACAGCCATAGTTATTACATCGGTAAGATAATTATTATAATATCCTACACTTACTGCATCCCACTGCTCCTGTGTTCCGCAATAGTGAGCATCAGCAAGGCCTGTGCAACCATAGAATGCTCTATCCCCTATACTTATTACACTGTCTGGAATTGTAATGCTTTCGAGGCTTTCGCAACCGCAGAACGCTAAATAACCTATACTTGTTACAGTGTTCGGAATTGTAACGGTTTCAAGGCTTTCACAATAATAGAACATATATTGATCTATACTTGTTACACCTTCCGGAATAGTATAAGCTGTTCTTGTATTGCCGACAGGATATTGAATTAATGATGTTTTGTCTTTATTATATAATGCACCGTATTCATCACCGGAGAAATATTTGTTGTTTTCGCCTACCTTAATATCTGTAAGGCTTCTGCAACCAAAAAATGCATTCTCACCTATACTTCTTACACTGTCGGAAATCGTGATGCTTTCAAGACTTTCACAATCCTGGAAAGCATCTTTACCTATAATTACCATGCTTTCAGGAATTATGATATTGGTAAGATTTGTACAGCCGTTAAATGTACCCTCATTTATCATCGTTACACCGTCAGGGATTGTGATACTGGTAAGGCTTGTGCAATTAAAGAATGCATAATTATATATGCTTGTTACGCCGTCGGGGATTGTAATGCTTTCGAGGTTTTCGCAACCGCAGAACGCTAAACGACCTATACTTGTTACACTGCCGGGGATTATATAAGAGGTTCTTGCGTTACCTCTCGGATATTGAATTAATGCTGTTTTATCTTTATTATACAATGAACCGTATTCGTCACTTAGATAATATTCGTTATTTTCATCTACCGTGATACCTGTAAGGCTTCTGCAATAAGCAAAGGCGGCATCACCTATACTCGTTACACTGTCGGGGATTGCAATGCTTTTAAGGCTCGAGCACCCACTAAACACCTCGACACCTATGCTTATTACACTATCAGGGATTACAATACTTTCGAGACTTGTACAACTACCAAACGCACTAATATCTATAATCTTTACACTGCTTCCGATCGTGATGTTCTTGAGGCTTCTGCAATCATGGAACGCATAACCGCCTATGCTCGTTACACCGTCTCCGATTGTTACACTTTCAAGGCTTCTGCAGCCGTAAAACGCACCGTAACCTATACTTGTTACACTGTCGGGAATTGTAATGCCTGTAAGATCTGAGTATTCAAACGCATAACGCCCTATACTTACCACACTGTATCCGCCCAATGTGTCGGGAAGAACCACATCTCCGCTGATAGCCGTATTAACTGCAGTAAGAGTTGCTTCACGGTTTTTTACGGTATAGGTATAATCCCCTTCCACCGCCGCACTCGCACCAAAAGCAAAGCACATCATAAGCATAAACACAGCTATGCCCACAAAAAGCTTCTTTGTCTTTTTCATAAAATCCATCCTTCTTTCTTTAAAATATACTAACGGTATATTCAGTATACATCAATAGTTATTTTTTGTCAACATCAATAGATGATTTTAACAACATTAGTTTTATGTATACTATTACTAAAGGATGTGTTTCTATTGAATAATGACAACATAATTATCGGTCAGCGGATCCGACAGATAAGAACATTTCAGAAATTATCACGAGAAAAGCTCGCCGAAAAAGCAAATATATCCACACAGTTTTTGGCTGACATCGAAACAGGAAAAAAAGGCATGACTGTTACCACCTTAAAAAAGCTCTGCGATGCCTTGCGTGTTTCCGCTGACAGCATTATTTTCGGTACGGAAGGTGATTCCGCTGATAATCATTTAAGTGCTATGCTTTCTTCTGTACCTGCAAACAAAAAAGAAGAACTTATGGAAATCATTCAGATGATAATAAGATATGACAGCTAAAGCATTATAAAAAGATAAAGACAGACTTCCGAGTGAAATCTGTCTTTTTTATTTGGCTGTATACCAATATTATATTTTATCCTATAAGCTTTTCCGCAAAACGGTCAATTATCTCCCCATACTCTTTTCTGCCGTGGATGAAAGCCTGTGCATGGTCAGCCTCAGGAACGAGTAAAAGCTCCTTCATCTCACTGCTGCAGCTTTCATAAAGCTCTGTACACATATAAGCAGGTACGAGACCGTCCTTTTCACCGTGAACGAAAAACATCGGTACCTTAGCTTTTTTTACGCTGTCGACAGGAGAAACATCGAAAAGGTCGAATCCATGGTTTATCTTGCCCGCACAGAAAACACCTTTCACAATAGGTTTACTGAATTTTATACCCATTTTTTCGATTTTCCAGTTAAAGAAATCCTCAGCCACGGTAAAGCCACAGTCAGCCACGGTGAATTTTACATTTTCGGGAAGATCGTCTCTGCCACTCATCATACACACCGTAGCACAGCCCATAGAAACACCGTGAAGAATAATCTTTATGTCCCTTCCGAAGGTATCGGTAAGATAGCCCAGCCATTTCATACAGTCTTCTCTTTCGTTATAACCGAAGGTGCACCAGGTTCCTTCGCTCTCTCCCGATGCCACATGATCGGGCATAAAGACATTATAACCCTTTTCTATGTAATACTGCACGAATTTCGAAAACTCTCTTTTGCCGCTGCTTCTGTAGCCGTGTGCACCGAAAACGTAAACGTCGCTTTCCTTTTCCGGTCTGACAAGATAACCGATAAGTCTGTAGCCCTTATCAGACATCATAAAGTGTCTTTCGTATCCGTATTCCTCAAGCCACTTAAGGTTATTCTCTAAAAACTCACCTAAATGACTGTTATCACAGCCTGACATTTTCTGACTGAACTCAGGCGAAAAGGTTATTTTACGGTTAAAAAGTGCTTCATTTGCAGCAGTGGCAAGACCGTAAGCTGTAAGACCTGCCACACCTGCGCCTATCAATGTTCCTTTGATTATTTTTTTCATACTTGCACATCCTTCGGTCTTTGTCTGTGGTAAACGCAGTTACCTATATTCATCGGTGAAACCATCATCTTGAACTGACTTAATCTTTCACCGAGAGTAATTTTACGGGTAGGAATGTCACAAAGAGAAATCGCACGTACACTTCCTGCGAGTTCCTCAGCCGAGACATTTTCACCCACATCGATCGTCACAGTTTTACTCTCACCGGGTAAAAGGTCGAAACAATTATCAGAGAAGTTCTTTACACTCTCGCTTTCGAGACGTACCAGACGTGCATACTTATCTGAGGTAAGGGTAATTTTCACCTTATTACCTACGATTTCCTTTTCAGTTTTAATTACAGCCTTCGGAAGAGTGAGCTTCTTTTCTTCGTCAAAAAGAAAAATTTTTCTCTCCGCCTCTTCTCCGTCTTCTGATAAAGAAAGAACAAGACCGGTTTTTTTAACATCGTAAGCCCTGCGAAGAACGGAAAGGTCTTTTCTGAACACCTTTTCGTTTGAAAGAGCCTTAACGGTTACTTCTCTTTCATCAGAGGAAATGATGCCCTTTTCGAAATCAAAAACAGAAAGAGATACCTTAACCTTTTTATCCTCACGAAGATCATTGATAATATATGCTGTCAGATCATTATCCTTATCCTCAAAGGATACGGTAAGCGGACGGTTGAAATGTCTTGCCCCGTACTGTAATGCCTTGTAGTTACCGTAGTAATCGATGCTCGACCAGGAGCAAACAGGCCAGCAATCATTAAATTGCCAATAAAGTGCTCCGTTACATCTGCCTTTATTTCTGCGCCAATGCTCGGTAGCATCCTCTATGCACTTAAGCTGTGTTATCTGTGAAAGATATACATAATCTTCAAAGCGTGCCGGAAGCTCGAAGCGTGAACGGATGTAATAGAACATCTTTCCGTTACCGGACATACATTTCTGGTGGCTTTTCATAACATCACTTTCCAGGTCATAGTCCTTCTGCTCAGCAAACGTAGCCACGGTTTTAATATCGGGAAGGCTTTCGAAGCCGAATTCACTGCAGAATCGGGTCATTCGGTTTCGGTATTCCTTCATAGAAGAAAGGCCGTGCCACACACTCCACAGATGAGTGTCACCCACATTATCCGAATTTACACCCTTGTTATGACCTGTACCGCAGGGTGAACCGGGGATGAAGGAAGTAACCTTGTCATACTTTCTTACTTCTTCGGGAAGAATATGATGGAAAAACTTCTCTGTCCATTTTATGTATTCCCTCATGTGCATCCAACCGCCTGACATAGCTTCGATTTCGTTATTGCCACTCCAGAGAGCAAGAGAAGCGTGATGAGAAAGTCTTTTAACATTATATTCGATTTCATTTTTTACATTTGCGAGAAAATCCTCTTTAAAGAAAGGATAAGGCTGACAGGCAAACATAAAGTCCTGCCATAAAAGAATACCCTTTTCGTCACACAGCTCATACATTTCATCGCTTTCATAGAAGCCGCCGCCCCATATACGGATAAGGTTGAAATTCGAGAAAAGTGCTGCATCAATATACATCTTAAGTGCCTTTTCATCGAAACGGTTAATGAATGAATCGGCAGGAATCCAGTTGGCTCCCTTAGCAAATATGGGAACACCGTTCAGTACGAAGCGAAAATTGGTGCCGTATTCATCTCTGCTGCGATCAAGATAAAGGGTTCGAAGACCGATTTTCTTTTCCGCAGAGGAAACCGATTTATCTCCATAAATAAGCTCTGCCTTAACCTTATAAAGAGGCTGCATATCCTTATCCGAAAGCTCCTTGGTCCACCAAAGCTCAGGCTTTTCTACGGTAAAAGCACCCTCGAAACCTTCTGTTTTTTCTTCTGTTCCGTCGGGATGAGTAAGTGTTACCAGGCATTTTACGCCTTCGCTGTATTTTTCTGCTTCACATTCAAAACCCACTGTTACTTTACCGTCAGAATGCATCTGAGTAACACCGAGATGCTTTATTCTCGCCTTTTTAACAAATTCGAGGCCGATATTACCGCTGACACCTGAGGGTACGAGAACAGGACCCCAGTCCCAGCCGAAATGGCACTGAGGCTTACGCACGAATACGATGCCGTTCATGCCGTTTGCATTCGGAGGCACTATAGTTTTTGAGGCAATGTTTTTCACATATTTCACGGGTGAAAGGAAAAGAAACTTAAGCTCATTTTCTCCCGCTTTAAGAAAATCTTTTACCTTAAAGCTGTAGCCGATGTGACAGTTATCCGTGTATGCCACCTCTTCACCGTTCAGGTAAACATGACAAAGCGTGTCAAGCATTCTGCAGTCGAGAAGGATTTCATCATACTGCATATCTTCTTCACTGAGTGTAAAGCTCTTTAAATACTCCCAGTCAAGATGTCCGACAAACTCACAGTCCTTTTCGTTAAGACCGTAAAAAGGATCGGGAATAATCTTATTTCTCATAAGGTCCAGATAATTACATCCGGGAACGATCGCATCAAGCCAGTTTTCTTTGCCTTTTTCTCTGAAAAGCCACTGTCCGTTAAGTGATCTGTACATTATATCTTCTCCTTATATATTATTTTACTTTTACATTTTTCACACTGCTGTATGAACCGTAAACATTTTTGCCGCTTACCTTTTTATAAGCGCGGATTTTCACATAATACTTTTTACCGTCCGTAAGCTTCTTAAGGGTGGTTTTTTTCGTGCTCTGCTTTTTGATATAGGCAGTCTTTGTGGTCTTCTTAGTGAATTTTTTAGAGGTGGAATAGCTTATCTGATAGCCGTCCGCACCCTTTACTGTCTTCCAGGAAAGAGCTATAGCATCATTCTTCGCCGTGAGCTTAAGTGAGCTTACCTTTGCGGGGCTGATAGTGAAAGTAAGAGTTTTGGTTCCTTTGTATTTACCCTTAAAGGTAATAGTGACCTTGCCCTTGCCGATAGCTTTATTTTTCGAATACTTAACCGTATAATCCTCACCGTTTACCAACTTTTTGCCCTTATAATCCTTTATCGTAACCGTAGGCTTAAAGGCCTTACCTGTATATGTATAAGCAGTTTTTGAAAGCTTGTAGGTCTGTATTCTGTATATCTTTTCTGTGGTTGTATGTCCGCAGAGAGTGCAGACAGTCTTTATCTCTCCGTGCTTTTTATCTGTTGCGGGAGTTACGGTTTGCTTGTTTACATGAGTCTTCGCAGGGATAGCTGTTACATCGGTTTTAGCTTTATCACAGTAAATACAGTGACGGGATTTACTGCCGGCCTTACCGCATTCAGGCTCCTTATCTGTAACGAATACTGTGCTGTATGTATGTCTCGGAGCGATTTCTCTCGTTTCCTTTTCACCGCACAGATTACATAATCTTTCTTCTGCGCCCTTCTGTGAACAGGAGGCATTCTTCGTAACTGTCCATTCTCCCCAGCTGTGCTTTCCGGTATCTTTTACCGCGACAGTATGAACACTGTTACAGCCCTGTCTGTCACAGACAGCTGTAGCTGTGGAATCTTTGATGCAGGTTCCGTCATTATTTGAAATATACAATGTGAAGCTGTGCCCGAGCTTTTTACCGTCATCGAAGGTATCAGCACCCATCTTCACACACTTACTGCAGTCATAATAATAAACATTTCCCTTTTCACAGGATGCCTCCGCACGGAAATGGTCTGCATCTTCGATCTTTTCCGTAAAGTCATGGAAGCAGGGACCGTAGGTTCCGTCACCGAAAACTGTAGGCTCGCTTCCTTCGGCACACCACTGCTCATATATGGGACTGATGAAAGAACCTCCGTAAAGAACGATATTCATATCACCTGCATAAAGCTCATTTTCGTTAAGGTTTACTATTTCACCGAGGAAGATACCGCCGTTTACTGTAAGCACTGTCTTTTCTGTCCAATTTTCCGTGAGTACCTCTGCACCGTATTCTATGTCACCCTTTACCGTACCTGTAAATGTTTCGTCGAAGGTTACGCTTACACCCTCTGAATATGCACCCATCATATTATAATAAAGATCGAAGGCTACATTTTTACTCAGAATATTACTTTCACCCTTGATTACCACATTACCGAAGTTATCGGAAAGTGTGTATACACCGTCGATTTCTTCTGCATCGAGTGTCATATCCTCTAATGTAAGGTCACAGTAATTCTGTACGAGAATTCTCATATCTCTGCCGGCCTTGAGTGTACCGTTTTTAAGAGCTACTCTTGCTCCCTTTTCCAGATGCATACCCTGTGTTTCCGAGCCTTCGGAGCCGACGAGGGTTCCGTTTACCGTATATGTAAAGCCACCGAAATCTAAGGTGATGTCCTTATTTGCAGGAACGAAAATGCCGTCACCCTCTGCATCGGCTGACAGAACAACAATCGCACCGTTTTCTGCCTCATTAACTGCCTGCTGTAAGCTTTCATAGAGGGTCTCACCGATAGCAGCGATATATTCCTTCTCTGTTTCCTCTTCACCCTCTGCTGCAAGTGAAGGAGTAAAGCCTGCAGTGAAAGCCATAAGAAGCGCCATCACCAGGGCTGTAATTTTTTTAATAATAGAGGTTTTACCGTTTTCCATTTTAGAATCTCCTTTTATGAGAGTTGTGTATTTTAATTCTGTCATAGCTTTATATGACGAAGACTTTCCGCACCTTTGAAGTGTACGCCTGTAATACCTATTTCACCGAGCCTTTCCACATTGGGCAAGCTGTCATCAACCATATAAATTTCCTCATATATCTTGCCGAAGGAGGCGACACAGTGAAGATAAATCTTCGGGTCAGGCTTAGCTATTTTAAGGTTACAGGAAATGAACATCTTGTCGAAAAGCTCTGTAATTCCGTTTTCCTCGAAAAGCTTTTCCACAAAGCCTAAGGGTGCGTTGGAAAGAAGCGCCACATCGGCCTTTTCACGGATTTTTTTGATTTCCTCTACCATATAAGGGCGAAGATAAATAAGCTCGTCCCATTCACGGAGAATATCCTCCTTTTTCATTCCGAGCTCAAGCGACATACGGTCAAAAAGCTCTTCACGGGTAATCTCACCGAGATCGGCGGGAATAAAATATTTATCTTTAAGCACCTTAGCGGTTTCTTCGTCGAAGTGTCTTCTGAAAAAAGGCGGTGCTATTTCATCGAAGATTACACCGAAGCAGTCAAAAATAACCAGCTTGTTTTTCATTTTTATTCTCCTTTTCTGTAATATCTGTCTGTCCTTTTAAGGTAATCGACGAGCATCATTGTCCAGTCTGTCTGGATAAAATCGAAGTCTCTGTCTGCCAGCCAGCCCCATCCGTAGTCTTCACTCACAGTGAGAGCACTGTCGTCACTGTGACCGCCCGACAGCTGCTGACGGTAGTCGTAGATAATGGAATTTGCCCACAGGAGCTTCCCGTCGGAATGCATTTTATCTATAAACTCCTCCGAGGCGAGATAAGAGGTATCCTCTCTGAAAAGCACCTCCGCACCGACATAGTTTATATTCCTTTTCATAAGCTCTCCGTGACAGGTATGTTTTTCTTTTACGATAGGTATAAAAGGCAGATCGGGAGCGAGATTTTCCAGAAGGGAAAATACCTTCTCCGAGGGCTTACTTTTGACAAGACACTGCTCAGTCATTCCGTGAGCCTTTATCGCCTTATATATCTTTTCGGGAGCAGACCAGAATTTATCGATATTTATGTAGCATCTGTCCTTAAAGCGATCGAGAAATTCATCGAAGTCAGGAACCGTAAACTGTGTTTTCGTTCGGTCATAATTCACATAGTGCTGTTTTTTGATTACGCTTAAAGGCAAGGCACCGAAATAAATAAACTTACCGAAATGAGCGTATTCCTTCATAGGATGAAAAAGATAAAGCTTTCCGTCACCGCTGACACTCACATCAGCTTCTATCATATCCGCACCCTGTTTAAGTGCGATTTCATAGGAAGCCATCGTGTTACAGGGTATATTGCCTCCGCAGGCTCCGCGGTGAGCTACTACGATAATATTTTCTTTCGCTTTTTCGGTAATGGGTTTCATACACGTTTCCTCTTATATATAATTATACATTATAAGTATAAATGAAACTTTGCCTTTAGTCAAGAAAAACCGCCTTGACATAAGAAAAAAAATATGATATTTTAACTCTGCGGAAAGCTGAAAAGCTCTTCCGACTAAAAAGTTAATAAAAACGTTACAGGTGTCGGGCGGATAAGATAAACTTGCCGTCAGGTGAAAAGGGAAGCAGGGTGAAAGTCCCTCACGAACTCGTCGCTGTAAGGAAGGAGTCTTTTTCCAATATGTCATTGTCCCCCGGGATGAGAAGACGGAAAAGGGTGATGAAAGCCGAAGTCAGAAGACCTGCCGTAACGATATTGTGGAGCTGCGAGTAACCGGCTTAACGCAAGGACATTTTTAAGGTGGCATAAATGTCACCTCAGGATAACTGTGTGCCTTTGCGACCTTTAACGGTCGTTTTTTGTTTTCTGAAGAATGTCTGCTCACAATCTTTTATTGACAGACATTTTAAAAGAAAGGAAATAAAAAGAATGAAAAAGAAACACATTATCGCTATCCTTCTTGCGGCAGTGCTTGTAGCAGGTATGATTTTCGCATACTCTGCCTTCAGCGAAAAGCCCACGGAAGGAGTCAAAGAAATCACTATCGAGGTCGTGAATAAAAGCGAAACCTCCACTCTTTACGAGGTAAAAACCGACGCGGAATATCTTATGGGTGCCATGGAAGAAGCAGAGGGTCTCACCTTTGACGGCTATGACAGTGAGTACGGCTTTACCGTAAGCGAAGTCAACGGCGAGGTTGCCGACTTTAATGTGGATTCCTCCTACTGGGCTTTTTATGTAAACGGCGAATACTGTAACTACGGTGTTTCGGAACAGCCCGTAAATGACGGTGATGCCTTCAGAATAGTTTACAGCACCTACTGATATGAAAAAAACTTCCGTTTTTGATATAGCTCTCGTAGGCATAATGGTAGCTGTTATCGAGGTGTGCAAGGTTGCTATGATGGAGCTTCCGAACATCGAGCTCACCTCCTTCTGGCTTATTATGTTCTCAAAGCATTTCGGAAATAAGGTATACTTCGTCGTTCCCGTATTCATACTCATCGAAGGAGCTATATTCGGTTTCGGAGATTGGTGGGTAATGTACCTTTACGCCTGGCCTCTCCTCGTTTTTCTGACGAAGATTTTCAGAAAAAGTGATGAGCCTCTCACGTGGGCACTCATCTCAGGCTTCTTCGGTCTGAGCTTCGGCTTCCTCTGTACGCTGAGCAAGTCAATCTTTTTAGGCAGTATTCCTGCCGCCTTCTCCTGGTGGATAGCAGGTATTCCCTGGGATCTTGTCCACGGTGCGGCGAATTTTACACTGATGATGCTTCTGTACAGGCCTATGAGTAAGGTTATGGTAAGGGTAAAAAAATCTTCGGCGCAATAAATTTCAACTAAAATTCAAAGGCACTTATGCCCCTCGGTAGAACAAAACCGAGGGATTTTTATTTGCTTTTTTATTGACATTTTTATCCGTTAAATGGTATTATTATCCTGTAGAATTATATCCGAGGAGGAAACAAAATGAAAGCATATAAATTCTGGTTCTGCACAGGTTCACAGGACCTTTACGGTGACGAATGTCTCCGCAACGTAGCAGAACACTCAAAAATCATCGTAAACGAACTCAATAAAAGCGGCATTCTTCCCTACGAAGTAGTATGGAAGCCCACTCTTATCACAAACGAGCTCATCAGAAAGACCTTCAACGAAGCAAATGTAGATGAAAGCTGTGCAGGTGTCATCACCTGGATGCATACCTTCTCTCCTGCCAAAAGCTGGATCTTAGGCCATCAGGAGTACAGAAAGCCTCTCCTTCATTTACATACTCAGTTCAATGAAGAAATTCCCTACGACACCATCGATATGGATTTTATGAACGAAAATCAGTCCGCTCACGGTGACAGAGAATACGCGCACATCCTCTCCCGCATGGGTATCGAAAGAGAAACGGTGGTAGGTCACTGGTCACTCAAGGCTGTAAAGGAAAGGATCGCAGCCTGGATGAGAACTGCCGTAGGTATCGCCGAAAGCAGTCACATCAGAGTTATGAGAGTGGCAGATAATATGAGAAACGTGGCAGTTACCGAGGGCGACAAGGTAGAGGCACAGCTCAAATTCGGATGGGAAATCGATGCTTATCCCGTAAATGAAATCGCAGAAAGCGTAGATGCCGTTTCTGTTTCAGATGTAAAGGCACTCACAGACGAATACTACGAAAAATACGACATTATTCTCGAAGACAGAGATCCGGCAGAGTTCAGACGACACGTGGAGGTTCAGGCACAGATTGAGCTTGGCTTCGAACGCTTCCTCAAAGAGAAAAACTATCAGGCTATCGTAACCCACTTCGGCGATCTCGGTGCTCTTAAGCAGCTTCCCGGTCTTGCTATTCAGAGACTTATGGAAAAGGGCTACGGCTTCGGCGCAGAGGGTGACTGGAAGGTTGCCGCTATGGTTCGTCTTATGAAAATTATGACCGAGGGTATGGAAGGCGCCAAGGGTACCTCTATGCTCGAGGACTATACATATAATCTTGTCCCCGGTAAGGAAGGCATTCTCCAGGCTCACATGCTCGAAATCTGTCCTTCTATCGCTGACGGTAAAATCGGCATTAAATGCAAGCCTCTTTCCATGGGTGAAAGAGAAGATCCTGCCAGACTCGTATTCACCTCCAAAGAGGGCGAGGGTATTGCCTGTTCACTTGTTGATCTGGGCAACCGCTTCCGTCTTATTATCAATGAGGTTGACTGCATAAAAACAGAAAAGGAAATGCCCTCACTTCCCACAGCTACTAACTTCTGGGTACCCAGACCCGACTTCTACACAGGTGTAGAGGCCTGGCTTATAGCAGGCGGCGCACACCACACAGCCTTCAGCTACGACCTTACCTCAAAGCAGATGTGCGACTGGGCAGATGCTATGGGCATCGAGTCCGTGGTTATAGGTAAAAATACAAACATCGCCGACTTCAAAAAAGAACTCCGTCTCGGCAGCGTTTATTACAGATGAGGTAAAAAATGGATAAAAAATTAATGATTACCGAAGGAAATACCGCTTTGGGTATCGAGTTCGGCTCTACCAGAGTAAAGGCAGTTCTTATCGGTGAAGACTCTCTCCCCCTCGCTTCAGGCAGTCACGAATGGGAAAACAAATTAGAGAACGGCTACTGGACCTACTCTTTAGAGGATGTTCATACGGCACTTCTCTCCTGTTTTGCAAAGCTCAAAGCAGATGTAAAAGAGAAATACGACTGCAATCTCACCACTACAGGTGCTATGGGTATTTCCGCCATGATGCACGGCTATTTAGCCTTTGATAAAGACGGAAAGCTTCTCACTCCCTTCCGTACCTGGAGAAACACAACCACAGGTGAAGCCTCAGAAGCACTCACAGAGGCTCTCGGCTTCATTATTCCCCAAAGATGGACAGCATCTCACATTTATCAGGCTATTCTTAACGGTGAAGACCACATTCCCGAGATAGCTTATGTTACTACACTTGCCGGTTATGTTCACTATATGCTCACAGGAGTGAATGCCGTAGGTATCGGTGAAGCTTCGGGCATTTTCCCCATCGACAGCACCGTAAATGACTACGATGAAAGGATGATGGATACCTTCGATAAGCTCACTGCAGAAAAAGGCTTCACCAAAAAGCTCCGTGACATTCTACCCAAGGTTCTCGTGGCAGGTGAAAATGCAGGCCGTCTCACAGAAATGGGTGCCTTTATGCTCGATGAAAGCGGTGAATTCAAAGCAGGTATACCCTTTGCTCCTGCTGAGGGTGATGCAGGCACGGGTATGACTGCCACTAACTCCATAAAGGAAAGAACAGGTAACATTTCTGCAGGTACTTCCGTATTTGCTATGCTCGTCCTCGAAAAGAGTTTAAGCAGGGTTTACCCCGAAATAGACATGGTTACTACTCCCACAGGCAAGCCCGTGGCTATGGTACACTGCAACAACTGCACAAGTGACATAAATGCCTGGGGCAGTCTCTTCCACGAATTTGCTTTAGCTTTAGGAGCAGATGTATCCAAGGGTAAAATCTTCGATATGATGTATGAAAAATCTCTCGAGGGTGATGCAGACTGCGGCGGACTCATCTCCTATAATTATTATTCAGGTGAACCCGTGACGGGTCTCAGCGAAGGCAGACCTCTCTTTATGCGTACACCTGACAGTAAGATGAATCTCGGTAATTTCTTCCGCACCCAGCTTTACTCGGCTATGGCTTCACTAAAGATAGGTCTGGACCTGCTTTTCAAAAACGAAAATGTTCATACCGATAAGCTTTACGGACACGGTGGCTACTACATCTATCCGGGTGTAGGCCAGAAATACACCGCTTCTGCTCTCGGCACTCCCGTCTCTGTTATGAAGACAGCAGGTGAAGGAGGTCCTTACGGAATGGCTCTGCTGGCTCTCTATTCGCTGAAAAGTGAAAAAATGTCCCTCTCCGAATTTCTCGAAAAAGAGGTCTTCGCTTCAGCTGAATGCGTAACAGCTGAGCCCGACGAAGAAACAGCGGAAGGCTTCGCAAAATTCCTTGCTTCTTATGTTAAAGGTCTTGACTGTGAAAGAAAAGCAGTCGAGTGTATTTAATAAAAAAAGGAGAAAAATTCATGAAAAAGATTATTTCCGTCTTACTCAGCATAATTATGGTGTTCTCGCTCGTGCCCGTCAGTGCTTCCGCTGCTGATGAAATGGTTATCACCACCGCTACTGACCTTCATTACAGTAAGGCAGGCGCAGACACTAAGCCCGGCACCTACACAGATGCGGATTTCAGCCACTCCGTAAACAGCGGCGAGCTTCACATCGAATCAGGTGCTATCATCGACTCTTTTCTTTCTGCCGCAGCAAAAAACGGCAGTGATTATGTTCTTCTCTCAGGCGACCTTACCGACAGAGGTCTTAAGAATGAGCATAAGGTCGTTTCAGAAAAGCTAACTGCCTTCGAAAAGGAAACAGGAATTCCTGTTTACGTCGTTCCCGGTAACCACGATTTTCTCGCGCAGCAGAAGGTTCCCGAATTCAAGCAGTGGTATGCCGACTTCGGTTATAACGAGGCTATAGCCGTAGACGAAAACTCCGGATCTTATGTAGCAGAGCTCAGCGGCGACTACAGACTTCTCGCCATCGACTCCACCATCCCAGGTGAAGGTGCCCCCGGCTTCGATGAAGCTAAGATCAGCTGGATAAAGGCTCAGGCTGAAAAAGCCAGAGCTGACGGTAAACAGCTTATCGCCATAATGCATCATAACCTTCTCAACCACTTCGTTTTCGGCGATATTTTCAAAACAAACTCCTACGTAGATCCCGCTGCAGGGCTTTCAGAGCTTTTCGCTGAATACAATATCAAATACACCTTCTCAGGTCACACACACTCCCACGACATCAAAGCCTATACAGGTGCAAACGGCATTACCGTTTACGATGTTCTTACAAGCACACTCAATGCTTATCCCTGTCCCTACAGAGTAGTTACCTTCGGTGAAAAAGTAAAAATCGAAACAGAAAACATCACTGAAATCGATGCTTCCTGTCTCGAGGGTATCGTTACTGATTACTGCTATAATATGGCAAGTGAAAGCTTCAGCGAATATGCAGAAACCTTTGCGCTCTACGGCTTCGATAAGGTTATGGATTCCTACCTCAGTGCAAGTCAGATAAAAAGTCTCTTACGTATAAACGCCGAAAAGGATCCGGAAATGGCTGCTCTTGTGGACGAGCTTACTCCCGTCGTTCAGGAAATAGCTTTTATGCCCGTCTATGCTGCCGATGAAACCGAAGAAGGAAAAAGCATCGAGTCCCTCGGTGCAAAGGTCGGTGTCAAGATTCCCGCTTCAGATTTCGAAACTCTGGCAGACCTCATCGTTTTCTTCTACAGAGCGTACACCCTTGGTGACGAAAACTACGGTCTTATGAGCACCGAATATGAGCTTCTTACCTCTGCTGTAATTATTTCACTAAACTATATTCTCGCAGACGTTACAGCCGAAGAATATGCTACCGTACTCGAATACATCTGCGGCTTCTTCGGTAAAAGCTTGCCTTCGTTCTTTATAAATTACACCGCTGACGGTGTTTCGAGACTCAAGGGTATAGAAATCCTTATTACTTCTGTTCTCGGCGGAATCATTCTTCAGTTCACGACCGATGAAGGAACTCCCGACAATAACGTTACTCTCCCCGGCTACGGTCAGCTTCCCGAGGACGAAAGTGAGCTTACCTTCTTTGATAAGTTTGTAAACCTTTTACTTAAGGTATTTGATTTCATCCTGCGCTTCTTCGGTACAGGAAAATAAAACAAGGAGAGATATTATATGAAAAAAGTTTTTTCAGTGCTGCTTAGTATTATTATGCTTTTCTCCCTTCTTTCCGTAGGTGCTTCCGCCTCTGAAGATGAAGGAATAAAGGTCACGGTAGCGAACGATCTTCACTATAACCTTACATACGGCAGCTACGAGGGAGATGCCTATTATGAAAAGGATTACAGCCATGTTTCCGGAAACGGACAGCTTTGGATAGAATCCCTTCTCATCATCGATGCCTTTTTCGCTGAAATGGCTGAAAATGACAGTGAAATCCTGCTTATCCCCGGTGATCTGGTTGATCACGGTACTATAAGCGAGCACGAAGCATTTTCGGCTTATCTGGCAGAATTTGAAGCAGAAACCGGAAAGCGGGTTTACGTAATACCCGGTAATCACGACTACTACAGCGAAGACAAAATAACCCCCACAGACTTCGCAAGCTATTATGCAGATTTCGGCTACAGTGAAGCTATAGCAAGGGATGAAAACTCAGCTTCCTATGTAGTTGATCTGAATGATGAATACAGACTTTTAGCTGTCGACAGCTGTAAGCCCGGCGACGGAGTTTCAGGCATCGACGAAGAAAGAAGAGACTGGATTACCGAACAGGCACAGAAGGCTGAAAAGGACGGAAAAAAGGTCATTTCCATGATGCACCATAATCTTCTCGACCACTTCGTTTTCGGTCAGATGATCCATCCCGGAGCC
The DNA here is from genome assembly GCA_045604465.1 of Acutalibacteraceae bacterium. Classification (GTDB taxonomy): domain Bacteria; phylum Bacillota; class Clostridia; order Oscillospirales; family Acutalibacteraceae; genus UBA6857. The sequence continues at coordinate 21,084 of JAZUOC010000211.1, forward strand.
TTTGTCGACAAAGCAATCGGTCTTCCCGAAATATATGCACAGTATAATATCAGATACAATCTGACAGGTCATACCCACGCTCAGGATATTAAGGCTTACACAGGCTCAAACGGTGTCACTGTCTACGATGTTCTCACCTCTTCGATTAATCTTTATCCGCTTCCCTACCGAAACATAACCTTCGGTGATGAGGTAAAAATCGAGACAGAATTTCTGAAATCAGTAGATATGACGAGCAAAAAAGGAATAATTTCCGAAAACTGCTACAACCTTGCTACAGAGGATTTTCAGGCTTATGCACTCGCTTGTGCACACTACGGACTTGACTCTGTCATAGACTCCTATACCTCTACCGAACGAATCGAGGCTCTTCTTAATCTCGATCCCGTCGAGGATGCTGAGATATGCGGTATTATCGAAAAGCTTCTCCCGGCTTTCGCAGAGCTTATTAACATGCCTGTCTACAAAAAGGATGCGATGACCGGTGAAAGCCTCGAGCTTTATGCCGGACAGCTTAATCTCGACTTCCCCGAAACAGACATACAGACCTTCCGTGAGCTTGCACGCTTTTTCTATGAGCAATATGTAGTCGGCGACGAAAACTACGGTCTCCTCAGCGGTGAATATACTCTTCTCACCGCGGCAACAACCACCATATTCAACCGACTTCTCGCAGAGGTTTCAGCAGAAGACTACGCTATGCTTCTCAACTATCTCGCTTCATATTTCAATCTGAAAACCGTCGATGATCTCACCGCCTATGCCGGTGACACTGTTTCCAGAATCGAAGGTATAGACCTCTTTGTTTCTGCCCTGGGCAGCTCCGTTTTACTTCATTTTACTACCGATGAGCTTCCCGCAGACAATAATGTAACTCTTCCCGGTTACGGAGAGCCAGCAGAGGCAGATAAAGACCTTTCTCTGCTGGATAAAATTTCCGCTTTCTTCCGTTCCTTATTCGATTATATTCTTCGTATTTTCGGTATAGGAAAATAATGAAACAGCACTTTCAGGGACTGCCGCATTTTTGTGCGGTAGTCCCTTTTTTTAGCAAAATAAGTTGACAAAAATACCGAAGCATAATATGATTATTATGTATAATCATTTTTTCAAAAAGGAGGGCTTTTATGCAGTTCGTTACGGCAATATCCCGTTATATCCTTCCTGCAATAACCCTTATTATTATAATAAAATGTATCCTTTCCCTCTGGCTCGGTCATCCGAAGGAAAAAACCTACGGCTACATCATCGATATGGTCAAGGGCGAAAGATACGCTCTGAATATGTGGGAAACCTCCATCGGCAGAGGTACCAGCTGTGACATCACTCTTTCCTACGACAATGTGGCACGTACTCACGCTGTCTTTACACGAAGAATAGACGGATGGTATATCCATAACATAAACTATGTGAAATGGAAAAAGCTCGCCGAGCTCGAAGGTAAGATCTCCCGCTCCTCCCGTAAGAATACCTCCAGCATTATCAAGGTAAACGGAACGAGAGTAGAAGACAAGGCCACTGTTTCTGACGGTGACATTATAACTCTCGGAAATATCCGACTCCGTTTCGAGGTAGCTGACGATCCCGTACAGAAGGCAGGAAGAAAAAAGAAAAAAAGCAGAGATAAGACCGTCGCTCCCCCGAAGCAGGAAATGCCCCTTTACGACATCGACCGTAAAAGAGAGGAAAGCGGCTCTTACACTGTGGAAACTCCCGCAAAGCATACCGCACCCCGTAAATCCACACAGCCGAAAATTATCAATAAGGATACAGGAGAAGCTTTTATCCTCTGCGGTAATGAGGTTACCATAGGTAAGGGCAGATGCGACATAAAGCTTTCCTCCCGCCGTGCTGCCAACAAACACGCTCTGCTCATTCTCTATGAGGACGGATGGGCCCTTTCCGACTGTTCCGGCGGAAAGGGTACTATGCTGAACGGCAAGCTTATCACCTCTCCACAGCTTCTTTTCAGCGGTGACATAATAGCTATCGGTGACGAAAGACTCTTTTATGAAGGAGGCAGACGATGACTCGTAAAAAAAGATTAGAAAAAGGTCTGACCGCCTCCACTATGACAGGCGGAGACAGAATACGCCGTAAATTTAAATATGTGGACCGAGCCTTTATTCTTACCATGCTTACGGTTTTTCAGCTCGTGTCCTTCATTCCCGTAGTTTTCAGTGACGGCAAGGTATACTTTAATATAATTCTCCAGCTGCTCTTTTACATTTCCTTCGAGTGGTTTTATGTGGGAATTATGCGTATATTCGTTAAAAAGGTAAACTTCGAGCTGGAGTTCATTGCCTTTTTCCTCAGCGGTATAGGCCTATGTCTTACGGCGAGCGTAAACAAGGAAAGCATGTTCAAACAGCTCATCACCGTTATGGCGGGTATTCTCGTCTATGACATACTGCTGTGGTACTTACAGGACATTAAAAGAGTTATGTTCATAAGAACCCCTTTGGCAATTTTCGCCCTTCTCTTTCTCGGAGCCTCCTTTATTTACATCCGTCTTTTCGTAGGAGCGATAAACGGAGCCTATAACTGGCTTTCCTTCTCAGGCTTTTCTCTTCAGCCCTCGGAATTTGTGAAGATAGCCTTCATTTTCGTAGGTGCAGCCTCTCTGGATAAGCTCCTTTCCTCTAAGAATATCTATATGTTCATCATTTTCGCTATGGGATGTATCGGTGTGCTTTTCCTTATGAAGGACTTCGGCACCGCTCTCATATTCTTTTTCACCTTTATCGTTATTTCCTTTATGCGGTCAGGTGATCTCAGAACTATAGTTTTCATCTGCGCCATCGCACTTTTGGGTGCCTTACTCATAATCTATTTCCGCCCTCACGTCGCTGCACGTTTCGCTTCCTACCGCCATGTGTGGGAGGATATCTACGGCAGAGGCTATCAGCAGACGAGAGTTCTTATCTACTCCGTCAGCGGCGGTCTTTTCGGTGTAGGTGTGGGAAACGGCTGTCTGAGAAATGTCTATGCCAGCACCACTGACCTTGTATTCGGTCTCATATGCGAGGAAATGGGTATTTTTATAGGTGTCATCATCGTGGTGGCCTTCGCATCCATAGCTATCTACGCTATGATTTCTTCAAGAAGTGCACCCTCTACCTTCTACTCCATTTCAGCCTGCTCGGCATCGGCTATGATACTTTTCCAGACCTGTCTGAATATTTTCGGTATCACAGACCTTCTTCCCCTTACAGGTGTCACTCTGCCCTTCATAAGTCAGGGCGGCTCGAGTATGATATGCACCTGGGCTCTCTTTGCCTTCATTAAAGCGGCTGACGTCAGAGCATATCCGAAAATCTACAAGACCAACTGAGGAGGTGCATTATGCGGACTATAACCAAAAGAACATATATAGTTATTTTTCTTGTCCTCGCTTTTTTCGCAGGCCTCGGGCTGATGCTTTACTCCTTCTATGTAAACGGAGGCACATGGGCATCCAACAGAGCAAACAGCCATATATATTCGGGTGGTGAGCTTACTGTAGCCGGCACTATTTACGACCGCGACGGTGTAGCTCTCGTCTCTACAAACAAAAATGAAAGAATCTACCATAAGGATAAAAACACCCGTATGGGTACTCTGCACGTTATCGGCGACTCACAGGGATTTATCTCCACCGGTATTCAGACTCTTTACAGAGCAGAGCTTATCGGCTATAATTTCATCGACGGAATCTATAAAACCATCAGCTCTGATGAAGGCTGCGACATAAGGCTCACCATCGATGCAGAGGTTTCTGCAGCCGCCTATAAGGCTATGAACGGAAACAAGGGTACTGTTCTCGTTTACAACTACAAAACGGGTGAGGTTATCTGTATGGTATCCGCTCCTACCTACGATATCTATAACAAGCCTTCGGACATTGACACCGATACAAGCGGGAAATATGACGGAATTTACATCAACCGTGCTCTGACCGGTGTTTTCACACCCGGCTCCACCTTCAAGGTGGTAACAGCTATCTGTGCCATAGAGAATATTCCCGATATTTATGAAAGAACCTTCACCTGTAAGGGCAAATACACCACAGGTAAGGGCAAGGGTGACGGTGATGTCATCTGTAACGGCACTCACGGAAAGTTAAGCTTCGAGCGTGCGCTGAATGTTTCCTGTAACAGTGTTTTTGCCGAGCTTGCCATCGAGCTGGGAGCTGACAAGCTTACACAGACCGTAAGGGATATGGGCTTCGGTAAGAGCATTTCTCTGGGTAAGGTCAAGACCGTTAAGAGCACCTTCAGTCTCTCGGGCAGTACAAATCTTGACATCGGATGGGCAGGTATAGGACAGTATACCACCCTCATAAATCCCTGTCAGATGCTTATGTTTATGGGCGCCATCGCCAACGGCGGTCAGGCAATAACTCCCTATATAGTATCGAGCCCCTCGGAGCTCCTTTCCTCCGTCGTATCCCCTGTTTCGACGAACATTACCTTAAGCGCCGAAACAGCTAAAAAGGTAAGAAAGCTTCTTCGCAGTAATGTTAAAAACTACTACGGTGAAAAGAAATTTCCCGGACTCGAAATGTGCGGCAAGACAGGCTCAGCCGAGGTTTCAAACGGCAAAAGTCACGCCTGGTTTACCGGTTTTTCCGTAAAGGATGATTTACCGTATGCCATTGTGGTTTGCCTCGAAAACGGCGGTATAGGCTATACACACGCTATACCTGTAGCGAACAAGGTTATGCAGGCTGTGGCGAAGATGAAATAAAAAAGAAAAGCTGATAAAAATACACAAATGAATCACCATATAAGAATCTCCACCGAGCTTAATGTCGGTGGAGATTATCTTTTTATTCTTTTCTTAAATTACTGCTTAGCACCCTTATCAAACTTCTCAAGTACTTTTACGCTCGCTGCGAAGCAGTCTGCGAGACACTTAGGATTAAGTGCTTCGGGTGTATCCAATCTCGTATGATAGAAGTCGGGAAGTGCATGGTTAAGAGCTGTAATACCTGTAGCTCTCATTCCCTCCTGTGCAAAGGCTGCTGAGTCTGTAGCACCGCCGAGAGGAGGAACTAAGCCCTTCTTACAGGGAATACCGAGCTCTTCACAAGCTTCTATAAACAAGTCGCCTACATCCTTATCTGTCTTAACAGTAGCGTTAAGGTCACGGTAGTTTACCATAAGATGCTCGCACTGTGCGATAGTGTCATAAGAGTAAACGAATGTGGGAACATCGTCCATTTCATCCTTGTGTGCTGCTGCCCATGCCTTGGCACCACGGAGACCTGCCTCTTCAGAGCCTGTGCATACTACTCCGATTTCAGTGTTTTCCAGCTCGATACCCTGCTCCTTAAGTGCCTTAAGGATAGCGATACCGATGTAACAGCCGGAAAGGTTATCGTTAGCACCATCAACGACTCTGTTTTTATTCCACATAAAGTAAAGACCGAACCAGAAGGGAGTGAAAACGAGACCTATAAGACCGAGAGTTTTAGCAAGGTCAGGGTTAGCTTCAAATGCACCGGCAAGAGAGGCAATAGCGATACCGAGTGTGTAGAAGGCTCCGACGAAGCAAATCATCATATGAATATCGAAGCCAAGATATGTAAACTTATACTTAAAGGGCCATTCCCATGCACCGTCGGGGTGACCGTTGAAGATTATGCGGCGCTTTACTTCACCTGTAGGCTTTTTGAAGCCTTGTACATTGTGTCCTGTGAGCTCCTTAAAGAACTTATCTACGGTCTTTCTGTAAAGTCCGAACTGAAGAACACAAAGAGTAAGTCCGATAGCGATAAATACGATGGAAAGCACGGGCATAAAGAAATAGGATGCGAGTGCAAGGAAACAACAGCTGATGGTGAAATAAATCCATCCGTAGAAAGAGCCGGGATTTTCCTTGAAGGGCTCTACCTTCACTCTTTCACAGCCAAGCTCCTTTAATGTCTCTCCGATATAATCACAAGAGAGCTTTTCACCTTCTGAGCCGGGGCCACGCTTGGGAAGCTTGGTACAGATATGAGTGATTTCGTCAACCATAAACTGTGCATATTTGTCTTTTTGGTCAATAATGCTTTGTAAATTCATAAAAAAATCTCCTTTTTGTGTATTTGCATAGTAATTTTAGCACAAAAAAGGAGAGGAATTATTAAAATTTTGTTAACTGTTAATAGTTTTAATTTTTTTACGCAATAGTTTTCTGAAGCCGTGTGCCTTATGAAGATAAATAATAATCAGAGGTATATCTGCCAGGAGCCATGCCGCAGGTCCTGCGTAACACACTGCATCAAAACCAAAGACGGGAGTAAGGATAAAAGCAATGGAAAGTCTGCCGAAAAATTCACCGATGCCCGCCACAGAATTGGCGTAAGTGAAGCCAAGACCCTGCAGAGTATTTCTCATAACGAAAAGAATGGCGACGAGGCTGTAGCACTGTGCGACGGCAAGAATATATCTCGATGCCGCATCCATAATTTCCGGGTTTTCTTCCGTAAGAAAAAGTGACACTACCGGCTCCCAGATAGTGAAAAGCAATAAGCTCATAGCTACAGAAACGCATACATCGAGCATAAAGATTTTCCTGACAGCGGTGAGTATTCTGTCGTAATTTTTTGCTCCGTAATTCTGTCCGACGAAGGTCTGATTGGCTACACCGAGACCGGACATAGGTATGTTTGTCAGCTGCTCTACTCTGCCCGCGGCGGTAAAGCCCGCAATAACCGACGTACCGAAGGAATTAACCACGCTCTGCAGACACATAGAGCCCACCGAGGTCACCGTAAACTGCAGAGAAACAGGAATTCCCAGCTTTATCTGTCTCCAGGCAGTACTTCTGTTTATCCGTAAATCTTGCCTCGTGATACTGACCTGACGGTTAAACCGAAGGACATAAATTCCGTTAAGGCTGCAGGCGACGATGTGGGAAATCAGTGTAGCTACTGCTGCGCCCTCCACGCCCCACCGAAATTCTTTAACGAAGAGCAGGTCGAGAAAGAAATTCACCACCACGCTGACACAGAAGAAATAAAGAGGCTTTTTACTCTCGCCTACGCTCCGTGAAATGGCAGTAAAATTATTCGAAAGCATCTGGAAGGGTATGCCGTAATAAAGAATGTTTATGTACGCTGAGGCAAGACCGATAATTTCGTCGGGTGTACCGATTATACGAAGGAGCGGACCTGAAAGAATGTGTGACGTAATCACCAGCACGAGGCCGATAATAAAGGCAAGACTTATACTGCCGCCCGCGTAATGTGAGAGCTTTTTCTTGTTTCCCTCACCGAAGGCGTGAGCCACAGGGATAGAGAATCCGCTGGTAAGACCGAGAGCCGCACCGACGATGAAAGAGCCGATAGGACCTACAGAGCCTACCGCCGCAAGAGCATCAGAGGAGACATATCTTCCGACTATTATATTGTCTACGAGGCTGTAATTATACTGTAGCATCGAGGAAGCCATAATAGGCAAAGCGAAACGGATAACGCTTTTAAGAGGGCTTCCTGTGAGCATATCGACAGGTTTTTTCATAATGTTTTTCTCTTTCAAAATTATAATAAAACATTAAGATTATACTGCAATATATGATTATGTCAAGGGAAGATTATCATTTTTAATTTGTTTTTACACACAAAGGGACAGGTTACCGCTGTGCCGGAAGCACAGGGAACCCGTCCCCATTGTGTTATTCTTATTTAACCTTTACATTTTTCACGCTGCTCCATGCACCGTAAAGCTTATTCTTACCTACGGTCTTGTATGCTCTGACCTTTACATAATACTTTTTGCCCTTCTTGAGCTTTTTGATAGTTGTTTTCTTGGTCTTTGCCTTTTTGATTGTAACGGTTTTGGTAGTCTTTTTGGTGAACTTCTTTGAGGTGGAATATACTACCTCGTAGCCTGTAGCACCGCTGACAGTTTTCCATGTAGCAGTGAGCTGTTTTTTTCCTGCGGACACCTTGGAAATAGATACCTTAGCCGGAACTATCTCAAAGGTCAGCTTCTTCGTACCACTGTAGTTGCCTTTAAAGGTAACGGTTACGGTGTACTTACCGACGGACTTTCTCTTCTTCGGGTAGGTTACGGTGTAATCTGTACCGCTCTTAAGCTTGTTGCCCTTGCTGTCCTTTACTGTAACGGAAGGTGTTTTGGTTTTTCCGTTGTAGGTGTAGGTGGTAGCGGAAAGCTTGATTGTTTTTGGGTAGTAGATAACGGTAGTTTTTTCGTTACCACATCCATTGCACTTTGACACCGTTTTACCGTTCTTTTTGAGGGTTGCTTTGGTTGTGGTGGTAGTGTAGGTGTGATCTTTCAGATTGCCGTAGTACTGTTGACATCTGCTACATTTTGCCTTTGATGTGCAGGTAACTTTACCGCCTGAGTGACCGAGAGCATTGACATAATCAGATACATAGCTTTCACCACATACACAAGTAAATGTTGTATAACCCTTATCCGTACAGGTAGGAACTGTTTTAACTCCACTATAGGCGTGACTATGATAATGAATCGTTGCACCTGTAAGGTTGGAATTACTGGTTCCGATTGCAACACCATTCCACTGTTCTCGTGTTCCCATATAGTACACATCAGTTAATCTGTCACAGTAAGCAAACGCATAATTTCCGATTGAGGTAACGCTTTTGCCCATTGTTATGCTTGTGAGTCGGTAACATTCAGAAAACGCACCATTGCCAATTATATTGACACTGTTGGGAATTATTACATTTACAAGATTGCAGCAGTCATCAAATGCCTCAACTCCAATTGAGGTAACACTTTCCCCTATTATTATACTTGCAAGATTGGTGCAATTCTCAAAAGCCTCCTCTCCGATTGAGGTGACTCCGTCACCTATTTTTACACTGGTAAGTCCGTAACAAGAATTAAATGCATAAGCTCCGATCGTGGTAACATTGTCAGGAATTGTTATATCCGTGATGTTTTTATTAAAAGAAAAAGCTTCTTTTCCGATCACAGTTACTCTGTACCCACCAAGAGTTGACGGTATTAAAACATCACCACTGATTGAACTATCTACACTCACTATGGTCGCTTCATTATTTGATACTGAATAGGTATAATACCCATCTGTTTCAGCACTCGCCGAAAAGGTGAAGCATACCATAGCTGTCATAACAACAACTATTAGCAAAAAGATTTTCTTTAAATGTGTTTTCATTGTAATTCCTCCCTAAATAAAAAAAGTGCGTCATTGAGACGCACCGAAAAATGCATCTCATTTGCTGCGACACAAATTAAACAAATATCAAATTACGGATATAGTTAAATAAGAGAATGCACTTTTACCTAGTTATTCTCCGCATTTGATATTTAATTTATGTCGCAAGAATTATTTACCACAATAGAGATAAAAAATCAAGAGAAAAAGAAAAAAACAGCCCACTTTCGTAGACTGTCTGATGTACCTTCAAAACTAAACAAAGGAAGCAAAGTAAGGATTGTAGTCTGATAGAACCAAGAAATATGGTCAAGCCCTCGACCTATTAGTATTGCCTAGCTGAATGCATCACTGCACTTACACATGCAACCTATCAACCTCA
>JAZUOC010000212.1:0-15143 GCA_045604465.1 Acutalibacteraceae bacterium
ATGGACTGCGGTGATGACAGATGCTCCATTATCACAGGACCTAATATGGCAGGTAAATCCACCTATATGCGTCAGGTAGCTCTTATCTGTCTTATGGCTCAGATAGGTTCTTTCGTACCGGCTAAAAGAGCTGAGCTTTCCATAATTGACAGTATCTTCACTCGTGTGGGTGCATCAGATGACCTTGCTACAGGTCAGTCCACATTTATGGTCGAGATGAACGAAGTGTCTAATATAATTAAAAACGCAAACAAAAACAGTCTTATTATTCTCGACGAGGTTGGAAGAGGTACCTCGACCTTTGACGGTATGAGTATAGCCAGAGCTGTTCTTGAATACATAGTTGATAAGAAAAAATTAGGTGCTAAGACTCTCTTTTCCACTCACTACCATGAGCTTACTGAGCTGGAGAGTCAGATTGACGGTATAAGAAACTATAATATATCCGTCAAGAAAAAAGGGGATACCATTACTTTCCTGCGAAGAATAGTCAGAGGTGCCGCTGACGGCAGTTACGGTATCGAGGTTGCAAAGCTTGCCGGAATTCCGAATACTGTGGTTTCCAGAGCGAGACAGATTCTTGCTGAACTGGAGTCTATGAATCCTGAGCAGAAGTTGCTGATGAAAAATATCGTCTTTGATGAGCAGGAAGAAGCAAATCTTCAGATTTCTCTTAAGTCAACCCTTGACGATGAGATAATTGATACTATAAAAAACATTGATATTAATACCCTTACCCCACTTGAAGCTCTGACTACACTTCATGAGCTTGTTACTAAAGCCAGACAAACGGGTATGTAAAAGAAAGGAAGCGATAACTTTATGGCGAGAATTAATGTATTATCAAAGCATATAGCAGAATTAATTGCTGCCGGTGAAGTTGTCGAAAGACCTGCATCAGTGGTTAAAGAGCTTATGGAAAATTCCATAGATGCAGGCGCTACAACAATAACTTTAGAGATAAGAAACGGCGGCGTTACATATATCCGCATAACTGACAACGGATGCGGAATATGCAGAGAGGATGTGCCTAAGGCTTTTCTGAGTCACGCTACCAGTAAGGTAAAAGAGGTCGATGACCTGAATTCTATCTTTACCTTAGGCTTCCGTGGCGAGGCTCTCGCATCCGTAGCAGCCGTTTCCCGTACCGAAATTCTCACGAAAACCATCGAGGAGGAAATGGGTACTGCTTATACCATTGAAGGTGGTGTCCAGACGGCCTATGATGCGGCCGGATGTCCTAACGGTACGACCATAGTTGTAAGAGATTTATTTTACAACACACCTGCACGTATGAAGTTTCTTAAGCGTGATGTATCCGAAGCTAATGCTGTGGCTGATGTCGTGGATAAGATAGCTCTTTCACATCCTGAAATCAGTATAAGGTTTATCAGAGAAGGCAAACAGGCTCTCATCACGCCCGGTGACGGAAAACTTCTTTCGGCTATTTATTCTGTTTTCGGAAGAACCTTTGCGGAAAGTCTTCTCGAAGTCGATTATGAGCTTGACGGAATAAAGGTAAAAGGTTATGTATGTAAGCCGGTTTGCTCCCGTCCGTCGAGAGCCATGCAGTACTTTTTCCTTAACAACAGAAACATAAAATCACGCTCGATAATGGCATCAATGGAAAACGCCTATAAGAATACAATAATGGTAGGCAAATTCCCGAGCTGTGTTCTTAATGTTTATGTCAGACCTGAAACTGTGGATGTAAATGTACATCCGGCTAAAACAGAAGTGCGTTTCAGTGATGAAAGAAAAGTATCTGCAGCAGTATATTATGCTGTAAAGGGTGCCTTATCAGATTTCGACAGTGCGCCCCAGGTGGACTCAGTAAAAATGGCTAAGCTTACAGAGAAAGCAAAGCCTGATTATGCACAGCTTCAGATGGTAGAGGAGGATGTCCCCACACCTGTAAAGCAGGCGACGGAGAAGACCTTGACCGGTGCTGCTGCCGGGCAGACCGCGACTGCTTCAAAGAATGAAAAGCCTTTTTGGAAACAGATGTCCTCCGCTGAATTCAGAAGCGGTACTTCCGTTTCTTCTCCCGTTCACATAAACAAAGGCTTCACCGATGCCGATGAGCCTGATCTCGTTTCTGGCTTTAAAAAGCGCACGCCTGCACCTGCTGCAGCTTCTGTACCTGCTAAGGAAAACAGAGCTGAAAGCAAGACGGCTGAGCAGACGGTTAAAAATTCGCCTTTTGTAAAAGAAGAAAAAGCAGTTCAGAAAAGTGAAGAGAAAAAGGTAGTTATAACTGAGACTAAGCCTGCACCACGGCCTTTAAGGCTTCTCGGTGAGGCGTTCAAAACCTATATTATCTGCGAATATGATAATAAAGTCTGTCTTATCGATAAGCATGCCGCGCACGAAAGAATTATCTATAACAAGATAAAGAAGAACGCAAAGGATAATGTTTCTTCTCAGGTTCTTCTGACACCCATAACAGTTACTCTGAACAAAAATGAGTATAACACTATAATAGAAAATCTTGATGTCTTTTCTAAGGCAGGTTATCTCGTAGAGGATTTCGGTACAGGTACTGTTATTGTCCGTGAATGTCCTATGCTCATTTCCGGTGACGATATCGAGGATACCATAGTCGAGATGGCACTTTATCTCTCTGAAAACAGAACGAACATAGAGTCTGAAAAAATAGACCGAATTCATCACACCTCCGCCTGCAAGGCTGCTATTAAAGCAGGCTATAAGAATTCTACTGCTGAAATGAAGGTGCTCGCAGAAGCGGTGTTGTATGACGATGAGGTAAGGTACTGTCCTCACGGAAGACCTGTTCTGCTCGAGCTAACTAAGTATGAGCTGGAAAAAATGTTCGGCAGAATACAGTAAAAATGGAGTAGTTCAATGAGAAAACCTTTGGTAATTGTTGTCGCAGGACCTACAGCCTCGGGAAAAACCTCTCTTGCTGTAGAGCTCGCTAAAAAATTCGGCGGCGAAATAGTTTCTGCAGACTCAATGCAGATTTATAAAAATATGGATATTGCTACCGCAAAGCCATCTGCAGATGAAATGGCTGAAATCAGACATCATCTTATAGGATTTGTTGACTGTAACGATGAATACAGTGTAGCGATGTATAAGAATGATGCTCTAAACGCTATAAAAGACATCCTTTCCCGTGGTAAGCTGCCCATTGTTTGCGGAGGAACGGGTTTATATATTGATACTCTCATAAAAAACACAAGCTTTTTCGATTACAATAAAAGCAATGTCCGTTCTGAGCTTGAAAGAGAAGCTGACGAAAAGGGGATAGAACATCTTTTCGAAAGGTTGAAAGAGACAGATCCGGAAACAGCACTGAGGCTTCATCTTAACGACAGAAAGAGAATCATCCGTGCTCTCGAGGTTTATCTTTCTACGGGTAAGACTATCTCGGAGCAGGAAAGGCTTTCCCATCTCGAAGAGAGTGAATTTGAATGGTGTGTAATCGGTCTGACAGCTTCCGACAGACAGTTTTTATATGACCGTATCAACAGGCGAGTCGATACGATGCTTGAGACGGGACTTCTGCATGAAGCGGAGGAGTTTTTCGGCAGTGAGTATTCAGCTACGGCGAAACAGGCTATAGGCTATAAGGAATTAAAGCCCTATTTTGACGGATTGGTTTCTCTTGAGGAAGCAGTGGAAAAGCTGAAAATGGAAACCAGAAGATATGCAAAAAGGCAGCTTACTTGGTTCCGCCGTAACGATAAAATAAATTGGATCGATATTGACAGAAATAACAGTGATGAAATAACAGATATTGCAGCTGAAATAATAAAGAAATATTCAGGTGATTAATGTATGAATTCTTCCAAGGATAAAAAAATTGTACTGATTATGCTTATCTCTTTTGCTGTGCTTGCAGTCTTATATGCGTCTCAGTACGCCTACTCTAAAAGCACGGGTAAGATTGAATTTGAGTATGCGTTAAGATACACGCAGGAGGAAAAGCTGAATGTAAAAGGCTTTGCCGTTCGTGATGAAAACAGAAATGAGAACGGTAAAAATATTTCTATACTTAATAAGGATAGTAATAAGGTATATGTACCTGTTCTGACGGACAGTGCCAATGTCGGTAAGGACGATACTATTGCCATAACCTTCAAATCAGAAGAGCATGCCGAAAATTATCTTAAGCTTAAGCAGCTCGAGGCTGAGCTTGAAGACTTAGAGAATCTTAAAAGTCAGGGTGAGCTGAACTACGTAAATGTTGTTTATCTTAATTCGAGCATCTATAGCTCCGTGGACGATTATGTGAATTCCGTAAAAGGAAGCGATCTTTCCTCTCTTGACGATTCTGTCAGCAGCTTTATTTCTAAGGTTTCTACCAAACAGATTGCTACAGGCCACGGCTTTGACATCGATTCGAGAATAAAAAGCGTTAAAAAGGAAATAAAATCAGTAAAAAAGACCTTTAAAAAAACAGGTGAAATCAAATCATCCTATTCCGGTTATTTCGTAGGAAACGTAGACGGTTATGAAGCGGTAAAATCATACGAGGATGTCAGAGATAAGAAGGTCTCTGTAAATGAAGGCGCTAAGCTCATTAACTCAGAAAAAGTTATTTCTGAAGATGCTTTCGGTAAAATAATCGCTCAGCATACCTGGTACTTCATCTTTGACACGTCGATAACGGATGCGTCGGTTATCAGGACAGGCTATTATGTAACCGTCGATTTCCCTGAAAAAAACATAGAAGACATAACGATGCAGGTTTACAGTGTTTCCGAGCTTAACGGAGATACTATCACCGTGGTTTTACAGTGTACATCGATGAATGAGAAGCTCGCTAATCTCAGAATAGAGGATGCCGCCATAACTGTTAAGGATTACAGCGGCTACAGAATCAGCAGCGATGCTATCGTCGAGAATGAAGAAGGCATAAAGGGTGTTTATGTGGCTCTCGGTAATTATGTAAAATTTACTCCCATAAGCATTTCTTACTACGGTGACGATTATGTAATCACGAACAGATATGTGGTATATAAAGAGGACGAAGAGGGTAACAGGGTTATCGATGAGGAGGCTACCGATAAATACCGTAGTCTTAACCTTTATGATAAAATTATAGTAAAGGGGATGCATATTGAAGATGGCATGCTTATCAGTTGAGGAACGTTTCAGAAATATTGATTATAATATTGAATTTATCAGGGAGAAGATAGCCGATGCGGCTGTTAAAAGCTCACGAAGCCTTCAGGATATAAAATTTATGGCGGTTACTAAGACTGTAGAACCGATTTTTATTAACCGTGCTATCGAAAAGGGTATTGATCTTATCGGTGAAAATAAGGTTCAGGAGCTGCTTTCCAAAAAGCCTTATCTTAAGCTTGACAGCTGTGAGTCACATCTTATCGGACATTTGCAGACAAATAAGGTTAAACAGATAGTCGGTGAGGTTTCTATGATAGAGTCTGTGGATTCTTTAAAGCTTGCCGCTGAGATTTCGAAAAGAAGTCTCGCCAAGGATATAACCACGGAATGTCTTATAGAGGTGAATATCGGCGGTGAGGAAAGCAAGACAGGCATACCTGTCGAAATGCTCGAGGAATTACTGTACAGGACAGCGGAGCTTCCTGCCATTAAGGTGTGCGGACTGATGTGTATACCTCCTATTTGTGACAGTGATACTGAATTGATGAAATATTTTTCAAAAATGCACGAAATTTTTATTGACATAAAGAGTAAAAAGTTAGATAATACTGATATATCTATTCTTTCTATGGGTATGTCAGGCGATTATGAGCAGGCTATACTTTGCGGTTCGAATCTTGTACGAATTGGGTCTTCCGTATTCGGACCGAGATTATATTAAAATTTGAAAAGGAGTTACTAAAAATGGGCTTTGTTAAAAATATCAAATCAAAATTTGAGGAACACTTCATTCCGGATGAAAGAGAATACGACGAGACTGATGTCGAATATGAGGAAGATGAAGGCTACGAATACAGTGACGGTGATTATTATGAAGAGGAGCCTTCTTCATACGGGTATTCCTCCGATGATTCCATTAATCCTCCCGAATATGTAAAATACGGTGAATCAGCTCCGAAGCAGAAAAAGGCTGAAAAGCCCGTCAATGAGTTCAAAAGTGCAAAGCAGCAGCCTAAAAGCAATATTTACAATATGTCCGGTGCTAAGACACAGGCAAAATTCAAGCTTAACTTTATAGCATTGCATGATATTTATGATGCTAAAAATGTAGCTAATCTTATGATTGATCAGAATGCTATGGTTGTAGTTAATCTCGGACTCCTTTCCGATGATCAGAAGAGAAGAGCTATGGACTTTCTTGACGGTGCAAAGTATGTAACCAATTCTATTTTTACACGCTTTACCGAGAATATCTGTGCTTTCCTGCCTGAAAGTGTGGAGCTTCACGGTGATTTCTACGGTCAGGTAGACCTCGACGATTTCGGCAATTTCTGATAAAACAGTAATAAAAGGAGAGATTACAATGATGCTTCCTAATCAGATAATGAATCAGCGCTTTTCACAGGCCGGCAAAGGCGGTTACCGCGCAAGTGAGGTTGACGCTTTTATTCAGAGAGTATTTCAGAATTACAATAAGCTTTATAACGATAATAATGTTTTAAAGGAAAGACTTTCTGCCATCACTCCTTTGATCGATGAATATAACGAAAATAAAAGAGCAATAGCAGATGCACTTATATGGGCAAAAACAACTTCCGACAAAAGCATAGAACAGGCGCAGACAGAAGCTAAAGAAATAATCGAAGCCGCAAATGCCGAAGGTCAGAGAATCATCGCAGATAAAACAGCTGAAGCTCAGTCGGTATACGCTCAGGAGCTCAGCAGCACTGAGAAAGCTCTCGAAAATGCTAAAACAGAGCTCGAAATGACGAAGAACCAGGCTAAATCATTTTCGGAAAGATATATGGCTGAAATCAATGCGAAGGCCGCTTCCGTTATTGAAGAGGCAAATTCCAATGCCTCTAAAATCGTAGCAGATGCTTATAAGGATGCGCAGACTGCCAGAGATAAGGCTGACTCGATAATCCGCAAGGCTAACGAAGAGCTTGAAGCCATTAAATCTGAGGCTGTCAGATTAAAAGCGGAAATAGAACGTGCAGTTATGCACGCCACGGAGTCAATGGCCGAAATTACGGTAGATGATTTAGAGCCCGAAACCGTTCCCGACATCGAGATTATTCAGCCCGGACAGATAGATGTATCAGAAATCGAAGAATTTACCTTTGATTTTGAAGAGGTCAGTCTTGATGAAGAAGATTCTGAGTACGGTTCAGATTCGGAAAATGCCGAGAATGAAGCAGAGGAAAGCAATTCCTTTGATGTGGAAACAGTCATTGATGATATTACTTTCGATATAGAAGAGCAGAAAGATTCTGTTGCGGCTGATGATTTGATTTCCGGCGGTGCCACAGCCGCGATGCCCGATGTGAGTGCTTACATATCGAAGATATTCGATTCTGCAGGAAGTGAAGGAACTGATTTTTCATCCTTTGCCGACGGACTTAATGATGCTTTTGCACAGTCACTCGAAGATAGTGATATCAGCTTCGATGAACTGAAAAAGGTTATCGAAAGCAGTGACGGAGATGACGGGTTTTCAGATGATGAATAAAAACAGAACACGACTGTTTGCTTTACTGACAATAGCCTCTATGGTCATTATTGACCAAATAATTAAATATTTCATCGACTTATACCTTAAGCCGATTTCCGTTAAGATGCTCATACCCGGTTTTTTACAGCTGCATTATTTCGAAAATGACGGCGCTATGATGGGTTTTATGAGCGGTAAAACCGAAATTATGACTGTAGCCTCCGTTGTTTGCATGCTGGGTATTCTTGCAGTTATTCTTTCGGGAAAGTTCCGCTTCGGTATTGATTACGTCTGTCTCGTTTTTATGGCGGCAGGCGGTTTCGGAAATATAATAGACCGTGTGTTCAGAGGCTATGTAATCGATTATATCGAGGTTCTGTTTGTTGATTTTTATATATTCAACTTTGCTGACTGTCTTGTAACATGCAGTGCTTTTATGCTGATATTTTATGAGATTTATTCTGTTTATAAAGAGTACAAAATCAAGAAAGAGAAAAATGTCTGATGGTAGATGCACGGATTTTTGCTGTTAATGAAGAAGACAGCGGAGAGCGTATTGACAAAATAATAACGATGTACTGTGACGGCTTAAGTCGTTCGGCTGCACAGAAGCTTATTGATGACGGTAACGTAACGGTTAATTCTCTCATAATTACCAAAAACTACAAAGCAAGATCCGGTGACAGGATTACCGTCAGAGTTCCGAAGCCGAAGGAGCTTGAAATTGTCGCAGAGAATATACCTCTTGATATCAGATATGAGGATGATGATTTACTGGTAGTTAACAAAGCTAAGGGTATGGTCGTGCATCCTGCGGCAGGTAATTATGACGGAACACTGGTAAATGCACTTATGTATTACTGTAAGGATTCCCTTTCCGGCATTAACGGTGTTATACGCCCGGGTATCGTTCACAGAATCGACAAAGACACAAGCGGTCTGCTTATAGTAGCTAAAAACGATTTCGCTCACGTTTCTCTCGCTGAACAGATAAAGGCACATTCCTTCACACGCGAGTATCAGAGTGTAGTATACGGAAAATTTAAAAACGAAGACGGAACGGTAGATGCGCCTATCGGCAGACATCCTGTGGACAGAAAGAAAATGACCGTTACGGTTAAAAAATCTAAAAACGCACGTACGCATTACCGTGTAGTTAAGCAGTACAAGGATTTTACCCATCTTGCTTTAAGGCTCGAAACGGGCAGAACTCATCAGATACGTGTACATATGTCATACATCGGACATCCCGTGGCAGGCGATCCTGTCTATGGACCTAAAAAAGTTATTGAATATCTCGCAGGACAGTGTCTGCATGCCGGACTTATAGGCTTCAGACATCCGAGAACAAATAAATACATAGAGATTCAGAGTGAGCTGCCTGAATATTTTACCTCATTTTTAAGGAGGTTAAAAGATGACTAAAGAAAAAATGTATTTTTCAGATTGGCTTATCGCATCGGATATCGACGGTACTATTAACGATAAATCGAGACATCTTGTTAAAAGAAATTACGATGCTGTACAGTCTTTCGTTAAAGAACATAAAGGAAATTTTACGCTCGCTTCGGGCAGATCGCCTAATTCGATGCGTAAACACTATAAAAGACTGAACATACCCGACGGAATGGCTGTCGTAATTAACGGAGCCGGCATATATGATTTTTCGAAGGAAAAAATGGTCTGGTCAAGTCCGCTTAACGATTTTTGTATCGAGCTTGTTAAAAAAAGTGTAAAGACCTTTCCTTTTCTCGCTTTCCAGGTGATTTCAGACAAGTATGTTTACATATTCAGACCTACACCCTCTGCGAGAATTCTTGCAATAAATGCGAAATTACCTATAAAGTATTATTATAATTTTGATGAAATTCCGAAAGATAATTGGTATAAGGTTATTTATACAGCTTTACCCTTCCAGATTAAGCAGGTGGAGCGGTTTCTGAAAAGTAATTCGAGAACTCATGAAAACCTCATGGCCTCATCGCCCTTCAGCTACGAGATGGTAAACGAGGGTACAAATAAAGGTAATGCTGTTCTCAAGCTCGCGGAAATGCTCGGTGTTGAGAAGGAGAAAACAGCGGCAATCGGTGATTATTACAACGATTGGGAAATGCTTAAGGCTGTCGGATTTCCTGCCTGCTGCGGTCAGGCACCCGATGATATGAAAGCTATTTCAAAGCTTGTAACCTGTCACTGTAATTACGGTGCGGTTGCAGATTTGATTGAGCATATATTAGAAAACGGTTAAATATATAAGGAGGAATATTTATGGAAGAAAACAAAAAACTCGAACTGAAAAAATTGGCAGTTCAGGTAAGAAAGGGTGTTATTGAAGGAACCTTCAATGCTAAATCGGGCCATCCCGGCGGTTCTCTGTCTATAGCAGATATTATGACTTATCTGTATTTCTCAGAGATGAACGTAAATCCCGAAAAGCCCGACTGTGAGGACAGAGATCGCTTCGTTCTTTCCAAGGGACACACAGCACCTGCTCTTTATGCAGCTCTTGCACTCAAAGGCTTCTTTTCTTATGATCTTATCAAAACCCTCAGAAAGCCTGACTCGATCCTTCAGGGACATCCCAGTATGAGATACACTCCCGGCGTGGATATGAGCACCGGTTCTCTCGGACAGGGCATCTCTGCAGCTGTAGGTATGGCTCTCGGTGCAAAGCTCAAGGGAAAGGATTTCCGTGTTTACACTGCTCTCGGTGACGGTGAAATCGAAGAAGGTCAGGTCTGGGAGGCCGCTATGTTTGCAGGCAATAAAAAGCTTGACAATCTTGTAGCAATCGTGGACTATAACAGGCTTCAGATAGACGGAAGCATCGACGAAGTAAACTCACCTTATCCTATTAAGGAAAAATTCGAGGCTTTCGGATGGAATGTTATTGAAATATGCGGTCATTGCTTCTGTGAAATCGAAGAAGCATTCGAAAAAGCAAGAGCATGCAAAGGTAAGCCTACCTGCATCGTAGCAGAAACAGTAAAGGGCAAGGGTGTTTCATTTATGGAAGATAAGTGTGACTGGCACGGTACAGCACCTAATGCTGAACAGTATGAACAGGCAATGGCTGAGCTTGATGCAGCACTTGCAGAATTGGAGGCGTAATTATGGCAGATGTAATTAAATGTGCAACCAGAGATGCTTACGGTAATGCTTTGAAGGAGCTTGGTGCCAGAGATGATATTCTCGTTCTTGATGCTGACCTTGCCAAGGCAACCAAAACAATAGCATTCAAAAAAGAATTCCCTGAAAAGTTTATAGATTGCGGTATCGCAGAAGGAAATATGATGGGTATAGCCGCAGGTCTCGCTGCTACAGGTTATACAGTGTTCGCTTCTTCTTTCGCTATGTTTGCAGCAGGAAGAGCCTTCGAACAGGTAAGAAACTCTATCGCTTATCCGGGTCTTAATGTTAAAATCGGTGCTACTCATGCAGGTATTTCCGTAGGTGAAGACGGAGCAAGCCATCAGTGCTGTGAAGACATCGCTCTTATGCGTTCTATTCCCAATATGGTTATCATTAACCCTGCTGACGATGTAGAAGCAAAGCAGGCTGTTCTCGCTGCTGCTGAGCATAATGGCCCTGTTTATATGCGTTTCGGCAGACTTGCAGTTCCCCGTGTTAATTCAGAGGATTACAAGTTTGAAATCGGTAAGGGTGTTACTCTTAAGGACGGCAAGGATGTTACTATCGTCGCCTCAGGTCTTATGGTAGCTGAAGCACTTGCAGCTGCTGATAAGCTCGCAGAAGAGGGTATCGATGCCAGAGTTATCAACATTCACACTATCAAACCTATTGATAAAGATATTCTTGTCAAGGCGGCAAAGGAAACAGGTGCTATCGTAACTGCTGAAGAGCACAGCATTATCGGCGGTCTTGGCGGTGCTGTCTGTGAGGCTCTCTGTGAGGAATATCCCGTGCCTGTAATCCGTCTCGGCGTTAATGACACCTTCGGTAAATCAGGTCCTGCTCTTGAGCTTCTTAAGATTTACGGCCTTGATGCAGAAAACATCGTAGCCAAGGCTAAAATTGCTATTGCTGCAAAGAAATAAAATCTCTTAATAAACTCCTGAAAGGAAAAATAGTATGATGAAAGAAATTACAAAAGATATGCTTATCGGTAACATTCTCGATGAAGACAGAGGTACTGCAGTGTTTTTTCTCGAAATGGGAATGCACTGTCTCGGCTGTCCCGCATCAAGAGGCGAAACTGTTGAAGAAGCCTGTGCTGTTCACGGCGTAAATGTTGATGAGCTTGTAGCTAAAATCAACGAATATCTTGCTTCAAAATAAGCAAATTCAACAACGAGCCACCTGCTTTCGGGTGGCTCTGTTTCTTAAGGACGGTTGGTTAAAATGGGGAAAATTAAACTTGACGCAAGGCTTTCTGCCGTAGCATCCTTAGTCAGAAGGAACAGCAGAGTCGCAGATATAGGAACAGATCACGGATATCTTCTTGCCTGGCTTATCGAAAACGGAATCGCAGTAGGAGGAGTAGCCGCTGATATTAACAAAGGGCCTCTGGAAAATGCTCGCAAAACTGTTATTGATTCGGGTATTTCGGATAAGGTAGAGCTTATATTATCTGACGGGCTTAAAAACATTCCTGAGGGTTCATGCGATGATATAGTAATTGCCGGAATGGGAGGAAATCTGATAGCAGAGATTCTTTCCGCATGTCCGTGGATTTTTAATGAAAACCTTCACATTGTGGCTCAGCCTATGTCTCACGGGGAAGTTTTGCGTGAATTTTATATGAAAAACGGTTTCGAAATAATAGAGGAAAAGACAGCTGCCGACGGAAAGCGACTTTACTGTGTAATTTCCGCTGTGTACACGGGCATCAGGGCTGAACAGGACTGTTCATACATATATCTCGGTAAGCTTACGGAAAACAAGGATGAAACAACCGTGAAGTATATTGAAAAGATTCTTACTGCACTTGAGAAAAAGTATTCAGCTCTCATGAGTGCCGGAAAAGAAGATGAAGAAAATTTAGGTGATATAATTTTTTCGATCAAAGGAAAAATTTCGGAGGCTTATAATGGTAACTGTTAAAGAAATATCAGAATATATTAATATCTTTGCTCCCTATTCTACCCGGTGCGAATGGGATAATTGCGGTGTACTTGTCGGTGACGAAGACAGGGAAGTAAAGAAAATCGGTTTTGTGCTTGATCTTACAGCGGAATCTCTTAATGATGCTGTTTTGAACGGCACCGACTTAATAATTACACATCACCCTGTGATTTTTAAAGCTCAGAAGAGCTTTCTTAAGGGCAATATAGCCTTTGAGGCAGCATCAAAGGGCATAGCCGTTCTGTCGGCACACACATGCTTTGACTGTGCCGAGGGAGGCGTAAATGATATTCTGTGTGATATTCTCGGAATAAGAAATCCTGTCGGTATTCCTTCGAAAGACTGTCCTGTACCAATGGCGAGAATAGGGGATATAAATGAATGTTCAGCCGTCGATTTGTCAAAGCTTGTCGCGAAAAAGCTCGGCACGGTGTGTCGTGTGACCTGCAGTGAAAAAACGGTGAGAAGAGTAGCTGTCTGCGGAGGTGCCGGAGGAGATTTTATTTCGGATGCCGTAAAAATGGGCGCAGATGCGTACGTGACAGGTGATATGAGTCACCATGAGTTTCTTTCTGCAGCCGATTCGGGTCTGACGGTTATTGCGGCCGGACATTACGAAACAGAGAATCCGTCCGTTATAGCTTTGCAGAATAGGATATGTAATAAATTTACGGATGTTGAGGGTATTATTCTTATACAGTCAAATCCCGTAAAATATATTGGTTAAGGTGTAATTATGGCATTAGACGGAATATTTTTATCTAAAATTAAAGATGAGCTGCTCAATAAAGCTGTAGGCTTACGTGTCGACAAGGTAAATCAGCCTACGAGAGATGAAATAATACTAAATCTGCGCGGTAAGGGCTGTTCATACAGGCTTTTATTCTGCGTTCGCGCTGACAGCTCCCGTGTTCACTTTACATCGCATAATATCGATAATCCGCCGGTTCCTCCCATGTTCTGTATGCTTATGAGAAAGCATCTCACAGGTGCACTCGTGAAAAACATCAGACAGCAGGAAATGGACAGAATTCTCTTTGTGGATTTTGATGCTACGAATGAAATAGGTGACAGAATAGAGCTTACTCTTTGTATAGAAATAATGGGCAAATATTCTAACCTGATTCTTATTAACTCAGGTAAGGTAGTCGATGCTATCAAGCGTGTAGATATTACCACGTCTTCCGTAAGACAGATTTTACCCGGAATAGAATATAAGCTTCCGCCTTCACAGGGCAAGCTTGATATAGAAGCTTCAGATGTGTCGGAAATCACTGAAAGAATTATGTCGCAGGGCGATAAGCTCCTGTCATCGGCAGTTATGAATTCTCTGCAGGGTATTTCGCCTGTAGTATCCAGAGAGATAGCCTACAGGGCTACTTTTGATGACGGCTTGGTTTCTGCACTGACTAAAGAGCAGACGGAAATTCTGAAAAGTGAATTACGTTTTATCAAGGATAACCTTCATTCATCGGATGAATTTTATATGCTTACTGAAGAATCGGGTAAGCCCAAGGATTTGTCCCATTACGATATAAGGCAATATTCGGGCAGATTAAATGTAAAGGTATATAACAGCTGCTCGGAGCTGCTGGATGATTTTTATTACGAAAGAGACAGAATAAACAGAATTAATCACCGTGGTCACGAGCTTATAAAGCTTATAAATAATCTCATAGAGCGTACCTCTAGAAAGCTCGCAGTTCAGAGCGAGGAATTGAAAAAGTGTGAGGAAAAAGAAACTTTGCGTCTCTACGGTGAGCTGATTCTCGCTAACCTTTACAGGCTTACCAAGGGTGTCAGCTATTATGAGGTCGAAAATTATTATGATGGCTGTAAGATAATCAGAATACCCTGTAATCCCGCTCTTTCACCTACAGAGAATCAGAAGAAATATTACAAGGATTACCGTAAGGCACAGACGGCTGAAAAAATGCTCGAGAAGCTTATAGAAGACGGTAAAAATGAAATAATTTATCTTGAGTCTGTTCTCGATGAGCTTTCACGTGCAGATACAGACAGTGAAATTTCACTTATAAGACAGGAGCTTGCAGGAGGCGGATATATTAAGAATATAAAGGGCAGAAAGCAGAAACCGCCTAAAGAGCTTCCGCCCCTGGAATTCTGCTCGAGTGACGGCTTTCGTATACTCGTCGGCAGAAATAATGTTCAGAATGAAAAGCTCTCTCTTAAAACTGCTATGAAAAGCGATATGTGGCTTCATACGCAAAAAATCCCGGGTTCTCATGTTATTATTTTCGGTGACGGAAGGGATATTTCCGATCAGTCCATAGAGGAAGCGGCTGTGATTGCAGCCTGTTACAGTAAGGCGAAGGATTCTTCTCTCGTACCTGTGGATTATACGAGAGTAAAGGCGCTTAAGAAGCCTAACGGCGGAAAAGCCGGTATGGTTAAAGTCGGATCGTAGCCATGTCGTTCTGTGAGCCAAGGAGGTGAGCTGGTGTAT